>NZ_JBEPQI010000018.1:0-190952 GCF_040547725.1 Bradyrhizobium sp. LA2.1
GGTGGTCGCGGTTGGGTGCGGATGCAGCGACGCGGAACGCGCACGGTGGGGGCGTGAGGGACTCTCCGCGTTCAACACCCCCGGTGTTGAGAGGACACCCCACCCCGCTCGCGCTTCGCGCGAACGACCCTCCCCCTCCAGGGGAGGGTAGAGACCTCGCTCCTTCGGCGGCGCCGGCGGCTGCACGATCTCCCTGGACGGCGCCTGCGCCTCGCAACAACCGACAGTGCGCGACGCAAAGAGCGGCCTGCTCCTTTCTGACACACCACCAGGACGAGTCGCGGTCCGGAATTCGGCTCACCGGCAATTTCGCGCAGGAACCGGGCGGTGTGAACTCGTTCACTTGTCCGCTCAACCTTGATTCGATACTCTATCGGTCTACTACCTTCAAACCGATGGTTTGCTTGGGATCGAGCATATGAACCAGTTCATTGCACTGTTCGTCGCCGCGATCGCCCTTGTCGTGCTGCCCACGATTGCCGCGGCTGACTGTCCGAAAGGCTACGTGCCATGCGGCGAACGAAACCAGTTGTGCTGCCCGCGAAAGTAGCAAGTCGCAAATGGCTTTGGCTTGGTAGCCTCGTCTTTGTCGCGATCGGCCTGGTGATGGTTGCAGCCTGGGTCGGGTTCCCGCGAAAGAAACAGACGATCACGGCCATCCTCTCCGAGACCGGATATTTCGAGGTGGTCCCGCCGAGCACGTTCGGCGGTCCCGGCACCATCAACACGATCGAATATTTGAGCAATGGCCGGCTGGAGCTGCATCCGACCTGCGATATCGACCCCGCGCTGCTGGCCGACAAGATCCGGAAATCACCGACCGTGGACCGGGACCTGAAGCAGTCGCTCGAGAAGAATCTCGACGTGTCCGCGCAGGTCAGGGACAAGCTGTCGGCGGTCGCCGGAATGCAGCAAGTTGATTCAATTCACCTCAAGCTCGAGAACGCCAACATTCTCCTGATTTCCGACGAGTCGCTGATATCGACCCGCAATGCATTGCTGAAGGCCGAATGCGAGGACGCGATCGCCCTGAACCTTTCGAGCGGCGGAGTCGTCTGCCAGACGCGGTCCGTGCTGGAGGCCGACGTCGTCTACGAGATCAAATATCACAACACGATTTCGATGGAGGAGCGGGCCAAGCTGACATCCGAGATCGCAGCGAAGCTCGAGCTGGACGCACACCAGGGATCGGACGACAAGGTGTCCGGCTCTCAATTGTTCTTTGGCATAAGACTGTCGCCAAATCCGATCGTCCTGAAGTCCGCAGCGGGTGAGATCAAGCCCTGTAACAGGAGATAGGACGGCGCGCTTTCACCCCTTCGGCGGGGCCAGCGGCTGCACGATCTCCCCGAACGGTGCCAGCGCCTCGCAGCGTTCGGCGTGTGCCGACAGCGCCGGATAGCGCGACGGCTCGAACAGTTGCGGATGCGCTTCGCGGGTGAAGCGAACGACGCAGGCAACCGCAATGTCGGCGTGGCCGATCCGGCCGCCCAGCCAATACGGCGTCGTCACCCCGGCGCGTTCGGCTTCGAGCACTTTCAGCACGTCGGCGATCTGCGCCTGGCAGCGCTCGACCCACAGCGCAAGCTGCTCCTTCCGCAGCACGCGCTCATAGAGCAGGCTCACCGCCTTGTCGCCGAGGCCGGTGGCGAGTGCGCAGATGCGTAAATGCTTTCGCCGCTCGGCGCCGCCGCGCGGCAGCATCGCCTTCTCAGGCCCGACGAGCTCATCGAGATAATCGAGAATGATCGTGCTCTCGATCAGCGCCTCGCCGTCGTCGAGCACCAGGGTCGGCACGCGGCGCAGCGGATTATACGGCGCGATCTTGTCGGCGTCGCCGAAGGTGGACCATGGCCGGTGCTCAAAGGCGAGGCCGTAGAGCCGCAGCGCGATCGCGACACGGCGGACGAAGGGAGAATCGTATTGGCCAATCAGGAGCATGGTTCTCGCTCACTAGTCAGGGCCGGGGCTCGAAGCCGGCCATTCATCTTCTTCACAGGGCTATTATCGAACGACACAGCCAGCGAGCGGTGCCCAACGGCAACAGCTACGCATTTTCGTCTCGGCACCGCCTCAACTCCAGCTTGCCGAACAAATTGTCGCATGGTTCATTCCGCGGACCCAGAGGGAAGCCAAATGAATCGGCGGGCATTGAGAGCGGCAGCAGTCGGCCTGGCTCTTACGGCGATCGTGCCCGACGTCACGTCAGCAGCCGATCTGCCGATGAAGGCGCCGCCCAAACCTGCCGACTTCAATCCGTTCTGGGCCGAGGCCGACTACCTTGCCTGGAGCGTGACGGGCGACAAGCTGCCGGCGCTGGTGACCACGAGCGCGGTCGGCACGCCGCTGGGAGTTGTCGGCGTGCTCGGCCAGCCCACGACGACCGTGCTGTTCGGCAATTCCAGTGTGAACAGCGACTGGCGTTCGGGCGGGCGCATCACCGCCGGCTACTGGTTCGATCCGCAGCGCAGCCGCGGCATCGAAGCCTCGTTCTTCGGGCTGGAGAATCTCTCGACCGGATTTGCGACCGACATCAATGCCAATCCGATCCTGGCACGGCCCTTCACCAATGCGCTGACGGGAGTTCCCGACGCGCTGATCGCGGGATTTCCGGGGCTGGCCACCGGCAGTGCTAGCGCGAGCGAAACCTCGCGCCTGCTCGGCGCCGGCGCGCTCTATCGCTGGGATCTCGGCGCGTGGAGCGGACAGCGCGTCAGCGCGCTGGTTGGCTATCGCTATCTGCGGTCGACCGACACGCTGACGATCTCCAATACCGCGACCATTCTTGCCTTCGGCACCTTCAGCCCCACCGACAATTTCAAGGCGTCGAGCAATTTCCACGGCCTCGATCTCGGCCTTACCGGCGACTGGCGCAATGGCCCGTGGTCGCTGGAGTGGCGCGGCAAGGTGGCGCTCGGCGCCAATCTCAACAGCGCCGACATTTCGGGCTCGACCGCCTCGACCGTGGCCGGCGTCACCACGACGGCCCCGGGCGGCTTCCTCGCGCTGTCGAGCAATATAGGCCATTACGACCAGACCCGCTTCGCCGTGGTACCGGAGCTGTCGTTGAAGGCGGGATATCAGGTTGCGCCCGGCTGGCGGCTGATCGCCGGCTACGACGTGATGTACTGGACCGGCGTACAGCGCGCCGGCGGGCTGATCGACACCACCGTCAATCCGAACCTCACGCCACCGCCGGCCGGCGGCGGGCCGAACCGACCCGGGCCGGTGCTCAACACGACGAACCTGCTTGCGCAGGGGTTCAGCTTTGGCGTGCGGTATAATTATTGAGGGCGCGTAGCCCGGCATTACTCAATGATCGGCACATGCCTCGCCGCCGTCGGCAATGCCGTTCCATCGAGGCGCGGATCATCGGCCACCTCGATCTGGCGACGGAACGCACGAAATCCCGAGCGCTGATAGAACGCAACGGCGGACGGATGATCAAAGGTGCAGGTGTGCACCCAGACGCGGCGCAGCTCGCGCGACCAGGCAGTCTCCAGCGCGCGGTTCATCAGGAAGCGAGCGGCTCCCGTCCCGATCAATCCGGCGGTGACGCCGAAATAGACCAGCTCGCACTGGCCGGCCTCGCGGAAATCCAGCTCGAGCAGGCCTTCGTCGCGGCCGTCCACGACCAGGGCATGGACCTCGATGCCCGGCGCGTGGACGATTGCGGCAAGCTCCCCGTCATTCAGGCGCGCACGCGAGAACCACAGCCACTCCTCGCCGACGCGGCGATGGAGATCGCGATACCAGTGAAGCGCGGGCGCGTCGACCTTGCGCAAGGTCCAACTGCCTGGAGGATCGTCGCGGCGCGCGGGAGGTGCGGTCATCTCCAGATGGGTGACGACCGCCGCGATCTTGCCAGCGGGGATGTCGGAATAGCCGTCGGGGATGATCATGGGTGGCCTCTCAGAAAGACATGGCGAACAGCTCGCTTGCGGCCCATCCTTCGAGACGCCCGCCTACGGCGGGCCCTCAGGATGACGGCGCATTTCGCGGCGAGATATCAGACCCTCATGGTGAGGAGCCCGCCTAAGCGGGCGTCTCGAACCATGCAGGCCGCGCTCTTCCGGCACTCTCCAGCCAACAAGTCGATCATCGCGGCGTCAAAATGATCGCTTCCGCGGTTGCGGCTTCGACGGCCGGGCGGCTGTAGAGCAGCGGGACATATTGGCCCGTGGCCCAGAGCGGAGCGAGGTCGCGGTAATGGGCGCTGAAGGGATCGCCGGATTGGCCGGGCGTGTTGATGGTGCGGCTCGCATCCCAATTGCCGACGTCGAGCACCATGCGGAACGATGCGCCGGCGAACAGCTGGTAATCGGCGCGGCGGTAGGTGGCCGCGCGCGGCACATTGGCGGCACCGCCATAGGCGAGCGGGCCGACCGAGAGCTGCGCGGCGGTCGCCTTGTCGGCGAGCGGCATCAGCGCATGGTCGAATTTCGCGACATGCAGCCGGCCCCAGCGCCAGGTCGAGGCATCCGGCCCGAGCTTGCCCGTGACGTCAGCCACCGCGGCGCCGAGGCTGTCGCGCAGGATCTGGTCGCGCGCGGCAGCGGGATCGGCGCCGAACGACGCATCGGGAGATTCCAGATAGGCGACCAGCGCCGAAATGCTCGACGCCTCCGGCGCGATCAGATCGGCGGCCTTGGGCGCCGTGGTCTTCAGCAGCACCGGCCCAAGATGATTGGCGATCCAGACCTCGAACACGGCAGCCGCCGCGCTGTCGGCGGCATCGCGCGCGTCCCATGGCTTGAGCAGCTCGAGACCCTTCTTCACATTGGGATCGTCGGAGGTGAGCGGCTGCAACAGTTTGACGAGGCGCCGCCCCAGCATCGCGGTGTCGTCGTTCTGCAAATCCATGGCGTCGGCGAGCGTGACCTTGCTGTTGGCCGCAAGCACCTCGGTGATGCGCTGCCAGCGCGCGCTGTCGGACCATTCGAAGCCGACCTTGCGTTCGGCTATCGGGTAATCGGCCGGCAGGTTCATCTGGTTGGCGGTGGCGAGAAAGCCCTGCTTGGGCTGATAGGCCTTCGGCAATTCGTCGAGCGAGAGAAAGCCCTGCCACTCATAGCGGCCGTCGCCGGGCACCGGCATCAGGCCGTCGAAGTTGGCGCGCCGCGGCGTCTTGCCGGCGGCGACCCAGCCGATATTGCCGCGGGTGTCGGCATAGACCTGGTTCTCCGACGGCGCGCCCCAGCGCCGCATGGCGGCGAGGAAGCCGTTCCAGTCCTTCGCGGTCATGTAGTCGGACGAGCCGAAATAGGCTGACGTGCCGGGCTCGAACCAGATCGAGCGGACCGCAAAGGCGCGCTTGTTCGCATCGTCGACGAAGATGACGGGACCGTGGCGGGTGAACTTCAGCTCGAGGTCGCGATCGGCCTCGCCTTTGACCTGCTCGGTCTCGTGGACGATGCGCATGTCCTCCCAGCCATTGCCGTAGCGGTACTGGTTGGGGTTTTGCGGATTGAGCTCGTAGACGTAGAGGTCTTCCTGGTCGACGTTGAAGATGGTGAGGCCGAACGCAATGGTGCCGTTGTGGCCGATCGAGATGCCGGGCAGCGCCGGCTCGCCGGCACCGATCACGGAGAGGCCGGGCGCATTGAGGCCGACGATGTAGCGCAGCGAGGGCACGCTGTGCTCGCGATGCGGATCGTTGGCGAGGATCGGGCGGCCCGTCGCGGTGCGCGATGCCGCGATCACCCAATTGTTGGAGCCGATGGTGTCGCGCTGCTGGTCGGCCTCGGTGAGGTATTTGTCGGGATCATGCGCAAGTGCGGCCTGCTTGTCCTTCGGTGCCGCGAAGGCCACCGGGCGCGTCGCAAGATCGTAGGCCGCGAGCACGGCCTTCGGCACGCTGCAGGGGTCGAGCCCATCAGGGACTTTCGTGGTCCATGCCGGTTCGAGCTTGACGCGGAAACGATCGGCATCGAGGCCGGCCGCGCAGGCGACCAGCGAGCGCTTGACCTCGGAGGCGACATTGCGCGTCAGGCCGTGGCTGCGAATGCGGACGACGTCATCCGCCGTCCACGGATCAGGCATGGTGCCGGCGATCCTGAACTCGATCGGCAGCGGACGTTTTCCCGCGCGCACATCGGCGACATAGGCATTGACGCCGGCGACAAACGCGTCCGCATAGGTCTTCGCCTTGGGACCGTAGGCCGCCCACTCCGCGTTCATGTCGCCGCGATAGAGGAACAGCCGCAGCGCCTTGTCCTGCTCGGCATAGGCCGGGCCGAAATCCTTTGCGAGCAGGCCGAGGCCGCGCTTGCGCCAGAGATCGATCTGCCAGAGCCGATCGCGCGCGGCGTTGAAACCCTGCAGGAAGAACAGGTCGTGCTCATTGCCGGCATAGATGTGCGGGATGCCCCAGACGTCGACCAGGATCTGGGCGGGGGCGTCGAGGCCTGCGACGTCGGTCTTGAGCTGCCGCGCGCTTCCGAGCGGGTTCGCCTTCTCGCGCGCGATGGCTGTCGAGGTCAGCAGCGCGGCGCAGATGGCTGCGCCGCAGAGTTTTTGGATGACCCGGTTGAGATCCGTGTTCATTGTCTTCTCCCGTTGTTGTTCTTTTAGTCCGTAGCCCGGATGGAGCGAAGCGTAATCCGGGAATCTTATTCGTGGAAAAAACCCCGGATTACGCTTCGCTCCATCCGGGCTACGACATCCGCCCTATCCTTCTCCCTCATCGCTCGCGAGCACGCCCTTCACCGCCCTCGCCCAACCCGCGAGCTTCCGCTCCCGCGTCGCCTGACTCATGTTCGGCTTGAAACGATGCTCGAGGCGCCAATTGTCGGCAAACTTCGTCGGCTCGGGATAGACGCCGGCCTGGAGGCCGGCGAGATAGGCCGCGCCCAACGCCGTGGTCTCCTGGATCACGGGGCGATCGACCGGTGCGTCCAAGAGATCGGCGAGGCGCTGCATGGTCCAGTCGGAGGCGGTCATGCCGCCGTCGACGCGCAGCACGACGCTCGCGACTTCCGAGCTCGGCCAGTCCGCGCGCATCGCGGCCCAGAGGTCGAAGGTCTGGTAACACACGCTCTCCAGCGCGGCGTGCGCGAGCTCGGCAGGGCCGGTGTTGCGGGTGAGGCCGAACAGCGCGCCGCGCACGCGCGGATTCCAGTAGGGCGCGCCCATGCCGACGAAGGCCGGGACCAGATAGACGCTCTGCATGGAATCGGACTGATCGGCGAGAGGCCCGGTCTCGGCGGCGTGCTTGATGATGCCGAGGCCGTCGCGCAGCCACTGCACCGCCGAGCCGGCGACGAAGATCGAGCCTTCGAGCGCGTAGGTGCGCTTTCCGTCGAGCTGATAGGCGACGGTGGTGAGCAGCTTGTTCTTGGAGACGACCGGCGTGGTGCCGGTGTTGAGCAGGGCAAAACAGCCGGTGCCATAGGTGGACTTCATCATGCCCGGGCGGAAGCAGGCCTGGCCGATGGTTGCGGCCTGCTGGTCGCCGGCAATGCCTGAGATCGCGATCGCGCCGCCGAACAGGTCTGGCGTGCTCTCGCCGAAGCGGGCGGAGGAATCCTTCACCTCGGGCAGCATCGAGCGCGGCACGCCGATGATCTCCAGCAGCTCGTCATCCCACTGGCCGGTGTGGATGTTGAACAGCAGCGTGCGCGAGGCGTTGGTGGCATCAGTGGCGTGCACCTTGCCGCCGGTGAGGCGCCAGAGCAGATAGCAGTCGACGGTGCCAAACATCAATTCGCCGCGCGCCGCACGCGCCCGTGCGCCGGGTACGTGGTCGAGGATCCAGGCGACCTTGGTGCCGGAGAAATAGGGATCGATGATCAGGCCGGTCTTCTGCGAGATCACGGGCTCGCGGCCGTCGTGCTTCAGTTTCGCGCAGATGTCGGCGGTGCGACGGTCCTGCCAGACGATGGCGCGGTGCACGGCCTGGCCGGTGGCGCGGTCCCACACCACGGTGGTCTCGCGCTGGTTGGTGATGCCGATCGCGGCGATATCCTTTGCGGTGATGCCGGCCTGCTCGATCGCGTCGCGGCAGACCATGACGGTCGAGGTCCAGATGTCCTCCGGCTCGTGCTCGACCCAGCCCGAGGCCGGAAAATGCTGCGGAAACTCCTGCTGCGCGCGGGCGGCAATCGAGATGTCACTGCGAAAGACGATGGCGCGCGACGAGGTGGTGCCCTGGTCGATGGCGAGGACGAAAGACATGGAAGCTACCTTGGCGTTTCCCTGAGAGGGGGTCATTGTGTCGCGCCAAAGGGAGCGGATTAGGGCGGCAAGGTCAAGATTGGATGAGCGGACACGGCCGCCTTCCCTTCTCCCCTTGTGGGAGAAGGTGGCGCGCAAAGCGCGCCGGATGAGGGGTATGTTTCGGCGAATTCAGCAGGAAGAGATTCACTCGCGGAGAGATACCCCTCACCCGTCTCGCCGCTATGCGGCGAGCCACCCTCTCCCACAAGGGGAGAGGGAAGAAGGCTACACCGCTGCCGTGGTCACGCCGCCGTCGATGACGATGGTCTGGCCGGTCATGAAGCTGGACGCGTCGGAGGCGAGGTAGGCGACGGCGCCGGCGATTTCGTCGGGTTCGCCGATGCGGCGAAGGGGCGTGGTGGCAGTGCGGCGCTTGAGGTTGGCTTCGTCTTCCCACAGCGCGCGGGCGAAATCGGTCTTGACGAGGCCGGGCGCGATGCAGTTGACGCGGACGCCTTTCGGGCCCCATTCACCGGCGAGCGAGCGGCACAGCGCGAAATCGGCGGCCTTGGAGATGCCGTAGGCGCCGATCACGGTCGAGCCGCGCAGGCCCCCGATCGAGGAGATGATGACTACGGAGCCGTTGCCGCGCTCGGCCATTTGCGGGATCGCCAGCGCGGAGAGCCAGATGTTGCTCTTGACGTTGCTGCCCATGATCTTGTCGAAGGCCTCGTCGGTGATGTCGAGCAGCGGACCGTAATACGGATTCACCGCCGCGTTGCAGACCAGGATGTCGATCTTGCCGTAGTGCTTGATCGTGCCCGAAATCAGCGCCTCGACCTCGGCCTTGCGCGCGATGTTGCAGGGAATGACGATGGCATCGCCGCCGGCCGCGATGATGCCGTCGGCGACTTCCTTGCAGGCCTCCGCTTTCCGTGATGACACCACGACCTTGGCGCCGAGCTTTGCGAGCAGCTCCGCGGAAGAGCGGCCGATGCCGCGGCTGGAGCCGGTGACGATTGCGACCTTGCCGGTGAGATCGAACGGGGTGTTTTTCATTTTAGTGGTTCCCTCTTCTTTGCATCGTCAAACTCACCGTCATGGCCGGGCTTGTCCCGGCCATCCACGTTCTTCCCTTGCCGCCAAGACGTGGATGCCCGGGACAAGCCCGGGCATGACGATCTCAGTGCGGCTACCGTCTCGCGATACGGTGACTAGATCAACCCGCTCCCATCCGCGACGCGGCGCTGGTGGTAGTCGGTGTCACCAAAGCTGTTCTCGATCATGGTGAGGCGCTTGAAGTAGTGGCCGATCTTCGCCTCCATGGTCATGCCGATGCCGCCGTGGAGCTGGATCGCCTGCTGTCCGACGAACTTCAGCGACTTGCCGATCTGCACCTTGGCCGCGGCGATGGCGTTGGAACGCTCCTTGGCGTC
This sequence comes from Bradyrhizobium sp. LA2.1, assembly GCF_040547725.1. Lineage (NCBI taxonomy): Bacteria > Pseudomonadati > Pseudomonadota > Alphaproteobacteria > Hyphomicrobiales > Nitrobacteraceae > Bradyrhizobium > Bradyrhizobium sp. LA2.1. Next base: position 9,594 of record NZ_JBEPQI010000018.1, read on the forward strand.
CTCGAAATCGCCGGCCATGGTCGCGAACATCGACATCGATCGCGCCTGCTCGGCGGCGACGAACATGTCGGAGGCGCGGTGCTGCAACGACTGGAACGAGCCGATCGCGACGCCGAACTGCTTTCGGGTCTTGATGTACTCGACGGTGGTCTTGAGCGACTCGTCCATCAGCCCGACCGCCTCGGCGCAGAGCGCGATGCGGGCTTCGTCGACGACGCGCTCGATCAGTGCGAGCGAGTCGTCGGGATTGCCGATCGCGGCGTCCGCGCCCACTTCAACACCGGTGAAGGTGATGTCGGCGGCGTGCAGGCCGTCCTGGGTCGGATACGACTTCTTGGTCACGCCCTTGGCGCCCGCCGGCACCAGGAACACGCCGATGCCGGTCTTGTCGCGGCGGTCGCCCTTGGTGCGGGCGGTGACGATCAGGGTCTCGGCGTTCTCGCCGTTCAGAACGACGAACTTCTCGCCGTCGATCACGTAAGCCTCGCCCTTCTTCTTCGCCGTCGTCGAGACGTCGAAGAGATCGTAGCGCGAGTTCTTCTCGAGCTGGGCGAACGCCAGCGTCTTGCTGCCGTCGATGATCCCCGGCACGTGCGCGGCCTTCTGCGCATCGGAGCCGGCGTGGCGCAGGAAGCCGCCGCCGATCACGACCGTTGCCAGATACGGCTCGAGCACCAGCGCCTTGCCGAGCGCTTCCATCACGATCATGGTCTCGACACCGCCGCCGCCGAAGCCGCCATCGGCCTCCGCGAAGGGCAGGCCAAGCAGGCCCTGCTCGGCGAGCTTGCCCCAGACGGCCTGGCTCCAGCCGCCCTTCTCCTTCATGTACTTCTTGCGGCTCTCGAAATCATAAGAATCGGTCAGCAGGCCGTCGATGCTGTCCTTGAGAAGCCGTTGCTCCTCGTTCAGATCAAAATCCATTTCTTTGGTTCCTCGTACCCGAAATTATCTGGCTTCGTCATCCCGGGGCGCGCATCGCGCGAGCCCGGGATCCATACTCCCGATCGTGGCTATGGATTCCGGGCTCGCGCTGCGCGCGCCCCGGAATGACGCCTAGAGCCCCAGCACCGCCTTGGCGATGATGTTGCGCTGGATCTCGTTGGAGCCGCCGTAGATCGAGACCTTGCGGTTGTTGAAGTAGCTCGGCGCGATCTGGGCGGTCCACTCCATGGCTTCGTTCGAGCCGTCGTCGCCGTGCACGTCGTAGGGTGCTGCGAACGGACCGATCACTTCCATCAAGAGCTCGGTGGTGGTCTGCTGGATCTCGGAGCCCTTGATCTTCAGCACCGAGGACGCCGGATTAGGCTTGCCCTTGCCGTGCTTGCCTTCGTCCGCGACGACGCGCAGCTGCGTCAGCTCGAGCGCCTTCAGCTCGATCTCGCAGGCCGCCAGCTTCTCGCGGAACGCTGCGTCCTGGATGATCGGCTTGCCGCCGGATTCGACCTTGCCGGCCAAATCGCGGATGCGGCGCAGCCGCTCCTTGGACACGCCGACCCGGGCGATGCCGGTGCGCTCATTGCCGAGCAGGAATTTGGCGTAATCCCAGCCCTTGTTCTCCTCGCCGATCAGGTTCTCGATGGGCACCTCGACGTCGTCGAAGAACACTTCGTTGACCTCGACGCCGCCGTCGATGGTCTGGATCGGACGCACGGTGACGCCCTTCGACTTCATGCTGAAGACGATGAAGGAGATGCCCATCTGCTTCTTGGCGGAGGGGTCGGTGCGGCAGAGGCAGAAGATCATGTCGGCGTGCTGAGCGAGCGTGGTCCAGGTCTTCTGGCCGTTGATGATCCACTTGTCACCCTTGCGCTCGGCCTTGGTCTTGAGCGAGGCGAGGTCGGAGCCGGAGCCGGGCTCGGAGAAGCCCTGGCACCACCAGTCGTCGACATTGGCGATGCGCGGCAGATACTGCTTCTTCTGCTCTTCGTTGCCGAAGGTGTAGATGACAGGGCCCACCATGTTGACGCCGAAGGCGAGCGGCTGCGGCGCCGGATAGGACTGCAGCTCCTCGTTGAAGATGTAGTGCTGCACGGAGGTCCAGCCGGTGCCGCCATACTGCTTCGGCCAGTGGCTGACGCCCCAGCCCTTCTTGTTGAGGATGCGCCACCACGTCACCATCTCGTCCTTCGAGAGGTGACGGCCCTCGACCAGCTTACGCCGCGTATCCGGCGGTACGTTGTCGCGGAAGAATGATCGCACTTCCTCGCGAAACGCCTGCTCTTCCCTAGTGAATGCGAGATCCATCGGATCCTCCTGTGAGCTTCTTTGTTTCGTCGCCGTCAGGACGACGGTGAAATTACTGCAACACCTCGAACAGCCCGGCCGCGCCCATGCCGCCGCCGACGCACATGGTGACGACCGCATACTTGGCCTTGCGGCGGCGACCTTCGATCAGGGCGTGGCCGGTGAGGCGCGCGCCCGACATGCCGTAGGGATGGCCGACCGAGATCGCGCCGCCGTCGACGTTGATCTTCTCGGGGTCGATGCCGAGCTTGTCGCGGCAATACAGCACCTGCACCGCGAAGGCTTCGTTCAGCTCCCAGAGGCCGATGTCGTCGACGGTGAGGCCGTGGCGCTTGAGCAGGCGCGGCACGGCGAAGACCGGGCCGATGCCCATCTCGTCCGGCTCGCAGCCGGCGGAGACGAAGCCGCGGAAGATGCCGAGCGGCTTGAGGCCGCGCTTTGAGGCTTCCTTGTCGCTCATGATGACGGAGGCGCTGGCGCCGTCGGAGAGCTGGCTGGCATTGCCCGCGGTGATCGAAAAGCCTTCGCCGCGCACCGGCTTAAGGCCGGCAAGGCCTTCAGCGGTGGTCTCGGGGCGCGGACCTTCGTCCTGCGACAAGGTCACCTCCTTGAACGAGACGGCGCCGGTCGCCTTGTCGGTGACCGCCATCTGCGTCGTGATCGGCGCGAGCTCGTCCTTGAACTTGCCGCCCTGCTGGGCCGCGGCTGTGCGGCGCTGGCTCTCCAGCGAATACTCGTCCTGCTTCTCGCGCGAGATGCCGTAGCGCTTGGCGACGACTTCGGCGGTGTCGATCATGGGCATGTAGACTTCGCCCTTGATCTTGAGCAGCGCGGGGTCCTGGGCGTGAAAGCCGTTCATCTTGTCGTTCTGAACCAGCGAGATCGACTCGCCGCCGCCGCCGACCGCGATCTCGACGCCGTCGAAGATCACCGAGCGCGCGGCGAGCGCGATCGCCTGCAGGCCCGAGGCGCATTGCCGGTCGATGGTGGTGCCGGCGACCGTCACGGGCAGACCTGCGCGGAGCAGCGCCTTGCGCGCGATGTTACCGCCGGTCGCGCCCTGCTGGAGCGCCGCGCCCATCACGACGTCCTCGACCTCCTTCGGATCGACCTTGGCGCGGGCGACGGCCTCGCCGATGGCGTGGCCGAGCAGCGTTGCGCCCTCGGTGGCGTTGAGCATGCCGCGATAGGCCTTGCCGATCGGGGTGCGGGCGGTGGAAACGATGACGGCGTCGGTCAAGAGCGACCTCCTGGTTGCGTGGATTGTGCTGGTTTCTGCTGCTGGCGCAATTCGTGGCGCGACAATTTTCCGACCGGCGTGCGCGGCAGATCGTCGACGAACTCGACCGCTGCCGGCAGCTCGTGCTTCCCGACCTTGCCGGCGAGCTGCGCGCGCAGCTCGTCGAGCGAGAACGGCTTGGCGTCCGGCTTGAGCTTGATGAAAGCCTTGGCGGCCTCGCCGCGATACTGGTCGGGAATGCCGAGCACGATCACCTCGTGCACGCCTGGAATGGTGTAGATCGCCTGCTCGATCATCTGCGGATAGACGTTGAAGCCGCCGGAGATGATCATGTCCTTCTTGCGGTCGACCAGGAAGAAATAGCCGTCGGTGTCGACATAGCCGATGTCGCCGGTGAGGAAGCGGCCGTCCGAAAAGGACTCCGCGGACTCCTTCGCCTTGTTCCAGTAGCCCTTGGTGACGTTCGGGCCCTTGATGCGGATCTCGCCGACTTCGCCCGGCGGCAGCACTTTTGTCGGATCATCCAGCGAGACCACGTCCATCTCGATACCGGGCAGCATCAGGCCGATCGACCCCGGCTTGTCCGGTCCCGTCGGCGGGTGGCCGGTGCCTGGCGAGCAGGTCTCGGTCATGCCCCAGCCGCTGCGCAGCTTCTTGCCGACCTTGCGCTCGAAGAAGTTCGCGATCTCCACCGGCAGCGGCGCGCCGCCGGAGCCGATGACGGCGAGCGAGGAGAAGTCGCGCTTGTCGAGATCAGGCAGGGCTGCGATCGCGATCCACATCGTCGGCACGCCCGGGAAGTACGTCGCGCGCTTGATTTCGATGTCGCGCATCACCGCCTCGACATCGAAGCGCTGGTGGAGCGAGATCAGATTGCCGCGGCTGAGCGAGGACAGCAGCACGACGGTGAGCGCATAGATGTGGAACAGCGGCAGCACGCAGATCACGCGCTCGACGACGTCGCCGCGCGCCGCGCGCGACGGCTTGCCCCAGACATCGTAGATCGACACCGCCGAGGTGAGATTGCCATGGGTGAGCATCGCGCCCTTGGGCAGGCCGGTGGTGCCGCCGGTATATTGCAGCAGCGCGACGTCGTCCGCCGTCACGGACGGCCACTCAGCCGGCGCGGTGGCGCCTTCGACGAAGCTCTTGAAGGTGACGATGCGGGGATCATCGGGGATCGGCGCCTGCGGCGTGCCGACCTTGCCCCAATCGTCGTCCTCGCAGACGACCAAGCGATCGATCAGGCCCTTCTCCAGAAACTTCAGCGCGGTCGGCAGCAGCGCCGCGAGGTTGGAGGTGACGAGCAGGCGCGAGCCGGAATCCGAGACCTTGTGCGTCAGCGCGATCTCGCCGTCGAGCGGGGAGAGATGCGCGACGCGGGCGCCGGCCTTGAGCGCGCCGAAGAAATTGACGGGGTGATCGGGCGTATTGCCGAGGAACAGCGCCACGGAACTGGTCTTGCCGCAGCCGGCACGCAGGAACGCCGCTGCCGCGCGCTCGGCCATGGCGGCAAGCTCGGTATAGCTGATCGGACGATCGCGGAATTCCAGCGCGGTGCGCGGGCCGAAATCGGCGGCGGCGTTCGACAAGAGGTCAGGCAGCGAGCCCTGGACGATGGTGTCGTCCCAATGCACGCCCTCGGGATAAAACTGTTCGCCGGGATGGGTCATTATTCTTGATTGGTTGAGCGAGCAACTAACAGAGACCGTCATTCCGGGGCGCGACAAAGTCGCGAGCCCGGAATCCATAACCACCAGCTGGGGTTATGGATTCCGGGCCTGCGCCTTGCGGCGCATCCCGGAATGACGAGGGTTGAGATGAAGCGGCCATCACGCCGCCTTCGACGCCGCCGCCAGCGACGCGAACGTCTTGCCTTCGGCCGCGAGCTTCTTCAGCAGCGGCGCGGGCTCGAGGCTCGGGTCGTTGGTCTCCTTGGCGTAGAAGGAGAGACGATCGGCGATGTGCTTGAGGCCGACGGTGTCGGCCCAGAACATCGGGCCGCCGCGGTAGATCGGCCAGCCGTAGCCATAGAGCCAGACCACGTCGATGTCGGAAGGACGCGCCGCGATGCCCTCTTCGAGGATCTTCGCGCCCTCGTTGATCATCGGGTACATCATGCGCTCGAGGATCTCCTCGTCGCTGACGACGCGCTTCTTGCGGCCGAGACGGAGCAGCGTCTCGTCGATCAGCTTTTCGACCTCCGGATCGGGCAGCGCCGAGCGACTTCCTGCTTCATACTTGTAGTAGCCCTTGCCGGTCTTCTGGCCGAAGCGGCCGGCTTCGCAGAGCGCGTCCGCGATCTCCGACTTGATGCCGCGGTCCTTGCGCGAGCGCCAGCCGATGTCGAGGCCGGCGAGATCGCCCATCGCGAACGGCCCCATCGGCATGCCGAATTTTGTAACCACAGCATCGACCTGCTGCGGCAAGGCACCTTCGAACAGCAGCTTCTCGGACTGCTTGCCACGCTGCGCCAGCATGCGGTTGCCGACGAAGCCGTCGCAGACGCCGACCACGGCCGGCACCTTCGCGATCTTTCGCGCGATGGTCACGGCGGTGACCAGCGCATCCGGCGCGGTCTTGTCGGCGCGCACGATCTCGCACAGCTTCATGACGTTGGCGGGCGAGAAGAAGTGCATGCCGAGCACGTCCTGCGGCCGCTTGGTCGACTTCGCGATCTCGTCGATGTTGAGGTAGGAGGTGTTGGAGGCGAGCACGGCGCCGGGCTTGACGTATTGGTCGAGCTTGCCGAACACTTCCTTCTTCACCGCCATGGTCTCGAACACGGCCTCGATCACCAGGTCAGCATCACCGACGTTCTCGATGCCGACGACGCCGTTGATCAGCGCCATGCGCTTGGCGGGCGCGTCGGCCGGGATGCCGCCGCGCGCGGCGGTCGCTTCCCAGTTCTTCTGCATGATGCCCATGCCGCGCTTGAGCTGCTCCTCGCCGGTCTCGATCAGGGTGACCGGCACGCCGGCATTGGCAAAGGACATCGCAATGCCGCCGCCCATGGTGCCGGCACCGAGGATGGCGACGCGGTTCACCGGCCGCGACTTGGTGCCTTCAGGGACGCCGGCGATCTTGCTGGCCTCGCGCTCGGCGAAGAAGGCATAGCGCTGCGCCTTGGACTGGTCGCTGGAGACGAGCTTGAGGAAGCCCTCGCGCTCCTTCTTCAGCCCCTCGTCGAACGGCAGGTCGATGGCGTAGCCGACGGCGTCGGCGGCGGCGAACGGCGCTTCCAGGCCGCGCGCCTTCTTGGTCATGGCCGCGACCGCATTGGTGAAGATCGAGCGGTCGGCCTTGGCCGCGGCGAGCTTGGAATCGTCGTCGCGCAGGCGCCGCAGCGGACGCTTCTCGGCGAGCAGCTTGCGCACGAAGGCCTCGCCGCCGGAGGCCGGACCTTCGACGATCTCCTCGATCAGGCCGTTCTTGAGCGCTTCGGCAGCACCGATCGGATCACCGCCCACGATCATCTTGACCGCGAGTTCCGGCCCGACCGCGCGCGGCAGACGCTGGGTGCCGCCGGCGCCCGGCAGCAGGCCGAGCTTCACCTCGGGCAGGCCGAGCTTGGCTTCCTTCACGGCCACGCGGAAATGACAGGCCAGCGCGACCTCGAGGCCGCCGCCGAGCGCGGTGCCATGGATCGCGGCAACGACCGGCTTGGGCGAGTTCTCGATCTCGGCGAGGACGTCGTTGAGGGCGGGCGGCTTCGGCGGCTTGCCGAACTCGGTGATGTCGGCACCGGCGATAAAGGTGCGGCCGGCGCAGGTCAGCACGATGCCCTTGATCGCGGGATCGGCGATCGCGGCCTTGATGCATTCGAGAATACCGCCGCGCACTGCGGCACTCAGCGCATTGACCGGAGGACTGTTGACCGTGACGATCCCGACTTCGTCATGACGCTCAAGCTTGACCACTTCGCTCACGGCTTCCCTCCTTGGTGGGGATTTACTTTTGTTCGATTTCGCGGTGCGGAATTTAATTCCGCATCTTGACGGCAGGGTTATTTTGAAGCACGGACGTTGTCAACGACTCCGCGCAAGAAGCAGATCAGGGATGAAGCGTACAGGCAAGAAGACTGCGACCGATCGGAATTTCGTCGTCGCGCTTTCCCGCGGACTAGATGTATTGCGCGCATTCCAACCCAGCGACGGACTTCTCGGCAACCAGGAGATCGCCGCGCGGACGAACCTGCCCAAGCCGACCGTTTCGCGCCTGACCTACACGTTGACGAAGCTCGGTTATCTGACACCGGTTCCCCGTTTCGAGAAGTATCAGCTCGCGCCCGCCGCGATGGCGCTCGGTTATGCGGCGTTATCCAATCTCGGCGTTCGGCATTTGTCCGAGCCATTTCGCGAGGAATTGATGCGCGCGACCGGCGGCGCCGTCGCGATCGGCGGCCGCGACCGTCACAGCATGATCTATTTCGGGCAAAGTCGCGGCAGCGAGACGGTCGGCGTTCAACTTGACGTCGGCTCCCGCGTGCCGATTGCAACCAGCGCGATGGGCCGCGCCTATTTCTGGGCGCTCGATGACGAGGGGCGCGCCGAGGTGTCCCGCATCCTGCGCGAACATTACGGCAGCCGGTGGCCGAAGATGCGCGACGGACTGGAACGTTCGGGCGAGACCGTTGCGAAATACGGTTTCGCGATGTCCGTCGGCGACTGGCACGACGACATCGGCGCCGCTGGCGTCGCGCTCAAGCTCAACGACGGAACCGGACCTTACGCGTTCAATTGCGGCGCGCCCGCATTCCGCTTCACGGAAGAGCGTTTGATCAACGACATTGGACCGCGTCTGCTGGCGATGGTAAGGAACATTGAAGCGGCACTCGGGGGACTGATGCCGCAATCCAAAAAAGAAGTCAGCAAAAAGCTGAAATCAGGAGGAAAAGTTGCGCGTGTGGCCGAGGGGTTCAGATAGCCTTTGTCATCACCGGGAGCGGTTCGCATCGCCCCTTCGCCCACTGACGTGTGTGGGCGAGACGAGATGACGCAGGCACAGCTCGCGCGGGGGACATCGCCCCTGCTCGCGGTTCGCGACGTCAGCGTCGTGTTCGGCGGCATCATCGCGCTCAACGGCGTGTCCTTTGACATGCACAAGGGCCAGATCCTCGGATTGATCGGCCCCAACGGCGCCGGCAAGACCACGCTCTTCAACTGCCTCTCGCGGCTCTATCAGCCGTCGTCGGGCGACATCCTGATGGAAGGCGTGAGCATCCTGTCGCGGCCTCCGCACCGGATCGCCGAGATCGGTATCGGCCGCACCTTCCAGAACGTGGCGCTGTTTCCGAACCTCTCGGTGATGGACAACGTCCGCGTCGGCGCCCATTCGAAGACCTCCAGCGACATCATCAGCGACTCGCTTCGGCTCGCCTGGGTCCGGCGCAGCGAGACCGAGGTCAACAAGAAGGTGCAGGAGATCCTCGCCTATCTCAAGCTCGAGGACGTCGCCCACACCATCGTGTCCGGCCTGCCCTTCGGCACGCAGAAACGCGTCGAGCTGGCGCGCGCGCTCGCGGCAGACCCGAAGATCCTGCTGCTCGACGAGCCGGCCGGCGGCCTCAACCACGAGGAAGTCTATCTGCTCGGCGACCTCATCCGCCGCATCCGCGACGACCGCCACATGACCGTGCTGCTGGTCGAGCACCACATGGGCCTCGTGATGTCGATCGCCGACCACGTCGTCGCGCTGAATTTCGGCAAGAAGCTCGCGGAAGGCACGCCGGCCCAGGTGCAGGCGGACCCCGACGTCATCAAGGCCTATCTCGGGAGCAAGGACCAATGACGACGCTGCTCAACGTCAAGGACCTGCGCGCCTATTACGGCCAGGTCCAGGCGCTCCATGGCCTGTCCTTCTCGCTCAACGAAGGATCGTTGACGACGCTGCTCGGCGCCAATGGCGCCGGCAAGACCACCACCCTGCGCGCGATCTGCAACATGGTGCGTTCCACCGGCGCGATCGAGTTCGAAGGCAAGCCGCTCAGCAACCGCTCCACCGAGAGCATCGTGCGGTTCGGCATCGCCCACGTGCCGCAGGGCCGCGGCACCTTCACGACCATGACGGTCGAGGAGAACCTCCAGCTCGGGGCCATCACCCGCAAGGACAGCGCCGGCATCGTTTCCGACATCGAGCGCATGTACGCGCATTTCCCGGTGCTGAAGCAGCGCCACACCCAGCAGGCCGGCACGCTCTCCGGCGGCGAGCAGCAGATGCTCGCGGTCGCCCGTGCGCTGATGCTGCGGCCGCGCCTGATGCTGCTCGACGAGCCGTCCTTCGGACTGGCGCCGCTGGTCGTGCGCGACCTGTTCGGCATCCTCGGCAAGATCAACCGCGAGGACAAGGTTTCGATCCTGGTGGTCGAGCAGAACGCCCAGCTCGCGCTCGAGCTCGCCGACCAGGCCTATGTGATCGAGACCGGACGCATCGTGATGTCGGGCAATGCCAAGGACATCGCGAACAACGAAGAAATCCGCAAATCCTATCTGGGTTACTGAGGAGCCGGCACGATGGAGCTGTTCACCAACCAAGTGCTGGCCGGCATCGCCACGGGCGCGATCTACGCCTGCATGGCGCTCGCCGTGGTCATGATCTACCAGGCGATCGACCATCTCAACTTCGCGCAGGGCGAGATGGCGATGTTCTCGACCTTCATCTCCTGGCAGCTGATGCAATGGGGCGTGCCTTACTGGGCCGCCTTCATCCTGACGCTGGCGCTCTCCTTCGTCGCCGGCATCGCGATCGAGCGCATCCTGTTCAAGCCGCTGGCGAAAGCGCCGGTGCTGACCAACGTCGCCGGCTTCATCGCGCTGTTTGCGATCATCAACTCCTCAGCCGGCCTGATCTGGGACTTCACCATCAAGCAGTACCCGACCCCGTTCGGCTCCGCGCCGTTCCTGGGCAGCCAGCTGATCTCGACCCACCAGGCCGGCATGATCGGCGTCACGGTGCTGCTGCTGCTCGGCCTCTACTTCTTCTTCCAGTACACGCGCATCGGCCTGGCCATGCGCGCGGCCGCCTCGGTGCCTGAATCGGCCCGCCTCGTCGGCATCAACACGTCCTGGATGATCGCGCTCGGCTGGGGCATGGCGACCGCGATCGGCGCGATCGCCGGCATGCTGATCGCCCCTGTCGTGTTCCTCGAGCCCAACATGATGGGCGGCGTGCTGATCTACGGCTTTGCCGCCGCCGTGCTCGGCGGTCTCACCAGCCCGTTCGGCGCCGTGGTCGGCGGCTTCCTGGTCGGCATCTTCGAGAACCTCGCCGGCACCTACATCCCCGGCGTCGGCAACGAGCTGAAGCTCCCGATCGCGCTCGCGCTGATCATCTCCGTCCTGGTCGTCAAACCCGCTGGCCTGTTCGGCCGGCACATCGTCAAGCGAGTTTGATCATGAGCGCTGCAGAAGAAGTCGTTGCAGAAGGCCACGAGGCGGTCGAGGCTGTTCCGAAGCGGGCCATGACGCTGGGCACCGGCACCTCGCTGGTGGTGCTCGCGGCACTGCTGATCGCACCCGTTTTCGTCAAGAACTTCATCATCTTCCAGATGACGATGCTCCTGATCTACGGGCTCGCGGTGCTGGCGCTGAACATCCTGACCGGCGGAAGCGGCCAGTTCTCGCTCGGCCAGAGCGCGTTCTACGCGGTCGGTGCCTATACGACAGCGGTGCTGATGGAGCACTTCAACGTCAATTACGCGCTGACGCTGCCGATCGCCGGCGTCGTCTGTTTCGGCTTCGGCTTCCTGTTCGGGCAGCCGGCGCTGCGGCTCTCCGGCGTCTACCTCGCGCTTGCGACCTTCGCGCTCGCCACCGCCATGCCGCAGCTCCTCAAGCTGAACTTCCTCGAGCACTGGACCGGCGGCGTGCAGGGCCTCGTCGTCACCAAGCCGGATGCGCCGTTCGGCCTGCCGATGTCGCAGGACATGTGGCTGTACTACTTCACGCTGGTGGTCGTGATTGCGATCTACATCTTCTCGGTGAACCTGCTGCGTTCCCGCTCGGGCCGCGCCTTCATGGCGATCCGCGACAACGAGATCGCGGCCTCCGCGATGGGCGTCGACGTCGCGCTGTACAAGACGCTGGCGTTCGGCGTCTCCGCCGCCATCACCGGCATCGCCGGCTCGCTTGGCGCCATTGCGGTGCAGTTCGTCGCGCCCGACAGCTACACCATCACGCTCGCAATCTCGCTGTTCCTCGGCATGGTCGTCGGCGGCGTCGGCTGGCTGCCCGGCTCGATCGTCGGCGCTGCCTTCATCATCTTCGTGCCGAACATCGCGGAGGGCATCTCCAAGGGCCTCTCCGGCGCGGTGTTCGGCGTGCTCCTGTTCCTCGTCATCTACCTCGTGCCGCATGGCGCAAGGCAAGTCGCGATCCTGGGCCAGCAACTCGCCGGTCGGCTCAGGAAGAACTGAAACTTCCATCCAGACTGTTGTTTTAACCAAGGAGACCCAATTGCTTTTCGGAAGAATACTGCGAACCACCGCACTCGTAACGGCGGTCGCGACCCTCACCTCCGGCGCAGCACTTGCCCAGAAGAAATACGACACCGGCGCGTCCGATACCGAGATCAAGATCGGCAACATCATGCCGTACAGCGGTCCGGCGTCGGCCTATGGCATCATCGGCAAGACCGAAGAAGCCTATTTCAAGATGATCAACGACAAGGGCGGCATCAACGGCCGCAAGATCAACTTCGTCACCTATGACGACGCCTATTCGCCGCCGAAGGCCGTCGAGCAGGTCCGCAAGCTGGTCGAGAGCGACGAAGTGCTGGCCGTGTACAATCCGCTCGGCACGCCCTCGAACACCGCGATCCAGAAGTACCTGAACGCCAAGAAGATCCCGCAGCTGTTCGTCGCCACCGGCGCCACCAAGTGGAACGACGCGAAGAACTTCCCCTGGACCATCGGCTGGCAGCCCTCCTACCAGAGCGAAGCGCAGATCTACGCGAAATGGCTGATGAAGGAAAAGCCGAACGCCAAGGTCGCGATCCTCTACCAGAACGACGATTTCGGCAAAGACTACCTCAAGGGCACCAAGGACGGTCTCGGCGCCAAGGGCGCGTCCATGATCATCATGGAAGAGAGCTACGAGATCTCCGAGCCGTCGATCGACGGCCACATCGTCAAGATCAAGGCCGCCAATCCCGACGTGCTGCTGATCTACGCGACGCCGAAGTTCGCGGCCCAGACCATCAAGAAGACCGCCGAGCTCAGCTGGAAGCCGCTCCAGATCCTCACCAACGTGTCGATCTCGGTCGGCAGTGTGATGAAGCCGGCCGGCTTCGAGGCTTCGCAGGACGTGCTGTCGGCGGCCTATGCCAAGGATTCCACCGACCCGCAGTGGAACAACGATCCCGGCATGAAGAAGTGGAACGAGTTCGTCGACAAGTACATGCCCGGCGCCGACAAGACCGACACCGGCATGGTCTACGGCTACGGCGCGGCGTCGACCCTGGTCAAGACGCTGGAAATGTGCGGTGACGACCTCACCCGCGCCAACCTGATGAAGCAGGCCGCTTCCTTGAAGGATTTTGCACCGGACACGCTGCTGCCCGGCGTCAAGATCAACACCAGCGCCACCGACTTCGCCCCGATTTCGCAGCTCCAGATGCAGCGCTTCAAGGGCGAGAAGTGGGAACTGTTCGGCGAGATCATCAGCGGCGACGTCGCTTCCGAGTGACGCTGACGCAATAGTCCAAGTCTGGTCAGTTCAAGTCTAGTCAAATCTGACAAAGCCCCCGCGGGCGACCGCGGGGGCTTTTTGTTGACGTCAGACGTCAATCTTGTTCAATGCGGCGCCGATCCATTCCGGGTGGAGAAAGATGACTGTCGTTCGATTTCAGGTTGCGGCCGTTTCGGCCGCGCTCGCGTTGTGCACTGCGGTGAGCAGCCCGGCACTGGCGCAAAAAAAATACGACAGCGGCGCTTCCGATACCGAGATCAAGATCGGCAACATCATGCCCTATAGCGGTCCGGCCTCCGCCTATGCCGCGATCGGCAAGACCGAGGAAGCCTATTTCAACAAGATCAATGCCGAGGGTGGCATCAACGGCCGCAAGATCAAGTTCATCTCCTACGACGACGGTTATTCGCCGCCGAAGACGGTGGAGCAGGCGCGCAAGCTGGTCGAGAGCGACGGTGTGCTGCTGATCTTCGGCTCGCTCGGCACCTCCACCAACGGCGCCATCCGCAAATACATGAACGAGAAGAAGGTGCCGCAGCTGTTCGTGGCGAGCGGCGCCTCCAAGTGGAACGATCCCAAGCAATATCCGTGGACCATGGGCTGGCAGCCGAGCTACGCCAGCGAGGCGCGGATCTACGCCAAATACATCATGAAGGAGAAGCCGGACGCGAAGATCGGCGTGCTCTACCAGAACGACGATTTCGGCAAGGACTATCTGAAGGGGCTGAAGGACGGCTTAGGGGCCAAGGCGTCGATGATCGTGCTCGAAGACGGCTACGACACATCGGAGCCCGCGATCGACGAGCACGTCGTGAAGCTGAAGGCCTCCGGCGCCGACGTCTTCCTCAGCATCACCACGCCGAAATTCGCCGCGCAGGCGATCAAGAAGGCGGCCGAGATCAACTGGCATCCGGTCCACATCATCTCCAACGTCTCGGCTTCGGTCGGCGGCGTGCTCGAGCCCGCGGGCCTGGAGATCTCGCAAGGCATCCTGTCGGCGAGCTACACCAAGGACGGCTCCGACCCGCAATGGAATGCCGATGACGGCATGAAGAAGTTCTATAATTTCCTCGCGCAGTACGACCCCAAGGCCAACAAGCTCGATGCCGGTGTGGTGTTCGGCTATGCCGCGGCCCAGACCATGGTGAAGGTGCTGCAGATGTGCGGCGACGAGCTCACCCATGAGAACGTCATGAAGCAGGCCGCTTCATTGAAGGATTTCGAGCCCGACACGCTGCTGCCCGGCATCAAGATCAACACCTCCGCCGATAATTTCGCCCCGATCGAGCAGCTCCAGATGATGCGGTTCAAGGGCAGGAAATGGGAGCTGTTCGGCGACATCATCTCGAGCGAGCTCGGCCATTGAAGCCGCGCAACTCAAAATCGCCTCCGACTGGTTAATCAACTCAAGACAGCGGCGCCGTCTCGCAGTCGCACACGAGCGCGCGCCGGTCCTTGACTACTAAAGGAGCAGCCCCTGCGACACAGCCGCGGGGGCTTTCTGTTGAAGGCTCCCGGTAAATCGTATTGAATTGCCTCCGCGCCGCCAAAAATCATCAAGCCAAGAAAAGGGACGCACACACACCAAGAAAATAGGGAGATAGGAATGCCCGCTGTCACCGGCAAACTTGCGGCCGCGTCACTGGCGCTTGCGCTCATTGCGGCCTCGGCCTCCACTGCATCGGCCCAGAAGAAATACGATACCGGCGCGACCGACACCGAAATCAAGATCGGCAACATCATGCCCTACAGCGGACCGGCCTCCGCCTACGGCATCATCGGGCGGACCGAAGCCGCCTATTTCAAGAAGATCAACGACGAGGGCGGCATCAACGGCCGCAAGATCAATTACATCTCCTATGACGACGCCTACTCGCCGCCGAAGACGGTGGAGCAGGCCCGCAAGCTGGTCGAGAGCGACGAGGTGCTGTTCATCTTCAACTCGCTCGGCACGCCGCCGAACTCGGCGATCCACAAATACATGAACTCGAAGAAGGTGCCGCAGCTGTTCGTCGCGACCGGCGCCACCAAGTGGAACGATCCGCAGAACTTCCCCTGGACGATGGGCTGGCAGCCCAATTACCAGAGCGAGACGCAGATCTATGCGAAGTGGCTGCTCAAGAACAAGCCGGACGCCAAGATCGCGGTGCTTTACCAGAACGACGATTACGGCAAGGACTATCTCAAGGGCCTCAAGGACGGCCTCGGCTCGAAAGCCGCCTCGATGATCGTCATCGAAGAGAGCTACGAGACCTCCGAGCCAACCATCGACAACCACATCGTCAAGCTGAAGTCGACCGGCGCCGACGTCTTCATGAACATCACGACGCCGAAATTCGCCGCGCAAGCGATCAAGAAGAATTCCGAGATCGGCTGGAAGCCGCTGCACTTCCTCAACAACGTCTCGGCCTCCGTCGGCAGCGTGATGAAGCCGGCCGGCTTCGAGAACGGTCAGGACATCATCTCGGCCGACTATCTCAAGGACGTGTCGGATCCCGCGTGGAACAACGATCCCGGCATGAAGGAGTTTCTGGCGTTCATGACCAAATACTTCCCCGAGGGCGACAAGCTCGATAAGGGCACGATCGTCGGCTATGCCGTGGCGCAGACACTGGTCCAGGTCTTGAAGCAGTGCGGTGACAATCTCACGCGCGAGAACATCATGAAGCAGGCGGCGAACCTGAAGGACTTCCGCACCGAGGCACTGCTGCCGGGCGTGAAGGTCAACACCTCGCCGACCGATTTCGCGCCGATCAGCCAGCTTCAACTCGAGAAGTTCAAGGGCGAGAAGTGGGAGCTGTTCGGAGACGTGATCAGCGCCGACGTCGGCGGCTAACCCCAAACGACAGAGAGCCCCCTGCGCGGCCATCGCAGGGGGCTTTTGCTTGCGCGCGGATTATGATCACGCGATTGCACAATCGAATGATGGTAAAGCCCGCTTACGCTTTGGCGCCTGATGCGGTAGGCAGGGAGCCGGCGATTTTGTCGCCATCATTTCAGTTCGCTGAAGGCCTTCGCCATGACCGACCGACGTCCCCTGCTCCGCGCGCTCTACGACGCCGCCGTTGCCGCCGCCCATCCCAGCACGATTCTGGCGCCGCATCTGCGGCCCGCGCCTAAAGGACGCGTGATCTGCCTCGCCGCCGGCAAGGGCGCGGCTGCGATGGCCGCGGCCGCCGAGCGGCACTATCTCGACACGCTCAAGCTCGCGCCGGAGCGCCTCGTCGGCATCGCCACCACGCGCCACGGCTACGGCGTGCCGACGCGCCGCATCCGCGTGGTCGAGGCCGGTCACCCCGTGCCCGACGAGGCCGGCCTGAAGGGCGCCGCCGATACGCTCGCGCTCGCTGGCGAGGCCGGGCCCGACGATCTGCTGCTGGTGCTGCTCACCGGCGGCGGCTCGGCGAACTGGATCGCGCCGGTGGACGGCATCAGCTTCGCGCAGAAGCAGGCGGTCAACAAGGCGCTGCTCCGCTCGGGCGCGCCGATCGGCGAGATGAACACGGTCCGGAAACATTTGTCGCGGATCAAGGGCGGCCGGTTGGCGCGCGCCGGCAAGAATGCCGCCGAGATCGTGACGCTCGCGATTTCCGACGTGCCGCACGACGATCCGTCCGCCATTGCTTCCGGCCCCACCGTGCCCGATCCGACCACGCTGGCGGATGCGCGCGCGATCGTCGCGAAGTACAAGCTCGCCATCGACGACGCCGTCCGCCGCGCGCTCGACGACCCCGCCAACGAAAGCTGCAAGCCGGGCGATGCCGCCTTCGCGCGCGCGCATTTCGAGCTGATCGCGCGGCCCAAGCAATCGCTCGACGCCGCGGTGAAGCTCGCCAAGGAAGCGGGTTATGAGACCATCGATCTCGGCGCCGATCTCGAAGGCGAGGCCCGCGAGGTCGCCGCCGATCACGCCAGGCTCGCGCTTGAAGCACGCGCGCAGGGCAAGCGCCTTGCGATCCTCTCCGGTGGCGAGCTCACCGTTACCGTGCGCGGCAATGGGCGCGGCGGCCCCAACCAGGAATATGCGCTGGCGCTCGCCGGCCTGCTGAAGGACACGCCTGACATATCCGCTCTCGCCGGCGACACCGACGGCGCCGATGGCGGCGCCGGCCACCCCACCGATCCCGCCGGCGCGCTGATTGATGCTGCGACGTTCGCGAAGATGAAGGCGCTGGCGCTTCAGCCGCAGGCGTATCTGGACAACAACGACGCGACGACGTTCTTCGAGGCGACCGGCGATCTGCTGATGCCGGGACCGACGCTGACGAACGTGAACGATATCCGGGTGATTTTGGTGGATTGAGGCGCCTGCCCAGGTCTCGCTGTCATTCCCCGCGAAGGCGGGGAATCCAGTACGCTGCGGCCTATCGGCTCGATCACAAACGTCTCGGAGTACTGGATCGCCCGGTCAAGCCGGGCGATGACAGCCGGGCCTCAAAACTCGTTCGCGATCTTCGAGAGCATCCCGATCAGGGCTTCGCGGTTGGACTGCCCGAGCAGCTCGTTCAGCCGGGACTCGTGCTTGGTGGCGACCAGCTTTTTCGCCCGGGTCAGGACGGCCTTGCCCTTGTCGGTCAGCACCAGGATGTGCGAGCGGCGGTCGTTGGTGGAGCGGATCCGCGCGCAAAGGTCGCGGCTCTCCAGATTGTCGAGCATCGCCACGAAGTTCGGGCGCAGGATGCCGAGCGTCGAGGCGATCTCGGTCTGGTTACGGCCCGGATTCTTCTCGACCAGCAGCAGCACGGAGAACTGCGCAGGCGTGAGCTGGAGCGAGGCCATGCAGCGCAAAAAGTTCTCGAACACCTTGAGCTGCGCCCGCTTCAGCACGTAGCCGAGCTGCTCGGAGAGCTCGCCAAGCTGGAGGGCTTCAGGCTGGGCCTCGGCCGCGTCCTTGCGGCCCTTGGCCGCGTCGCCGGGCTTTTCAGAAGACTTTTCAGCGGTTTTGGAAACGGTCATCGCCTCGTGCTCGTGATCCCGCTAAATTCGGGGCGGGTCGTCCGCCCCACCCTTGAAGTTATATTTGATAATTGTTATGGACCATATCAAATATCGTCAGCGTTTCAATGGCTGTGAGCGGACCGTCCACCGCAATTGCGGAGCCCGGTCCCGATCTTTGAGGGGGAGCGTCCGGTCTTGAATACCACCATCATGCTGTTCCTGGTACAGGACGGCATCACCAATGGCGCGATCTACGCGCTGCTCGGCCTGGCGCTGGTGCTGGTGTTCGCCGTCACGCGCGTCATCCTCATTCCCCAGGGCGAATTCGTCACCTACGGCGCGCTGACCTATGCCTCGCTGGCCGCGGGCCAGATGCCGGGCACGGCAAAGCTCGCGCTGGCGCTGGGCATCGGCGCCTTCGTGTTCGACCTGTTCGTGGCGCGCAAGGCGCTGCACGGCCGCCTGATCGTGCGCAGCCTCGTCACCAACGTCGTGCTGCCGGCCATCGTGCTGGCGCTGACCATCTACTTCGCCGCCCAGAAGCCGCCGGTGGCGGTCTGCATCGCGCTGTCGCTGGTGATCGTGGCGATGATCGGCCTCTACCTCTACCGCATCGCGTTCCAGCCGCTGGCGCACACCTCCGTGCTGGTGCTGCTGATCGCATCGGTGGGCGTCCACCTGGCGCTGCAGGGCCTCGGCCTGCTGTTCTTCGGCGCCGAAGGCCAGCGCGGACCTGCCGTGCTATCAGGCTCCTTCACCGCCGGTGCACTGCGCTTCACCGGCCAGAGCATCACCGTCTACGGCATCACCATCGCCTTCATCGTCGGGCTCTGGCTGTTTTTCGGGCTGACGCTCTACGGCAAGGCGCTGCGCGCGACCGCCGTGAACCGGCTCGGCGCCCGCCTTGCCGGCATCCGCACCACGCTGTCCGGCCAGATCGCCTTCCTGCTGGCGTCCGTCATCGGCGCGCTGTCGGGCATCATGATCGTGCCGATCACGACGCTCTATTACGACTCCGGCTTCCTGATCGGCCTCAAGGGCTTCGTTGCCGCGATCATCGGCGGCCTGGTCAGCTATCCGCTCACCGCCGTCGCGGCGCTGGTCGTCGGCATCGTCGAGGCGTTCTCGTCCTTCTACGCCTCCAACTACAAGGAAGTGATCGTCTTCATGCTGCTGATCCCCGTGCTGCTGCTGCGCTCGCTCGCCGCGCCCGCGGTCGAGGAAGAGAAGGACTGACGCGCGATGCAGAGCCGGCTTCCCATCCTCATCTTCGCGCTTCTGATGGCGGCGATTCCGTTCGTCCCGGGCATGCCGCCGTTCTGGATCGTGCTGCTCGACAATATCGGCCTTGCCGCCCTCGTCGCGATGGGCCTCGTGCTGCTCACCGGCGTCGGCGGCCTGACCTCGTTTGGCCAGGCGGCTTTCGTCGGCTTCGGCGCCTACACCACCGCGGTGCTGTCGACGGCCTATGGCCTGTCGCCGTGGCTGACCTTGCCGCTGTCGCTGTTGGTCAGCGGATCGTTGGCGGTGCTGCTTGGCCTCGTCACTGTCCGTCTCTCCGGGCACTATCTGCCGCTTGGCACGCTCGCCTGGGGGCTGGGCCTGTTCTATCTCTTCAGCAAGCTGGAATTCCTGGGAAGAAACGACGGCATCTCAGCGATCCCGCCGCTGTCGATCGGCTCGTTCAAGATGCTCTCGCCCGGCTCGATCTATTACGCGATCTGGGTTGCCGTCATCCTCTCGGCCCTGCTCACGATGAACCTGCTGGATTCCCGCACCGGCCGCGCCATCCGCGCACTGCGCCGCGGACACGTCGCGGCCGAAGCGTTCGGCGTGCACACGCCGCGCGCGAAGCTGCTGGTGTTCATCCACGCCGCGGTGCTCGCCGGCCTCTCCGGCTGGCTCTACGCACATCTCCAGCGCGCGGTGAACCCGACGCCGTTCGGCGCGCAGGCCGGCATCGAATATCTCTTCATCGCGGTGGTCGGCGGCGCCGGCTATGTCTGGGGCGGCGTGCTGGGCGCGGCGATCGTCGTGGTCCTGAAGGAGGTGCTGCAAAGCTATTTGCCGCTGATCCTGCCCGGCTCCGGACAGGTCGAGACCATCGTGTTCGGCATCCTGCTGGTGGCGCTGCTCCAGCTTGCGCCCGGCGGCGTCTGGCCCTGGCTGATGTCGTTCCTGCCCGAGCGAACCCGCGGCAAGAAGCCGGACACCTCGCTGAAACTGGAGCAGCGCACCCGCGCGGCCGGCCAGTCCGGCGTCCTGCTCCAGGTCGAGAAGGCGCGAAAGCAGTTCGGTGGCGTGATCGCGGTCAACAACGTCTCCTTCGACGTGCAGGCCCGCGAGATCGTCGCGTTGATCGGACCGAACGGCGCCGGCAAGAGCACGACGTTCAACCTGATCACCGGCGTGCTGTCGGCGACATCGGGCTCGATCTCGGTGCTCGGCAAGAAGGTCGACAGGGCGCCACCGCAGGAGATCGTCAAGCTCGGCATCTCCCGCACCTTCCAGCATGTGAAGCTCGTCCCTGATATGACCGTGCTGGAGAACGTCGCGATCGGCGCGCATCTGCGCGGCCATTCGGGACCGATCTCCTCGATGCTGCGGCTCGACCGCGCCGATGAAGCGAAGCTGCTCGCGGAGGCCGCCCGCCAGATCGAGCGCGTGGGCCTCGCCGAGCAGATGCATCAGCTCGCAGGCTCGCTCTCGCTCGGCCAGCAGCGCATCGTCGAGATCGCGCGTGCGCTATGCGTCGATCCGATGCTGCTGCTGCTCGACGAGCCGGCCGCCGGCCTGCGCCACATGGAGAAGCAGCGCCTTGCCGCGCTGCTGCGCGAATTGCGCGACGGCGGCATGAGCGTGCTTCTTGTCGAGCACGACATGGGCTTCGTGATGAACCTCGCCGACCGCATCGTGGTGCTCGATTTCGGCACCAAGATCGCGGAAGGCACGCCCGCCACGATCAAGACGAATCCCGAAGTGATCAAGGCCTATCTCGGAGTGGCGGCATGAGCGCGCTGTTGTCCGTCGCCGACGCCCATGTCGCCTATGGCAAGGTCGAGGCCGTGCGCTCGGTCTCGCTCGAGGTCGGCGCCAACCAGATCGTCACCATCGTCGGCGCCAATGGCGCCGGCAAGACCACGCTGCTCTCCGCCATCATGGGCATCTTGCCGCTGAAGGGCCGCGTCGCCTTCGCCGGGCAGGATCTGTCACGGCTCGACATCGAGGACCGCGTCGCGATGGGGCTCGGCCTCGTCCCCGAGCACCGCGAGCTGTTCGTGACCATGAATGTCGAGGACAATCTCGAGCTCGGGGCCTTCCGCATCGAGCGCAGCAAGGCGAAAGCCTCGATGGAGCGCGTCTACACGCTGTTTCCGCGGCTGAGGGAGCGGCGCAAGCAGCTCGCGGGCACCCTCTCCGGCGGCGAACAGCAGATGCTCGCGATGGGCCGCGCACTGATGGGCGAGCCGAAGCTCTTGATGCTGGACGAGCCGAGCCTCGGCCTCGCCCCGATCATCGTCGCCGACATCTTCCGCATCGTCACTGAGCTGCGCGCCAGCGGCGTTTCCGTGCTGCTGGTCGAGCAGAACGCGCAGGCCGCGCTGAAGATTGCGGACCAGGCCTATGTCATGGAGCTCGGCGAGTTCGTGCTCAGCGGCAAGGCCAGCGATGTCGCGGCGAACGAGCGCGTGGCGGCCAGCTACCTCGGTTTCCAGCACGAAGGCGCGAGTGTGATCTGATTTCTTGGCTGGCTCCTCTTCCTTCTCCCTCGTTGGAGAAGGTGGCGCGCGTCAGCGCGCCGGATGAGGGGTTCTCTCCACGAATGACGACGTGGGACCATCGCCTGCGGAGAGACACCCCTCACCCGTCTCGCGGCTACGCCGCGAGCCACCCTCTCCCGCAGGGAGAGAGGGTGTACCGTGAGCCACGCTAGCTTTCTCCTGAAGGCAGACTTGCTTTTCCCTTCAACGCCGCGACCTCCGCTTCCAGCTCCGCGATCCGCTGGTCCCTCGCCGCCAGCGCTGCCGCGACATCCGGCGCATCGAACTTCTGCGGAATGTGCTGCGGGCAGTTGGTGTCCCACGCTGCGATCTTGAACAGGATCACCTGCTCCGGGCGCGCGCGGTACCCCTTGGGCATCAGCGACGTCGTCAGCGCCTCATCGTCCTCGACGACGCGCGCCTCGCCCCAGATCTTCACGCGGCGGCGATGGGCGTAGTCCATCACGAAGATATAGGCCTTGGGATTCTCGGACAGGTTTCCCTGCGTGATGTATTGCCGGTTGCCGGCGTAGTCCGTGAAAGCCAGCGTCTGCTTGTCCAGCACCTTCAAAAACCCCTTCGGGCCGCCGCGGTGCTGGATGTAGGGCTGGCCATCGGCCGAGGCGGTGGCGAAATAGAAGCTGTTGGCGTCAGCCAGGAACGCCGCGAGGTTCTCATCGACCTCGGTGCGCCAGCCGCGCTGCTCGGCATGGGCATAGCCTTCGCGCGATCCCTTTCGGGTCTGGATCAATTTCACCGCCGGCGTGAACGCCACGTCGCTGGCGTAGGTGTGAGTTGCCGTCATCGGAACATCTCCTGAAATCCCGGCGCATCCCTGCGTCTTTCGCTCTCCAAAATGGACCTTCCGGCGGGCAAAACAATCTGGCCACTTGACACTTCATCATTGCAATATATGCAATAATTCCATGGACCGCCTCGAAGCCATGCACGTCTTCGTCACCGTCGCCGATCTGCGCGGCTTTGCGCCGGCGGCGCGCAAGCTGCAGCTGTCGCCGTCGGCCGTGACGCGGCTGATCGCGGCGCTGGAGGAGCATCTCGGCGCGCGCCTGCTGCAGCGGACCACGCGGCAGGTGCGGCTGACCGATGTCGGCACACGCTATCTGGAGCGCGCGCGGCGGATCCTCGCCGATGTCGAGGAGGCCGACGGCTCGGCGCGGGAGGAGCGTAACCGGCCGAGCGGCCGTCTGGTGGTGTCGGCGCCCCTCGGCTTCGGGCGGCTGCATGTCGCGCCGGTCATGACCGATTATCTCAAGCGCTATCCGGAGGTCACGGCCGAGCTCAGGCTCTCGGACAACCTCGTCAATCTCGTCGAGGACGCAGTCGATGCCGCGGTGCGGATCGGCCATCTCGCCGATTCTTCGCTGGTCGCACGCCAGGTCGGCGAGATGCGGCGGATCACGGTGGCGACGCCGGGCTACCTGAAACGCCACGGCGAGCCGAAGACGCCACAGGAATTGCTCGCGCACCAGACCATCGCGTTCGGCCCCTACGCCAATTGGCACTTCGTCCAGGACGGCCGCGATATCGAGTGGACGCCGACGCCACGTTTTACCAGCAACAGCGCCGACGCCGCCCTGCAATATGCAGAAGCCGGCGGGGGCATCACGCGGGTGCTGGCCTATCAGGCCGCAGAGGGGTTGAAGCGCGGGCGGCTGAAAATCGTGCTGGCGAAATACGAGCAGCCGGCGCTGCCGATCCACATCGTCTATCCGACCTCGCGTTTGCTGTCGGCCAAGGTGCGCGCGTTCATTGATTTGGTGGTGGAGACGGCGGAGTGGAAGTTTGGGTGATGGTCTCGTGTACCGGACGCGCTGCAACGCGTAGCGTTGCTGCGCAGAGCCGGGACCCAGAAGGCCAGAGCAAGGGCTGCGGATGGATGGGCCCCGGCTCTGCGGAGCGGCACTTCGCGCCGCACCGCGTCCGGGGCACGAGAGCCTTACCCCTTCTTCGGAACCACCCGAAATGTCCCGCTGGCGCGCGCGATCACGGTGTCGTCCGCCTTCACCAGACATTGCGCGAAACAGATCGTCTTGCCGGTCCGGATCACGTCGCTCTCGATCGCGAGCCACTGGCCGATCTCGGCGGAGCCGACGAAATCGACCGTGAGCGAGATCGTGACGAACGAGGTGGTCCAGTTCGTCATCTGCGCGCAGCTATAGCCCATGGCGTTGTCCGCGAGTGCGGCGATGAGGCCGCCATGGATCAAGCCGCGGCCGTTGGTGTGCGGCCTGGCGAGGCGCAGGCCGATGATCACGGCCTTGTCGGTTTTCTTCGCGTAGAGCGGCTCCCACGGCTCGGTGAGCGGACTCTTGCGCGAAAGCGGCTCGAAGCCGTCGGGGATGTCGGTGTCGGTCATAGCGTGTCTCGTGTTGCTGGCTGGCGCCATTGAACGCGATGTGGATGACGATTTCATCGCCTACAAAGTTTTAAACGGAATTTGCGTGGGTGTTTGAAATGATGCTCATTGTTGAGAACAGTGCCGTAGGGTGGGCAAAGGCGCGCAGCGCCGTGCCCACCGTCCCTCACCGAAGGTAGTGCTGGTGGGCACGCTACGCTTTGCCCACCCTACGGCACCGACGGCACCGTCCTAAAACGGCAGCCCCACATAATTCTCCGACAGCGACGTCATCGCGGCCTGCGACTGCGTGACGTAGTCGAGCTCGGCGAGCTGGATGCGCCCGCCGATGGTGCCGGTGTCGGGGAATTTGTGCAGCATCGAGGTCATCCACCAGGAGAAGCGCACCGCTTTCCAGACCCGCGCCAGCGCCGTGGCGGAATAGGCATCGATGCCGGCGTTGGATTTCTCGTCGTAGAATTCGCGAAGTGCGTTCGACAGATAATGCGCATCGCTGGCAGCTAAGTTCAGCCCCTTCGCGCCGGTCGGCGGCACGATGTGGGCGGCGTCGCCGCACAGGAACATCCTGCCGAATCGCATCGGCTCCGCGACGAAGCTGCGCAGCGGCGCGATGCTCTTCTCGATCGAGGGGCCGGTGACGAGACTGTCGGCCGCCTCCTGGTCGAGCCGGCGCTTCAATTCGTCCCAGAAGCGGTCGTCCGGCCATTGGTCGACATGGTCGTCGAGCGCGCACTGCACGTAGTAACGGCTGCGCTTGGTCGAGCGCATGGTGCAGAGCGCGAAGCCGCGGGCGTGGTTGGAATAGATCAGCTCGTGGCTGACAGGCGGCGTCTCCGAGAGGATGCCGAGCCAGCCGAACGGGTAGATCCGCTCGAACTCCTCGATCGCCGTGGCCGGGACGCTGGCGCGGCTGACGCCGTGAAAGCCATCGCAGCCGGCGATGAAGTCGCAATCGATCGTGTGGGTGACCCCGTCCTTGACATAGGTGACGCGCGGCCGACTGCCGTCGAAATCATGCGGCTGCACGTCCTTGGCCTCGTAGACCGAGGTGAGACCAGCGGCCTTGCGCGCATTCATCAGGTCGAGCGTGACCTCGGTCTGGCCATAGATCATGACCGTCTTGCCGGTCGCGGCCTTCATGTCGATGCGGTGACGGCGGCCGGAAAAGGCGAGCTCGATGCCTTCATGCACCAGGCCTTCGGCATGCGCCCGCGCGCTGGCGCCGATCTGGTCGAGCAGCGCAACGGTTCCCTCCTCGAGGAGACCGGCACGGATGCGGCCCAACACGTAGTCCGGGCTCTGCCGCTCCAGAATCACATTGTCGATGCCGTATTGGTGCAGCAGTTGCCCAAGCAACAATCCGGCCGGCCCGGCCCCGATGATTGCGACTTTTGTCCGCAATACTTGCTCCTCCCGATCCTGTAGGTTTTCGCCGCGGCTCGCTTGTCGCGTCGGTCCGCGCAAGATAATTATATCATATAATCGTTGGGCAAAAGGGGAGTGCGCCCGAGCAGCGACAAATCCATGCAACATGGCTGACGTAGATGACGCGGCGGCACGCCGCGCCAGTTCCGGCTTGAACGCGCCGGCAAATTAGATAACATGTTAATTAATGAGACCGGGCCATCGAAGCCCGCCGTCGAAACAGGGAGAGACGACCGATGAGGAAAGCCTGTCTGGCGTTGCTGCTGGCAGCAAGCGTGAGCCCCGCGTTCGCGCAGGACAAGACCTTCGATTTGAAGGTTTCGCACTGGGTGCCGGCCTCGCATCCGCTGCAGAAGTCCCTGGAAGACTGGGTGGCCGCGGTGAATAAGGATTCCGGCGGCACCATCACGGGCAAGGTGTTTCCCGCCCAGCAGCTCGGCAAGGCGTTTGACCATTACGACATGGCACGCGACGGCATCGCCGACGTCACCTACGTCAATCCCGGCTATCAGCCCGGCCGCTTCCCGATCGTCGGCGCCGGCGAATTGCCGTTCCTGATTTCGGACGCCAAAGGCGGCTCGATGGGCCTGGACGCCTGGTACCGCAAATATGCCGAGAAGGAGATGAAGGACGTCAAATACTGCCTCGCCTTCGTCCACTCGCCTTCGTCGTTCCATTCCAAGACGAAGAAGATCGTGATGCCGGAGGACGTGAAGGGCCTGAAGATCCGTCCCGCGCACGCCACCATGGCGAATTTCGTCACCTCGCTCGGCGGCACCAATGTGCAATCCTCCGCGCCCGAAGTGCGCGACATCATCGAGCGCGGCGTCGCCGACGGCGTCACCTTCCCCTGGGGCTCGCTGGTGCTGTTCGGCATCGACAAGGTGACCAAGTACGACATGGAGGCGCCTCTCTACACTACGACCTTCGTGTTCGTGATCAACAAGGACAAGTACAACGCGATGTCCGACAAGCAGAAGGCCGCGATCGACAAGAACTGCTCGACCGAGATGGCCGGCGTGGTCGGCGAGCACTGGGGCAAGTTCGAGGACGCGGGCATCGACAAGGTCAAGGCGGAATCCAATCATGAGGTCTACAAGCTGACACCCGAGCAGACCGCCGCCTGGAAGAAGGCAGCCGATCCCTTGGTCAAGACCTGGGGCGAAGGCGCCAAGAAGGCCGGCGCCGATCCCGACGCGGCGTTGGCGGATCTGAAGGCGTCGCTGAAGAAGTACAACGCGCTGGCGGAGTAGCGCCAAGCTGCGGCCGCGGCCAGCTCTCTTCTTCCCCCTCTCCCCGTTCTTACGGGGAGAGGGTTGGGGTGAGGGGCTGCTTCCGCAGAGACGGTGACAGCTCGATTCGCGGAGAGTCCCCTCACCCGAATTCGAGCGACGCTCGAATTCGGCCTCTCCCCGCAAGCGGGGCGAGGTGAAGTGCGCGGCGAGACCGAGATCAAACAATGACAGCACACGACGTGACACCTCCCATGAAGCGCTCCTGGATGGACCGGATCATCGACACGATCGAATGGATCGCGGCCGGCTTCGTCGGCATCGTCGCGCTCGACATCTTCCTGTCGGTGCTGCTGCGCAACACACTGAATTACTCGATCCCCGATTCGTTCGACATCGGCCGCATGCTGCTCGGCATTCTCATTTTCTGGGGCATCGCGGCGACGTCCTATCGCGGCACCCACATCACGGTCGACCTCGTCTGGGGCAATGTTGGGCCGCGCTATCAGCGCTGGATCGACGTGTTCGCAACGCTGGTGCTGCTGTTCGTCGTCACCGTGCAGACCTGGACGCTGTTCGACAAGGTGCGCGGCACCTACAACGACAATGTCCAGACCTTCGACATGCACATGCCGACCTGGCCGTTCTTCGCGGTCGCGTGGATCGGTGATGCCGCGGCCGTGCTGCTGATCGCGATCCGCACCTACCGCCTGATCTTCCATCCCGAAGACATGCACGATCCCAAATTGAAGGCGACGGAGTAATCATGAGCACCGATGCCGTCGCCTTAATCGGCTTCGTTTCCCTGTTCGTCCTGATGCTGCTGCGCGTGCCCGTCGGCATGGCCATGGGCCTCGTCGGCGTGACCGGCTTCGCCTATCTCGTCAACGGCACTGCGGCGCTGAAACTGGTCGGCCAGACCTCGATGCGTACGGTCACCGACTACACGTTCGGCGTCATCCCGATGTTCCTGCTGATGGGCTCCTTCGTCAGCAATTCCGGCATGAGCCGCGAGCTGTTCCGCGCCGCCAACGGTTTCGTCGGGCATCTGCGCGGCGGGCTCGGCATCGCCACCGTCGGCGCCTGCGGCGGCTTTGCCGCGATCTGCGGCTCCTCCGTCGCGACCGCCGCGACCTTCTCCGCGGTCGCCTATCCCGAGATGCGCCGCTTCGGCTATCCGCAATCGTTCGCCACCGGCGTGATCGCCGCCGGCGGCACGCTGGGCGCGATGCTGCCGCCGTCCACCGTGCTCGCGGTCTACGGCATCATCACCGAGCAGGACATCGGAAAGCTCTTCATCGCCGGCATCATTCCGGGCCTCCTGGCGATGACCATGTACATGATCACGATCTTCCTGATCGGTCATTTCCGCCCGGACTTCCTGCCCAAGGGCAAGGTGCTGCCGTGGCGCGAGCGCTTTGCGGGCCTGAAGGACATCTGGGCGCCGGTCTTGCTGTTCGTGTTCGTGATCGGCGGCCTCTACGGCCTGCCGTTCCTGCCGCGCTTCACGCCGACCGAAGCCGGCGGCGTCGGCGCCGCGGGCGCCTTCATCATCGGCGTGGTCACGGGGCGGCTCGACCGCGAGAAGATCCTGGCCTCGCTGCTGCAGGCGACGCGCACCGCGGCCGCCGTGTTCACCGTGCTGATCGGCGCGTTGATCTTCGGCTATTTCCTCACGGTGACGCAGACGCCGCAGAAGGTCACCGAATTCCTCACCGGTCTCGGTCTCGGCCCCTACGGCGTGCTGGCGCTGATCATGGTGATGTATCTCGTGCTCGGCTGCCTGATGGACGCCATGGCGATGATCATCCTCACCGTGCCGATCATCTTTCCCGTCATCACGCATCTCGGATTTGATCCGATCTGGTTCGGCGTCATCATCGTGATGACCGTCGAGCTCGGCCTGATCCATCCGCCGGTCGGGATGAACGTCTTTGTCATCAAGAGCGTGGTGAAGGACGTTTCCTTCTCCACGATCTTCAAGGGTGTGATCCCGTTCGTGGCGACGGATCTGGTGCGGCTGGTGATTTTGATCGCGTTCCCGCTGCTGGCGACCTGGCTGCCGACACGGATGATGGCGCACTGACGAGGTGAAACGATGACCACACCGGCGCTCGAGACCAAATACGTCTTCACCGTCACCGCAAAGATCGGCGACGTCGTCACCGCCGGCGAGACCGGCATTGGGGTCCGCCGCATCATCCCGATTATCGGCGGCGAGGTGACGGGCGCGATCACCGGCAAGGTGCTGCCGTTCGGCGCCGACTTCCAGACCATCCGTCCCAACGAGCTGATCGATCTCGAAGCGAAATACGCCTTCGAGACGGATGACGGCGCTATCGTCTACGTCGAGAACAAGGGCATGCGGTTCGGCCCGGTCGAGCTGCTGCAAAAGCTCAAGCGCGGTGAGCCGGTCGATCCGAAGCTGATCTATTTCCGCACGGTCCCGAAGTTCGAGACGGGGCACGAAAAATATCGCTGGCTGATGGAGCACATTTTTGTCGGCTCAGCCGCACGCCATGCGGATCGCGTGGTGATCGACGTGCACCAGGTGGTGTGAGAAAGCTGCCACCTCGTCATTGCGAGCGCAGCGAAGCAATCCGGGATCTTTCCGCGGAGAGACTCTGGATTGCTTCGCTGCGCTCGCAATGACGGAGGGTGCGGCAACAGCAGCGTATTGCAGGGCCGTAGAGACCCCTGACCGCCGGATGAGATCCAGGCAATTCAATCCCCGCCCGGGGTGATATCCTCCCCGCACTCCTTGACTCCCCCAGAATTCGTTATACAACATAACTATTCTGACAAGGACGCAAATGACACAGGGAAACGCCGAGACCGCTAACGCGGGCGCCTCCGGGCTTTTGAGGATCGAGCGGGCGGACCGGGTTCTGACCGTGGGCCTGAACCGGCCGGCCAAGCGCAATGCGCTCAATGACGGCATTATCCTCGAAATCGGCGAGTGCTTTGCCTCCCTGCCCGAGGATATCGGCGCGGTCGTCATCCACGGCATCGGCGATCATTTCTCCAGCGGTCTCGACCTCTCCGAGCTTCAGGACCACGACGCGACCGGCGGCCTCCTCCATTCCCAGATGTGGCACCGGGTGTTCGACCGCATCCAGTACAGCCGCGTGCCGGTGATCGCCGCACTCCGGGGCGCGGTGATCGGCGGCGGGCTGGAGCTTGCCTGCGCCGCCCATATTCGCGTCGCCGAGCCCTCGACCTATTTCGCCCTGCCGGAAGGGCAGCGCGGCATCTTCGTCGGCGGCGGCGGCTCGGTGCGGCTGCCGCGGCTGATCGGCGTTGCCAGGATGATGGACATGATGCTGACCGGCCGCGTCTACAGCGCGACCGAAGGCGCCTCCTACGGCTTTACGCAATATGTGACGGAGGCCGGCAACGGGCTCGGCAAGGCGCTGGAGCTTGCGACCAAGGTCGCCTCCAACGCGCCGCTGACGAACTTCGCCGTGCTCCAGGCGCTGCCGATGATCGCGGAGGCCAATCCGCAGGCCGGCCTGTTGATGGAATCGCTGATGGCAACAGTTGCGCAGAGCGACAAAGAGGCAAAACGCAGGATCCGCGAATTCCTCGAACACAAGACCGCAAAGGTGAAGCCGAAGTCATGAGCGGACAGCCGTCCTCTTCCAGCATGGAGCGCGGCGCGAGCACTTCCCCGCTGCGGCCCATTTCGTTCGGCGATCCCGTCGTCAACATCGAGCGGCGCGACGACGGCACGATTTACCTGCGGCCAAAGCAGCCGCTCGGCGACTATCCGGTCCGCCTCACGGACCGCCTGCATCATTGGGCGACGACGACGCCGGACCGCGTCTTCATGGCCGAGCGCGAAGGCGGCCGCGGCTGGCGCAAGATCACTTACGCCGAGCTGCTCGCCGCCAGCCGGCACATTGCCTCCGGCCTGATTGCGCGCGGCCTGTCGGCGGAGCGGCCGGTCGTCATCCTCTCAGGCAATTCGATCGACCACGCGCTGCTCGCGTTCGGCGCGTTCTATGCCGGAATCCCGTTCTGCCCGGTGTCGCCGGCCTATTCGCTGGTGTCGAAGGATTACGGCAAGCTCTCTTACCTGATGAAGCTGCTGACGCCCGGCCTCGTCTTTGCCGAGGATGCGGGCAAGTTCGCGGACGCGCTCGCCGCCAATGTCTCGCTCGGCACCGAGATCGCCGCGTCCTGGGGCAGCGTGCCGGGCCACGACGTCACCCTGCTCGCCGACCTCATGGCGACGCCGCTCCACGGCGATCTCGACGCGATACACGACAAAATCGGCCCCGACACGATCGCAAAGTTCTTGCTGACGTCGGGCTCGACCGGCAATCCCAAGGCCGTCATCAACACCCAGCGCATGATCTGCGCCAACCAGGTGATGCTGCGCGAGACGCTCGCCTTCCTCAAGGACGAGCCCCCGGTCATCATCGACTGGCTGCCCTGGAATCACACCTTTGGCGGCAACCACAATATCGGGCTGACGCTCTACAATGGCGGCTCGATGTATCTCGACGCCGGCAAGCCGGTGCCGGGCGGTATCGAGGAGACCGTGCGCAATCTCCAGGAGATTTCGCCGACGGTCTATTTCAACGTGCCCAAGGGCTATGAATCGCTGCTGCCCTATTTGCGCGACGACCAGGGCCTGCGCGCAAAATTCTTCGACCGGCTGCACGCGATGTTCTTCTCGGGCGCCGCGCTGTCGCCGTTCGTCTGGAACAGCCTCGACGAGCTCGCGGTGAAGGAGAAGGGCTACCGCGTGCCGATGCTGACGGGCCTTGGCGCCACCGAGACCGCGCCGTTCTTCATGTCGGTCAATCCGCGCACCAGCCGGTCCGGCCATGTCGGGCTGCCCGTGTCGGGCAATGACGCCAAGCTGGTGCCGAACAACGGCAAGATGGAAGTGCGTGCCAAGGGGCCGAACGTGATGCCCGGCTATTGGCGCCAGCCCGACATCACCGCAAAATCCTTCGACGAGGAAGGATTCTATAAGATGGGCGACGCGCTCAAGCCCGTCGATCCCGATGATCTCAACGCCGGCTTCGATTTCGACGGCCGTGTCAGCGAAGACTTCAAGCTCGGCAGCGGAACCTGGGTCAGCGTCGGCCCGCTGCGTGCGCGCTTCGTCGCGGCCTGCGCGCCGCTGGTGCGCGACGTCGTCATCGCCGGCATTAACCGCGACGAAATCTCCGCGCTGGTGCTGCTCGATCTCGACGGCTGCCGGCTGATCAACCCGACGCTGCCGGCCGACGATCTCACCGTCACCGCCCGCGACCGGCTGGTGCGCGAGGCCTTCCGCGAGCGCCTGACGCGCTTTCTGTCTTCGGCCACCGGTTCCTCGACGCGGATCACGCGCGCGATCCTGCTGGATACGCCGCTTTCGATCGACAAGGGCGAGGTCACCGACAAGGGCTCGATCAACCAGCGCGCGGTGCTCGAGCATCGCGACGCGCTGATCGAGGAGCTCTACGCTGCCAATCCATCGGACCGTGTGATATCGGTCGGGTAAGAAACCATCGCCAAAGGAGAACGCCATGTTGTTGAAGGATCAGGCAGTCATCGTTACCGGCGGTGCATCGGGACTGGGCGCTGCGACCGCGCGAAAGCTGGCGGCGCAGGGCGCCAAGGTCGCGGTGTTCGACCTCAATGCCAAGCTTGCGGAGACCGTCGCCGCCGAGCTCAAGGGCGTCGCCGTGACCTGCGACGTCTCCGATGCCGCCTCGGCTGAGGCCGCGATCACGCAGGCGACCAAGGCGCATGGACCCGCGCGCGTGCTGGTGAACTGCGCCGGCATCGGCGTCGCCAAGCGCGTGGTCGGCCGCGACGGGCCGATGGCGCTTGCCGATTTCGACAAAGTGATCAAGGTCAACCTCATCGGCACCTTCAACATGCTGCGCCTCGCCGCGACCGAGATGTCCAAGCTCGAGCCGCAGGCGACCGGCGAGCGCGGCGTCATCATCAATACGGCGTCCGTTGCCGCCTATGACGGCCAGATCGGCCAGTCGGCCTATTCGGCCTCCAAGGGCGGCATCGTCGGCATGACGCTGCCGATCGCGCGCGAGCTCGCGCAGTTCGGCGTCCGCGTGCTGACGATCGCACCCGGCCTGTTCCTGACGCCGCTGCTCGCCAACCTGCCGCAGGAAGCCCAGGACTCGCTCGCCGCCGCGATCCCGTTCCCGCGCCGGCTCGGCCACGCCGACGAGTTCGCCGCGCTCGCGCTGCACATGGTCGAGAACTCGTACCTGAACGGCGAAGTGGTGCGCCTCGACGGCTCGCTGCGCATGGCGCCGAAGTAAGGCGCAACGAAAGCAGGGTCATCGCATGTTCGTGAACCGGCGCGACGTCCAGATCCAGTGGGGCGACTGCGACCCCGCCAACATCGTCTATTACCCGCGCTATTTCGCGATGTTCGACGATTCGACGTCGACCCTGTTCGAGGTCGCCGGATTCTCCAAGCAGGATTTGGTCCGCAAATACGGCCTGGTGGGCATCCCCATGGTCGACACGCGGTCCAAGTTCTACATCCCTTCGACCTATGGCGACTGGATCACCATCGAAACGAAGATCGAGAGCATCAAGCGCTCGAGCTTCGAGGTGAAGCACAACGTCTACAAGGGCGAGGCGCTGGCGATCGAGGGTTTTGAGACCCGCGTCCTGGTCCGCCGCGATCCCGTTAACCCCGACAAGCTGAAATCGGCACCGTTTCCGGCCGAAATGGTAGCCAAATTCACGGGGAGCCAGGTCTGGAGCTAAATCGCCGCATCACCAAAAGAGGGGGCTGAATTACCCCCCGATTTCTGCTTTCAAAGAAACACGTCAAGGGAGGAATAGATGAAACGCTTTTACCTGACCGCCGCCATCGCTGCGGCGACGCTTGCCCTGCCGGCTCTGCCTGCGCTGGCCCAGACCAGCGAAATCACCATCGGCATCACCACCACCACGACCGGCCCGGGCGCAGCTCTCGGCATTCCCGAGCGCAACGCCCTGGAATTCGTGCCGAAGGAGATCGGCGGCGTGCCGCTGAAGGTGATCGTGCTCGACGACGGCGGCGATCCCACCACGGCGACCACCAACGCGCGCCGCTTCGTGACCGAATCCAAGGCCGACATCATCATGGGCTCGGCGCTGACGCCGCCGACCATCGCGGTCTCCAATGTCGCCAACGAGGCCGGCATTCCGCATTTCGGCCTGGCGCCGTTCCCGATCACGCCTGAGCGCATGAAGTGGTCGGTGGCGATGCCGCAGCCGATCCCGATCGTGGGCAAGGTGCTGTACGACCACATGAAGTCGAAGGGCGTGAAGACCGTCGGCTATATCGGCTATTCCGACTCCTATGGCGACCTCTGGTTCAACGACCTGAAGGCCCAGGCCGTGCCGATGGGCATCACCATCGCCGATGAGGAGCGCTTCGCCCGCCCTGATACGTCAGTGACCGGACAGGTGCTGAAGCTCGTCGCCGCCAACCCCGACGCGATCCTGGTCGGCGCTTCCGGGACCGCGGCTGCGCTGCCGCAGACCGAGCTGCGCGAGCGCGGCTATCAGGGCCTGATCTACCAGACCCATGGCGCCGCCAGCATGGACTTCATCCGCATCGCCGGCAAAGCGGCGGAAGGCGTGCTGATGGCCTCCGGTCCCGTCATGGACCCCGAGGACCAGCCCGACGAGGCCGCCACCAAGAAGCCGGGCCTCGCGCTCAACACCGCCTATGAGGCCAAGTACGGCCCGAACAGCCGCAGCCAGTTCGCCGGTCATTCCTATGATGCGTTCGAGATCCTCAAGCGCATCATTCCGACGGCGCTGAAAACCGCAAAGCCCGGCACGCCGGAATTCCGCGAAGCGATCCGCCAGGCGCTGCTGTCCGAGAAGGAGCTGGCGGCGAGCCAGGGCGTCTACAACTTCACCGAAAAGGACCGCTACGGCCTCGACGAGCGCTCGCGCATCCTGCTCACGGTGAAGAACGGCAAGTACACGCTCGTGAGGTAAGGCGCGGCGAAAGTTTCTGAAACGACGAGAGCCGGCCTGATGGCCGGCTCTTTTGTTTTGGCCTTGAGATTGGCGAGCGTGGAGTCGAATCCAGTTCAGCCAACAGCGGCGCTCTCTCCGTACCCTCCCCCCTTGCGGGGGAGGTCGGGTCTCATCCCATCACGCCGCCTGCCGCAGCGGGGTCCAGGCGAACTCCGGATAATAATCGTCCATCATGCGGTCGACATAAGCGGTGAGGTTCGCAAATCCCTCGGCG
Organism: Bradyrhizobium sp. LA2.1; assembly: GCF_040547725.1. Classification (NCBI taxonomy): domain Bacteria; kingdom Pseudomonadati; phylum Pseudomonadota; class Alphaproteobacteria; order Hyphomicrobiales; family Nitrobacteraceae; genus Bradyrhizobium; species Bradyrhizobium sp. LA2.1. The sequence continues at coordinate 44,730 of NZ_JBEPQI010000018.1, forward strand.
CGCTGACGCAGGCCGGATTCGAAGAAGGGCGTCAGGATTCCGGCGAGCGCGCCGAAGGCGGTGGCATCGACACCGCAGGGCCTGTTGCCCATCAGATAGGCCTTGTCGCCGAGCTGGACCGAGAGCGCGAACAGCGAACGCACCGCGAGATCGACGTCGTCATCGGGCGCGTGACGGCCGAGGCCGGAGAGCAGATAGTTCTCGGCGACACGGAATTGCGCATCCTCGCGCAACTTTTCGCGATTGTGCTCCGGCGCGCCGTCGAAGAAATGCGCGGGCCCCTTGGCGAAGTTGACCGGATCGACCCAGCGCGCCCCGACCAGCGCCCAGTAGACGTGATGCTCGATCATGCGCTCGAATGCCCAGGCCTGCGCACGCTCGGCCAGCGACAGCCCGGCGTCGAAATCGAAGCCATAGCGGCGCTCGATATGGGCGCGAATGAAGGTGGAATCGGCCACCGCCTCGCCGCCATCGTCGATGAACGGCAGCTGCCCCTTGGGCGAGGCCGGCGGCATCGCCCGCTCCTTCCGGTAGGGTAGTCCCGCCATCTTGAGCTGCACCTCGGTCTTGGTGACGAAGGGGCTGATTTCCGGCAGGCCGAAGCCGGCGCCAAAGCCATAAAGCGTGATCATGCGAACTCTCTCCTGGACCTGCGAAATTTGGGCTTGCGAAATTTGGACTTGCGAAACTTTGAGGGAACCTAGTGACCGGCTGCTGCCACCATGGTGGCAGCAGCCGTGATATCTTCTGCGAAACGGGCCCCCCGCCAGGCGCGGGCCATGACATGGCGGGCCAGCGCGTCCGCAGCCTGGGTCAGCAAGCGTGCCATCACGCTTGCGAGAGCAAATCGGAGGTCGACGGCCATGAGATCGAGCGAAACGAGACGGCTGAGCGCCCAGGCGGACCAGACCTGTGCCCGCAACATCGGAATCGCCGGGCCGAAATGGGTTGGAATGATCATGGGCAAATCCTCTTCAGTCGATGTGTTGTCCCGGTATAGACACCCCCTGCTGCCAACATCCTGTCAGCAGCAGCGCGCCATTTTCTGATCCGTCCCCCGATAAGAGAATTGCCATGAGACGCGCTGACCGGCTGTTTCAGATCATCCAGGTGCTGAGGCGCACGCGTAAGCCGCTGACCGCGGACGCGATCGCGTCCGAGCTCGAGACCTCGAAGCGCACCATCTATCGCGACATCGCAACCTTGATCGGTCAGCGCGTGCCGATCCGCGGCGAAGCCGGCATGGGGTACATCCTGGAGAAGGGTTTCGACCTGCCGCCCTTGATGCTGACACCCGACGAGATCGAGGCGGCGGTGCTGGGCGCGCAATGGGTCGCGGGCCATGCCGATTCCGCGCTGGCACGCGCGGCCGAAGATTTGATGGCCAAGATCGCCGACACCGTGCCTGAGCGCTTGCGTCCCTTCGTGCTGGAGCCGGCAAGCCGCGCGCGGCCGAGCTGGAACAGGGAGCCGGATCGCCTCGACATGGCGCGCACGCGCACCCAGATCCACGAAGGCAAGAAGATCATGCTGCGCTATCGCGACGAGCAGGGCCGCCCCAGCGAGCGCATGATCTGGCCGATCTCGGTCGGCTATCTCGAAGCCGTGCGCCTGCTTGCGGCCTGGTGCGAGCTGCGCGGCGACTTCCGCAGCTTCCGCACCGATCGCGTCGTGGATGCGAACTATCTCGACGATAAATATCCGGAGCGGCGCGACGTGCTGCGCGCAAGATGGCGGCAGAGCCTGGTCTGGGGCCCGCCAAAGGACACGTGAGCGCGATGGAAGAGATCTCCCCCGTCGACCTGTCGAGCTGGTGCCAGAGCTGCGGCGCCTGCTGTGGCTATTCGGAGAACTGGCCGCGCTTCTCGATCGAGAGCGACGAGGAGCTTGCCGCAATTCCCGAGACGCTCGTCAACGCGCGCCAATCCGGCATGCGCTGCGAGGGCGATCGCTGTTCGGCGTTGCGGGGGGAGATCGGAAAGCAGACGGCCTGCGGCATCTACGCGGTCCGGCCGGAGGTGTGCCGCACCTGCATGCCGGGAGACGCCGAATGCGCGATGGCGCGGCGGAAATTCGGACTGCCGGTAATCGAGGTCGCTTAGGCTGGAACGGCTACAGCTGGAACGGCTTCGCTGACCTCGTCGTCGAACCCGTCCTCAAGCGGTGCAAGCACCGAGAGCGGCTTGGTCGACAGCGTGATCGGCTTGCGGCCCCCCGACAGTGACGGCGACGATTTGACCGTGCTTTCGCGCGACAGCGCGTAGAGCGTCGAGCCGACGCGGCCGCCGTTGTCGATCAGGTCACGCTCGTTGCAGCTGGCTGCGATCGCGACCGCCAGCGAGTGCAGATGGCTGCGGCGATAGCAGAACAGCGCCAGCCTGGCGCGCGCGTCAGGGGAAACACTCTCAACCAGCCTCGGCAGGCCACTCTCGCTGGCGCGATACATCTCGCCAAGGAGCTCGTCGCGGACCGGGCAGAAATCGCTTTCATAGGCGTCGCGGCTTGAAAACATTGCGGTTCTCCTCGTTGCCGAAGATGCAGCGCAATTCTCTAATGAAAGGTTAACCACGCCGCCCGGTAGTCACCCGGGGTCCTTGCGCCCTGGTCGCGAATCGGAGGCGACCTGGTGGGTTGAAAACGGGGTTGGCGACCGCATGCGGCTATCCTTCGAGACGCCCGCCATTGGCGGGCTCCTCAGGATGAGGTCTGTTTCTGCTGAAAGATCCTAACCCCTCATGGTGAGGAGGCGCGGAGCGCCGTCTCGAACCATGCAGGCCCGGCAGCCGCTCCGGAGAGCCGCCGGCCTCAGTTCGCCGCCATGAAGATCGAAAGGCCGAAGCCGGTCAAATGATGCAGGGCCTGGTCGACGCCGATCAGGGTCCAGAACCAGGGATGCTGCAGGTCGACACCGAAATTGGCGGAGACGAACCCCTTGGCGCGGTCGATGGTGATGTGGATCGCGAAGTCGATGAACGCGACGAACCAGAATCGCGGCGCCACCAACAGGATCAGCGGCAGCGCAACCGCGAAGTGAATCAGGCAATGCACCAGAAGCGGCAAAGCCCAGCCGTGCTTCTGGTCCTTGCCGTGCGCCATCCAGGCGGTCTGGAGCACGAAATCGGCGATGATGTGCTTGAAGGTGAGCAGCAACATCCAGCCAATGAGCGCTTCGACCGGAACCGCCGATGACATGGGTGGAAACGACAAGCTGACGCCCTCATTGACGTGACAAGAAAGATCGGAGCGTTAGCGCAACTTCTTTTTGGACCGGTCAAATCGCCGGGACGTGTGATTTATGACATCTCCCGCGACGGAATGCAGCCGGGGGGAACTGGAAAATCGCCAACTGTGGCTAACTGGTGATAGGATGACCAATCGCCGCGGCCAGATCGAGTAAGGTTACCTCCGGCTCGAATTTTGCATTCCGGCATCGGCGCGCTATCATTGTCGGCAGAGAATATCATTCTTTTTTCAGACGTTTAGGAATTGCAGGGCGCCCGCCGCGATCGCATCCGCGAGCCGCCCGCCACTCAGGAATAGGGCCGGAGTGCTGCCATGAGTACTGAAGGCCCGACCTCGTCACCGACCGAACCGCCGCCGCGGCGCCCCAAGGTGATCAAAACCAATCAGCAGCAGGTCTTTCTCTACGTCGTGCTGACCCTGCTGCTGTCGCTCGCCACCGTCTGGGGCGGCCGCGCCATGCTGCACAATTCGGAGACGCTGACCTTTGCCGTCGGCACCCCCAACAGCGACGAGGCGCTGTTCGCCGCCAAGCTCGCCACGCTGCTGAAGAACAACGCCTCGCGCTTCCGGATCAAGATCGTCAACAACGCAGACAATGCCAAGGCGCTCGCACAGTTCGACCGCAAGCAGGCCGACCTCGCCGTCCTTCGCACCGACGCCAAGGTGCCGCTGCGGGCGCGCACGCTCGCGATCCTCGAGCACGATCTGGTGCTGCTGCTCGGTCCCGGCAACAAGAAGATCAAGTCGCTCGCCGAGTTGAAGAAGAAGAAAGTTGCCGTCCTCGCCGAGAACGAATCCTCGCTCGTCTTCGTCCGTAGCATCCTCGACATCCCCGACGGTCCGGATGCCGCCAGGATCCAGATGGCGCCGCAGGGTGCAACGCTCGACAAGCTGTTTGCGCCGGCGAGCGGCTTTGGCGCGGTGATCGCCATCGTCCATGCCTCCAGGGCGGTGCGGGACAAGGCCTATGAGCAGGTCGCCAAGCGCGGCGGCTTCACGCTGAACGCGATCGACGAGGCCAAGGCGCTCGCGCGCAAGATTCCCGGCATTTCCAGCGAAACGCTGACTGCGGGCACGCTGTCTGCGTCGCCGGAAATTCCCGACGACGACCTCGACACGATCGGGCTCGAATGGCTGCTGGTCGCGCAATCCAGGATGTCGGCGAGCACGGCGGGCGAGCTCGCGCGCGTCGTCTATGAGAACAAATCCGCGCTCGGGCTCGACAACGGCTTCGCCAGCCGAATCGAGCCGGCCTCCGTCGAGAAGGATGCCTACGTGATGGCGCATCAGGGGGCGGCCGACTACATCAACGACGACACCAAGTCGTTCATGGATAAGTACAGCGACCTGATGTATCTGGGCGCCGCCGCGCTCAGCGTGATCGGTTCGATCTTCGCCGCGATCTACGCCAAGATCACCCGGATCGCGCCGGAGAAGGCTGGCGAGCTTTCCACCGCCGTCCTCGACATCGGCGAACGCATCGAGCACGCCCATTCGCTGGACCAGCTCGAATGTCTCCAGGACGAGCTGGAGGGCATTTTACGCGGCGCGGTCATAGGTCTCAGGGACGGCACGATCAGTACCGACGGGCTCGACACCTTCAAGCTCGGCTACGAGTTCGTCCGCGACGAGATCGGCATGCGCCGCGACTATCTCAAACGCCACTGCGGCGAGGCCGACAAGGTCGCCCAGGATACCGCCCCTCCCCAGCAGGACGAGAGCAAGATCGTCGTGGTGAAGACAGCTCAGAGTGCCTGACCTATCGATTTGACGGCTTTCGCAGCGGCGTCTTGCCGACATTTCCCGCGAATCTCCCGGCCGAATTCGGGAACCGCCCCCATCCACAACCGTTTGCTCCCGGATACAACCGGAGCACGCGCGATGCGTACACTCCTCGTCATCATCCTTCTAGGCATGCTGGTAGCGGCTGGATATTTCGCCTATTCCGCAATGGCGATCGAGGGCGAGCCGATCCCGACGGAAGGCTATGTGGCGTTGGCGCTGGGAGCGGGTTTCGCCATCGTCGTCGGCATCGGCCTGATGATGTTGCTTTTTTTCAGCAGCCGTCGCGGCTACGACGAGCCACCGCATTTCAGGTAGCGCCCCGGATCCACCACGGCACCGGGCTTGCCGCGTGCCTGTCCGACGATGCTGCGGGCAGCCCCCTGCCCGTCGTTGACGGCTCCTGCCCGGGCGGGCACTTTGGCGGCGGCGTCCCAGCCGGGACCGCAACAGACACGACCGAGCCCGCCTTCCCGCATGTCCAAGCCGCTGATCCCCGCACTGGCCCAGTTCGTGGCCGCCACGGCCGGGCGCAACATGACCAAGGCGGCCTATGTGGCGGTCGGCCTCGGCGTGCTCAGCATGGTGCTGCTGACGGTCAACCCGGCCTATGAAACGGCGCACCGCTGGGTCGACGCCCTGCTATGGGCCTGCCTCGTCTATTTCGTGTTCGAATGGGTGGTCCGGCTGCGCCACATGGCACAAACGGGGCGCCTGTCGCTCTACATGACCTCCTCTGCCGGACTGGTCGATGCTCTGGGCGCGCTGGCCGTGCCGGTCGCGCTCCTGATCGGCATCGAGCCGAAGACGGCTTGGCTGCTCAGCGTGCTCTGGGTGTTGAAGGTGGTGCCGGGCATTCCGGGCCTGCGGCAGCTGCGCCGGGTGCTGGTGCTGGAATCGGGGCCGCTGGTCAGCGTGCTCGTGATCTTCCTGATGGTGGTGTTCCTCGCTTCCGTCGCCGAATATTTCCTGGAGCGGGACGTGCAGCCGCAGACTTTCGGCAGCGTCCCCGCAGCGCTGTGGTGGGCTGTCGTCACGCTGACAACGACGGGCTATGGCGACGTCGTGCCGGTGACGCCGCTCGGGCGCATCGTGGCGGCGATGGTGATGATCTCGGGCCTCGGCGTGTTCGGGCTGTGGACTGGTATCCTGGCGACCGGCTTTGCCGCCGAGACCCGCCGCGACAATTTCCTCAAGACCTGGGAATCCGTCAGCAAGGTGCCGTTCTTCGCAGCGCTCGGCCCTGCCGCCATCGCCGACGTCACCCACATGCTGCGCACCATGGAGCTGCCGGCGCGCACCATGATCATCCGCAAGGGCACGCAGGGCGACTGCATGTATTTCATCGCCGCCGGCGAGGTCGAGGTCGACCTGCCCGGCAAGAAGGTCCAGCTCGGCGAGGGCGCGTTCTTCGGCGAGATGGCGCTGCTCGGCAACAACAAGCGCGGCGCCAATGTCTCGACCACGAAGGTGTCGCGGCTGCTGGTGCTCGACCTCGTCGATTTCCGCGTGCTGATGGCGCGGCATCCCGATCTCGCCGAGACCATCGATGCGGAAGCCAAGCGCCGCACGCTCGAAAACAAATAAATGGAGACAAGAATGTCGGACACAGCCGACGCAGCCTCAGGCCCCGTGCTCGAACGCGACGGCGCACGCGCCACCATCCGCCTCAACCGGCCCAAACATCTCAACCGGCTCCAGGCCGAGGATCTCGGCGAGCTGGTCAGACTTTTCGACCGGATCGAGGCCGATCCCGATATCCGCGTGCTGGTGCTGACCGGCACGGGGCGGGCCTTCTCGGCGGGCTATGACCTCAACTCGGTTGCCGAGCGCGCGGTCAGCGCCAACGAGCAGCAGAGCGCGGGCTCGGCGTTCGAGGTCGTCGTCAACCGGCTGGAGGATCTCGGCGTGCCGACGATCTGCCGGCTCAACGGCGGCGTCTATGGCGGCTCGACCGACCTCGCGCTAGCCTGCGATTTCCGCATCGGCGTCGACACCGCCGAGATGTTCATGCCGGCGGCGCGGCTCGGGCTGCACTACTACAGAAGCGGCATCAAGCGTTACGTGACGCGGCTCGGCGTCGACAATGCGAAGAAGCTGTTCCTCACCGCGCAGAAAATCAGCGCGCCGGAGATGCTGCGGATCGGATACCTCACGGCCATGGTGCCGGAGGAAACGCTCGATGAAGAGGTTGACAAGCTCGCGAGCGTTCTCGCCGGCAACGCCCCGCAGGCGATGCGCGGCATGAAGCGCGCCATCAATGAATTCGCCCGCGGAGAGCTGGATGAAGCCGCTGCCGACCAGCGCCACCGCGACAGCATGCGCGGCGACGAGATCAAGGAAGGCATCAAGGCGTTCGCGGAAAAACGGCCGCCAAAATTCTGATCACGCCCGCTGCGACCGCATCGCGCGCACCTGCGTGAGCTTGGGATCGCGGACGAGCACTTGGTAGCGTTTGCTGTCGACGGCGTAAATCGCGATCCGGCCCTCACTGTCGGCATGAACGCCCCAGCCGAAGCGCTTGCCCAGGCTCGACGCCCTCATGCACGCCTGGCCCCGGGAGAAGAACGCTTCACGGGCTGTACGCTTCTCCGTCTTCGTGGCCTTCACATCGAGCTCGCGTCCCGGCGCAGACGTCGCGAAGATCACGTCGTCGGACGTGTGCTTGTAGGGTGCCTTGGCGATCATCTCGTATTGCAGGCATGCCACCGTCGGCTTTCCCGCGCGCAGCGGCGGCTCCTCGCCAGTATGCGCGGGACAGTCTTCAGCCACCCGGATGAAGGTGTTGAAGCAGTTGGTCGTGTGCATCGACTTTGTCATCTGCAACCCTGGATCATTCAACCACCCGCAGCCGCGGCATGCTGCGCCGCCATCTCGTCGTCGGCGGCATTGATCCGCTGGAACGCAGGCCGCGACGTCATCCGTTCGGCATAACGAACGAATACATCTTTTTTCGGCACGATGCCGAACATCATCGTCCAGCTGAACGCGACGCCCCACAACACATCCGCCGCCGTCATGCGCTCGCCGAGCAGATACGGCCCCTTCGACAATTGCGTCTCGAGGGCGCCCAGCATGGTGTCGTAATCGGCATAGGGCGACTGCATGATCGGCGCCGGCTCGCGCTGCATGAACTTGTCGATCAGGGCCGGCTCGAAGGATGCGCCGTAATAGGCGATCCAGCGCAGGTAAGGACCGCGCAGCGGATCGTTCAGTGCGGGCGTCAGCCCCGCCTGCGGAAACAGATCGGCGAGATAGATGGTGATCGCGACCTGCTCGGTCACCAGCGCCTCGCCGTGGCGGACCGCCGGCACCTTGCCCAGCGGATTGAGGACGAGATAGGCGGGCTTGCGCTGCTCGCCGGCCTTCATGTTGAGGACGTGGAGATCGTAGGGCGCGCCCAGCTCCTCCAGCAGCACCCGCGTGCCCGTGGCGCGGCTTTGCGGCGAATAATACAGGGTGATGCGGTTTTGATCGGTCATAACAGGTCTCCATCTGGCCGGCTGGCGATGGCGCTTGTAGCGGACCATACCTGACATCCTGTGTCAGGTATGGTTTAAAGGATCATGCGCGCGAGCAGAATGCTGTCGATCCTCACCACCCTCCAGGCCAGGGGGCAGGTCACTGCGCCCGAGCTTGCGGAAGCCTGCGAGGTCTCGGTGCGCACGATCTATCGTGACATCGACGCACTCGCGGCGTCCGGCGTCCCTGTTTACGCCGACCGTGGCGCGGAGGGCGGCTATCGCCTGCTCGACGGTTATCGCGTGCGTTTGAACGGCCTGTCGCAGAACGAGGCGGAGGCTCTGTTCCTTGCGGGACTGCCGGGACCGGCCGCGGCGCTCGGGCTGGACGCGGCGATGATCGCCGCGCAGAACAAGCTGATGGCGGCACTTCCTGCCAACCTTCGCGAAGACGCCGGGCGGATGCAGGAGCGTTTTCACCTGGACGCGCCCGGCTGGTTCGGCGAGACGGAAGAACCCAAACATCTGCGCACCATCGCCGGCGCGGCTCTGCGCGGGACGCTGATCAAGATCCGCTACCAGAGCTGGCGCGCGGAGAAGCAGCGCCGCGTCGCACCGCTCGGGCTCGTGCTGAAGGGCGGCAGCTGGTATCTCGCCGGTCACGTCGACGGCAGCACGCGCACCTATCGCATCGCGCGCGTGCTGGACTGCACCGCGCTCGACGATCGCTTCGATCGTCCCGCCGCGTTCGATCTCGCCGCCTATTGGCAGGCCGCGACGCTTCGCCTCGAAGCCGAGATGCATCCTAGTATCGCGATCGTGCGGCTGTCGCCGTTCGGCGTCAAACTGCTCGACGCGCTGAGCCAGCCTTACGTCAAGGCGCGCACACAGATTGAAGAGACCACGGATGCCGACGGCTGGCGCATCGCGCGCGTGCCGACCGGCAAAACGTCATGGCACGCGGCATCCGAATTGTTGCGGCTGGGGTCCGAAGCCGAAGTGCTGGAGCCCGCCGATCTCCGCGAGAAGATGGCGGAGATGACGCAGGCGATGGCTGCGCGCTATCGCGCAGCGGCGCGAAAAGCCTGACAGCGGCGCATTTCACCGAAGCTCACGAAACATTCCTGAAACACGATTCCTGCCTCGCGCCCTGAACGCGTTCGCGTCTCAGCCCGACGGAGAAGCAGGGACACAACAACGGCCTTAGCGCCACACTGGAGAATGAAAATGTTTCGTAAGCTTGCTCTTGGTCTGATCGCCGCTGGTTCGCTCGGTGCTGCCGCTCTCGCGCCCACCGCGGCTTCGGCCCACGGCTTCCATCATCACTGGGGTCCCGGCTGGGGCTTTGGCGGCGTCTACGTCAACACCGGCGTCAGCAACTGCTACCAGGAGCGCGTCGTCCGGACCCGCCATGGTCTGCGCGTTCGCGTCGTGAATGTCTGCGCCTACGGGATCTACTGATATCTGATGCCCTCGACAAAGCTCCGGTCGCAGTGCGGCCGGAGTTTTGCATTGGGTTAACCAATCTGCCGATGCCGGCGAAACCAGGCCCAGGTCTCGCGCGTCGTCCTGATATAGCCGCGGCCGCGATGGACGATCTCGTCGTCGACGATCTCGTTCAGCTTCGGCAGCGCGTGAAACGGGATCGAGGGATAGGCGTGGTGCTCGACGTGGTAGGGCATATTCCACGCGAACCATTTGACGATCGCGCTGGTGTAGGTCGTGCGGGTGTTCTGGAAGGCGCTGCGGGTGCGGTCGCAGCCGGTGTGCTCGGCATAGAGATAGGGCCGCAGGAAGGACTGCCCGATCACGAGCGGGACGATCCAGACCCAGAGCAGCAACGCTGAGGAAAACCACAGCGAGAGCGCGAGCAGCAGCGCATAGAGCCCGGCATAGGCGCGCGCCTCGCGCACGATGACGGCGCGCTTGTTTTCGGGAATCCAGGGCACGGTGACCTTGCCGGTGACGGCGTGGCCGAGCATCAACCGGAGGCGGCCGGCGACCTGAAGCAGGCCGCTATAGGCGAGCGCGAGCTGCGTGTCGGATGTCGGCTTCACGCCGACAATCAGCTCCGGATCCTTGTCCGGATCCTGGGTGTAGCGGTGATGGTCCCAGTGAAACAGGCAGTAATATTCGTAAGGTTGTCCGATGATGAAGGCCGAGGGATAGCCGACCGCAAGGTTGAGGCCACGGCTTCTGAACGCGGTCTTGTGCGCGGTCTCGTGCAGCGCCATGAACAGGAAGGCGACGAAATAGCCCTGCACCGCCATCAGCGGCAGCGCCCATAACACGCCCCAGGCTGAAGAGACCTTCCAGACCAGCGCGCCGACCAGCACGACCAGGCCGTAATGGCTGAGACTTTTCGCGGCCCCCCTGAGATTGGAGCGCACCGACAATTCGCGCAGCATCGCCGGGCTCAGCGGCTTCAGGCGATGGCCGGGCTCTGAAACGGTCGCGTCAGTCATCATCGAAGGCTCGTCCTATTTGCTGAGAAGCTCTGCGACCTCGGCCTTGAGGAAGGCCTGGTCGCGCGGATTGTTGACGGGGTTGCCGGCGCGATGGCCGTGCAGCGACGGGATCGGATGCAGCACCGCCGATTTTGCGTTGACCAGCCTGCCGAGCTCGTCCTCGTTGTCGCGGACGTCGAAATAGCGGTCGGTCGCGCCCGGCATCAGCAGCATATGCGCCTTGATCGCGGCCAGCGCCCGATCGAGGTCGCCATCGAATGAAGCGCAACGACTGATGTCACCGCGCTGCCAGATCCCGGCCTGCGCGAGGAGATCGTTGGCATCACGCCGGGCAAAGGTCGCGTCCCAGTTGCGGACCAGATAATCCTCGAGCGAGGTGAAGCCCGCCTCGCGCCAGAGCTCGTCGCGATAGAAGCCGTGCGACATCGCCCAGCCGGCATAGACGCGCCCCATGGCGCGATAGCCGGCAACGGGCTTCTCGACGAATCGGCCGTCGCGGAAGGCGGGATCACCGGTCAGCGCAGCCTTCACGCTTTCGAGGAAGACGTAATTATAGGGCGCGCAGCGCGCACTGCCGCAGACCACTGCGGCCCGCGCGACCATGTCGGGATGCAGCGCCGCCCAATGATAGGTCTGCATGCCGCCCATCGACCAGCCATAGACCAGCGCGAGTTTTGAGATGCCGAAGCGCTCGGTCAGCAGCCGGTGCTGGATCGCGATGGCGTCGTGATAGGTGATTTGCGGGAATGGCGCCTCGCCGGAATTCGACGGCGAGGACGACAGGCCGTTGCCGAACAGGTTCGGGATGATGATGAAGTAGCGCGTTGGGTCGAGCACGCCATCGGGCCCGATCAGCCATTCCGTGTCGTAGTGTTGGGCGCTGAACGAGGTCGGGTAGAGGATAACGTTGTCCCTGGCCGGGCTGAGGGTGCCGTAGGTCTTGTAGGCGAGCTTCATCGCGGGGAAGACGGCGCCGGACTGAAGCGTGACGTCGCCGGCCTCAAAGATCTCGTAGTCGCGCTGCCCGGTCATGCGTCCAACTCCCGCTCACGCGGCCGCAGAATACGTCCGCCGAGACAACGATGCATTGTTCGTGCCGGACCGGCAAACGCATCGTTGCGTCGCGCTTAATATCTGTACTTATAGTACAGTTATTAGATCAGAACAAGGGGGTTTGGTCGTCACGCGTCAGGCGATGGCCGCGATGTATCGCTGCACGGACGCTGCGAATGCGGCCTTGGCGCCGGAGGCGATGTTGCGGCCCCACCAGGCGCCGTAGATGCGGTCAAAGGCGAGCGGCTCCACAGCGGCTGCGATCCGCCGCACCGCGGCGGCGTTGAGCGGCATGTAGTTCGGATAGGAGTACATGAAGCTGACGAAGCGGCGGTCCATCGCCACCTGCGCGATGTCGCCGGTGAGCAGCGCGCCCTTGCCCTCCGCACCGCGCGCATGGTGCAGCATGGTGGCGCCCGCGAAATGACCGCCGGTGCGCAGCAGCAGCACATCGTCGGCGATGCGCTGCTGATCGCCGGTCCAGTGCGCGATCGAGGGATGCGGACGCGTCACCCATTGGCGATCGTCGGCATGCAGATAGACCGGCACGCCGCCGAACGCCTCGCTCCAGTCGGCAAGCGCGCCATAGTAGTGTGGATGCGAGATCGCGATCGCCTTCAGCCCGCCGAACGAGCGCACATGCGCGATAGCTTCCGGCGTCGCCAGCGGGACGCAGTCCCACATCAGACAGCCGTCGCCGAGCGGCACCAACAGCGCGCGCTGGCCGATGGCGAAGCTCGGCTCGGACCCGATGCCGGTGAGGCCGAGATCATCCCGCCAGGCAAGGCGGTGCCGTTCCGCCAGCGCTTCGCGTGTGAGGAAGGTTTGGCCCTTCCAGTTCACGAACTGCCGCTCGTCCTCGCAGATCGAACAGGATGCGGGCGGTTTTTCGCTTTCAGGAAACTGGGCGCCGCAGGTTTCGCAGGTCCAGAGAGGCATGGCCGTGATCCAGAAGAAGGAGGGGACACCCGCGAGATGACGCCGTGGCCCTCCCATCGCAAGGGCGGAGGAACCAACCCGGCTAGCACATGTTACTTTCCAGTTCGCCCCGGCGCCAGTTGGCCGGTCATGTGAGCCCGTCTTGTCAGCCCTGCTTGTGCAAGACCATTTCCGCCGGCAGTCGCTCAACGCTGGCGGCCGCGTTCGGCGTCATCGCAATCGCCTGCGTGCTGATGATCCCCGCAAAGGCGATCGACAATCGCGCCTCGCGCGGCTGCAAGGAGAATGACCCCGAAGGCGCGCCGGATGCGTTCACCATGCTGCTCAAGCACCGGGCGCTGCTCGTGCTGGCGCTCGCGCTCGCGCTTTTTCATCTCGGCACACCGGGCTGCGGCACCAGGTCGCGGTCACAGCGCGTCATCGCGAGTGGCTTATCACGCAATCCGGCGCTTTTGCAGTTGCGGAGCACCGGCCTGACGATACAACCTGCCGTAATTCGCCAACTAATCTGCCCTTCCCGATCGATGATCCAGCCTCAACTCTCATTCGATGGCGACCCGAATGGCCAGGTCTATGAAAGATGGCGCGAGCAGTTTTGCCGCCAGGTCGCCGACGTCGATTTCGTTCCGATCGGGGAAGGACGCGTTCACCGGACCATTTCGCCGGCCATCCTTCCGCGTCTCCGACTCTCGGCCTCGTTCGGCACGCCGATGTCCTTCGTATCGCTGGGGACGAACGACGAATTGGTGATCACGATGTCGCCGAATTCGGCGCTGAGCGGGGCCATGGGACGACGTCCGCTGGAGGTCGCCGCCGGCGACGTCACGATCGGCGACCCCTCGATCAAGGGCGCCCATATCACCCAGACGACACACGGCAACTTCCAGACCGCGCTGCTGCCGCGCAAGGCGCTGCTGCGCGCGTGCCCGAATGCCGAGGATCTGATCGCGCAGTCGATCCCCGGCGCCAATCCGATCACGTCGATGTTCCTGCGATATTATGATCTCGCGCACACTTATGCCGACAAGCTCGCGCCCGCCGAGCTCGATGCGGTCTCGCAGCATTTGTTCGACCTCTCCGTGCTGATGATCGGAGCGCGCGGCGATGTCGCCGAGCAAGCTCGCATGCGCGGCCTTGCGGCGGCGCGTCTCGAAACCCTCAAATCCGACATCCTGGCCCAGCTCGACAACCCCGCGCTGTCGCTCACCGTCCTTTCAGCCGCGCACCGGATCAGCCCGCGCACGATTCAGTTGATGTTCGAGCAGGCCGGCATCACCTACAGCGGCTTCGTGCTGGAGCAACGGCTGCTGCGCGCCGAGCGGCTGCTTCGAAATCCAAACCTGCGCGCGCGCAAGATCATCGAGATCGCGCACCTCGCCGGCTTTCACGACGTCTCCTACTTCCACCGCGCGTTTCGCCGCCGCTTCGGACGGACGCCCGACGACGTCAGGAAGCTCTCTGGCGAGATGGGCTAAGGAAACTCAACCACGATCTTGCCGAAGTGACCGCCCTGCTGCATCAGCCGCAACGCGTCCGGCACGGCATCGAAGCCGAACGCACGGTCGATCACCGGCTTCATGCCATTGCGGCCGATCGCAGCCGTCATCCCCTCGAACATCCGACGGCTGCCGACTGACAAGCCGATGACGTGCAGGTTCTTGGAGAACAGGCTCGGTATCGCGATCTGCTGCGAGAAGCCGGTGAGCACGCCGATCACCAGAATGTTGCCACCGACCCTGATCGCCTCGAGCGACTGTGCAAAGGTATCCTTGCCGCCGACCTCGACGACGTGGTCGACGCCGCCGCCGGTCCAATCGGCCGCCGCCTTGCCCCATTCCGGCACCGAACGATAATTGATGGTGTGGTCGGCGCCGAGCGCCCTGGCGCGTTCGAGCTTCTCGTCGCTCGACGACGTCACGATCACGCTCGCGCCGGCGAGCTTTGCGAATTGCAGCGCGAAGATCGAGACACCGCCGGTGCCCTGCACCAGCACGGTGTCACCGGGTTTCACCCTGCCCTCCTCGAACAGCGCTCGCCACGCCGTGAGGCCGGCGCAGGGCAGCGTCGCCGCTTCCAGGAATGAAAGGTGCGATGGAATGCGACTGACGCCCTCGGCATCGAGCAGCATCACCTCCTGCAACACGCCCGGCCGCGTACCGCCGAGCGCATAGCGGCGGCTGGTCGCCGACACCTTCCCGTCGATCCAGGACTGGAAGAACATCGGACAGACGCGATCGCCAACCGCGACGCGGGCAACGCCGTCGCCGACCGCGATGACTTCGCCGGCACCATCCGAGAACGGGATCAGCGGCAATCGTGAGACGCCGCCCTTGCCCTGCACCGTGAGCAGATCACGATAGTTGAGCGATGCCGCCTTCATCCGCACCGCGACCTGACCCGGACCAGGCGCGGGCTCGGGCAGATCGGCCAGCTCCATCCCCTCGATCGACCAGTCGCGCGCGACCTGCCAGACCTTCATGGCGACCGCTCCGTGCTTACGTTCCAAAATTCTTCTGGATCGCCTTGTCGAGCGTCTCGCCGCCGACGAAGCGCTGGCGCAGCTCGCGCTTGAGCAGCTTGCCGCTCGGGTTCTTCGGCAGGCTGTCGACGAAGATCACGCGCTTGGGCACCTTGAAATGCGCCATCTGGCCGGCGCAATGCTTGATGACGGCGTCCTCATCCAGCGTCTCGCCGGTCTTGACCACGACGATCGCGGTCACCGCCTCGATCCAGCGCGGATCGGGCAGGCCGACCACGGCAACCTCGGAGACCGCAGGGATGCGGTAGACCATCTCCTCGACCTCGCGGCTGGCGACATTCTCGCCGCCGGTCTTGATCATGTCCTTGACGCGGTCGACCACGGTGATGTGGCCCTCGGCATCGACGGTGGCGAGATCGCCGGAGTGAAACCAGCCGCCGGTGAAGGCCGCCGCAGTCTTCACGGGGTCATTGTAATAGCCGGAGAGCAGATGCGGCGAGCGGTGCACGATCTCCCCGACCTCGCCGACTTTCACATCTTCCATCGCCGTGTTGACCACGCGCGTCTCGACATTGAGCACGGGCTTGCCGGCCGAGCCGGCCTTGCGCAGCTGGTCCTCGGGCCGCAGCACGGTCGCGAGCGGCGCGATCTCGGTCTGGCCGTAGAAATTCCAGAATTTGACGTTGGGCAGGCGGCGCTGCAGTTCGAGCAGCACCTCCACGGGCATGATCGAGGCGCCGTAGTAACCCTTCTGCAAGGTCGACAGATCGGTCTTGTCGAAATTCGGCGAGCGCAGCATCGCGATCCAGATCGTCGGCGGCGCGAAGAAGGACGTGATCTTGTGCGCCTGGATCAGCGCCAGGATATTGTCGGCGGTCGGCTTGCCCGTGATCACGCCGGAGGCGCCGAGATAGATCTGCGGCCCCAGGAAGACGTCGAGCTGGGCGCAGTGATAGAGCGGCAGCGCGTGCAGGAACTTGTCGTCCGCGCTCATGCCGCCGTCGATGATGCAGCTGACGTACTGCCACATCACGGCTTCATGGGTCAGCATCGCGCCCTTGGGCAGCGATTCCGTGCCGCTGGTGTAGACGATCTGTGCGAGATCGCGGCTGTCGACCGAGGCCTCCAGGAACGACCCGTCGGGGCTGAGGAGATCGTCGAAAGTGGTGATGTCCGCGGGCGACGTGGCCGGATCCTCGCCCGGCAGCCAGATCATCTTCTCGACCGCGCAATCCCTGGCGCTTGCGGCCTTTGCCGGCTCGACGAAATCGGGGCCGGTCGCAAGCAGCTTTGCGCCGGAGCTTTTCAGGATGAAATTGATCTCATCCGGGTTGAGCATGAAGTTGATCGGCACCAGCACCGCACCGATCCGCGCCAGCGCGAAGCGCAACGCCGCAAACGCGTGCGAATTGCGTGAGAGCACGGCAACGCGATCGCCCTTGCTGACGCCGAGACCGAGCAGGCCGCGTCCGAGCCGGTTGCAGATCGCGTCCATCTCGGCAAACGTCCAGCTCACATCGCCGCAGCTCACTGCAAGCTTGTTCGGCTCGCGCCCCGCCGAACGGCGCAAGAGGTCGCCGATGGAATGCTCGCGCGCTTTCGAGATGGTGGCCGCGATGTCGCCGGTCATGTGCTCCTCCGTGTGATGTCTTTATTTGTTGGATTTCTTGGCTGAAATCTTGCGTCTTCATCAGGCGCCTATCTGCGCCGGGCCGCCTGGGCGTGCTCCATGTACATGTGCTCGACCGACCGATCGAGCGAGGCGATTTTCTCGAAACCGCGCCGCCAGTCCTGCAAGTGCCGGCGCGTCCAGAGCACGCCCGCCTCGCGGTCGCGGCGGCGGATCGCGTCGATCAGATGGCGGTGCGCGGCGACGAGGCGTGGGCCCCCTTCGGCAACGCCGGTCACGATCATCTCTGTGGTCGGATAGAACAGTTGCGCCGCCGGCTCGCGTGCGAGCTGGAGCACGCGGTTCTGCGAGGCCTTGGCGACCAGCACGTGGAATTCGGCATCGCATTCGGCAAGCGTGGCGGGATCGCCGACCACGGCCTCGCTGCGCACGAGATTGTTGGTGAGCTCGGCGAGGTTCTCTTCGGTCGCGCGCTCCACCGCGCCTTCGATGCTCGCCACCTCCAGCGTCATCGAGGCCTCGTAGAGCTCGCGGAACGTCACCTCGTGCAGCACCAGTGCGCGGCTCAGGCGGCTTGCGAGCTTGGTGTAGCGCGGCAGGCAGGCGTGCAGACGGCGCGAGGAATCGCGGCTGATCAAGCCTCCCTCCTCCAGCACACGGATGCCTTCGCGAATGGTCGAGCGGTTGACGCCGAACTGGCGCACCAGATCATGCTCGGTGCCGATGGGATCGCCGGGCTTGATGCGCCCATTGACGATCTCGCGCTCGATGGCGTCGGCGACTTTCTGATAGGCCGGCGCGACATCGATCGGACGGAAGAGCGGCGAAATCGGCACGGTAGCCCCCAATGGCGATTGTCCGACAAACTATAGGATCGCCCCGAAGACGCGTCAAACTGCGTCATTCATGCCGCAGATGCAGCAAATTGACTCCTGGGGAACCTCCCTCTAACTTTGTCGGACAAAGGGACAGAATAGTCCCGTACAAGAGGAAACGTATCCATGAGACCTATCGCAGCACTCGTGTCTGCGGCCGGCTTGCTGTCGGCTGCCCTGATCGTCCCCGCCTCCGCCCAGCAGATCCCGCTCAAGATCGGCGTGCTCTCCGACTTCTCCTCGGTCTATTCCGACATCGGCGGCCAGGGGAATGTCGAAGCCACCAAGATGGCGATCGAGGATTTTGGCGGGCAGATGTTCGGCAAGCCGATCGAGATGGTCGCAGCCGACGTGCTCAACAAGCCCGACGTCGCCTCCACCATCGCGCGCAAATGGTGGGAGACCGAGGGTGTCGACATGATCATCGACCTGCCCACTTCCGCCACCGCGCTCGCGGTGATGGAGCTGTCGAAGCAGTACGAGAAGGTGATGATCGTGACCGATGCGGCAAGCTCCGACATCACCGGAAAATCCTGCTCGCCCTACACCGCGCACTGGACCTACGACACCTATTCCAACGCCCACACCGTCGGCAGCGCCATCGTCAAGAACGGCGGCGACAGCTGGTTCTTCCTCACCGCGGACTACGTGTTCGGTCATTCGATCGAGCGCGACACCGGCGATGTGGTAAAGGCAGCCGGCGGCAAGGTGCTCGGCAGCGTCAAGCATCCGCTCAACACGGCCGATTTCTCGTCATTCCTGCTTCAGGCCCAGGCCTCCAAGGCCAAGATCATCGGGCTCGCCAACGGCGGCGGCGACACCATCAACGCGATCAAGCAGGCCGGCGAGTTCGGCATCGTCGCCGGCGGCCAGAACCTGGCTGCGATCGTGATGTTCATCTCCGACGTGCACAGCCTGGGGCTCAAGCTCGCGCAGGGCCTGATCATCACCGAGGCCTACTACTGGGACCTCAATGACAAGACCCGCGCCTTCGGCAAGCGTTTCCAGGAGCGCATCAAGCGCATGCCGACGATGAACCAGGCCGCGACCTACAGCGCCACGCTGCACTACCTCAAGGCCGTGCAGGCCGCCGGCACCAAGGACACCAAGACCGTGATGGCCAAGATGCGCGAGCTGCCGGTGAAGGATGCCTTCACCGACAACGGCATCCTGCGCGAGGACGGCCGCATGGTGCACAGCATGTTCCTGTTCCAGGTGAAGAAGCCCGAGGAATCCAAGGGCCCGTGGGACTATTACAAGCTGCTCGCCGAAGTGCCGGCCGACCAGGCCTTCCGGCCGCTGAAGGACGGCGGCTGTCCGCTGGTGAAGTAACGCTGACGATGACGGACCTGCATCGCCGCGCGCGGTGCAGGTTCTCTAGCGCCGTCGCAAATCCGACGGGCTGTGGCCGAACTTCCTGCGGAACACCGTGCTGAAATAGGACGAACTGCTGAAGCCGAGCTGATAGGCGACCTCGGTGATCGACAGCGACCGCAGTTCCGGCCGCGTCAGCACGTCGTAGCAGCGCTGCAGCCGGCGATCCAAAATCCATTCGGACACCGAGACATCGGTGAGCCGGAAGAGATAGTGCAGATGCCTGAGCGAGACGCCATTGCTCTTCGCAATCTTCTCCAGCGACAGATCCGCATCGGTGAGGTGCGCCTCGATCCAGGCCTTGACCGAGCGCAGGCGGGCCTGCGCAGCGCTCGCATCCTCCGAGAATTCGTCCCGCTCGCCCATGTCGAGCGCGAGCGCCAACACGTCCATCAGCTCACCGCCCAATCGCGTTCTCGCGGTCTCGTCGAGCGGCGCGCCCTCCGCAGCGAGCGTCGCACAGAACTCGGCGGCAATCCGGCCAAGGCCGCGGCTCGTCGCCATCGTCGTCACGACCGGCAGCCGCCCCTCGCTGAAGCGCGCCGAGAATTCCGCGCGCGGAATCTCGAGATAGAGCGATCGCACCTTGCCGACGCATTCGAGATCATAGGCCTCGGAGGCCGAGAAGATCGCGCTCACGCCGGGATTCGACAGCAGGGTCTGGCCGGCCTGAAGCACGTTGACCCGGCCCTGCTGGACGAATTCGACGTAGTAGCAATCCTTGTCGAGTTTCGCGATGTGCCGCTCGCGGCGCGAGATGCGCTGCTCCGACAGCAGGACGTCGGTCATCGTCACCGCGCCGAACCGCGCCTCGCGGATGAAGCCGTGATAGTCGGACCGCTCCTCGGCATTCACGTCGACATGGACGTAGACGTCGCAGATCGCGCCTTGCCACGCGGCGTAGCGTTTGGACGGCTCCAGATCGTCTGTCGAAAACACCAGGTTCATCGTCCGCCCATCCGTTGCGCCGCCATGATGAACGTCGTTTGTGCATCGCACAAGCTGGCCACGCATCGAGATTCTAGAGGGCCGCCGCCTACACGCAAGACCGTTTGCGCGGAGAAGCAAAAGCTTTGCGCTCCGGAGCAAGCCGCGCTCCGGCATGTGGCCTATGAAGAACAAAAAGCAGTCCACAAAATAGGCGGGAAACGTTCGCTTGCGTCAGGTCCAGTCAACTGCTGCACAGCTTGCCGTGCCGCCCGAATGGCGATGCCCGTGAGCAGGGCCTTGTCATCGCAAATCACAACGCGGTTCACGCAGCCGGTCAAAACCATCGCCGATATCGAGGCGTTGGAGCAGCGGCCTTACGATTCGCTGGTCCCTTCTCGCAATCTGCTCGATCTCTTCGAAGCCACGGCGCACCAGCACCCCGATCGGCCCGCACTGACGGTGCTGACCAAAGGCTCGCGCGAGCCGGGCGACGCGACGCTGACGCACCGGCAATTGCTTGCGGAGATCATCCGCGCGGCCAATCTGTTCCGGTCGCACGGGATCGGCGAGAGCGGCGGGACCGCCGCGTTCCTCTGTCCGATCCTGCCGCCACTGTTCCCCGCATTGCTCGGCGCCCAGGTCGCGGGCGTCGCCAGCTCGATCAACTATCTCCTGAACGAAGACGCAATCGCCGACCTGCTCGAGGCGCAGAATGCGACTGTGCTGGTGATCCCGGCCGAAGCGGCCGATCGCGCGATCTGGGCCAAGGCGGCCAACGTCGCGAAGCGCGTCCCGTCGCTGAAGACCATTTTTGTGATGGGCGCGAACGGTCCGCTGCCTGGAGGATTTCTAAACTTCAATGAGACGGCCGCGAGCGCGCGCGGCACACTGGACTTCGCACCTTCGACCGATCGCAATGCCATCTGCGCCCTCTTCCACACCGGCGGGACCACCGGACGACCTAAGCTGGTTCGGCTGACACATGGCAACCAGATCCATGCGGCCTGGAGCTTTGCGCAGGTCCACGGACTGGATGAGCTGGATGCCGCCGTAAACGGTTTTCCGCTGTTTCACGTCGGCGGCACCATGACGCTCGGCCTGTCGATTCTCGCTGCCGGCGGTCATGTGATCATTCCCTCGCCGTACAGCCTCAGAAGTCCCGAAGCGATTCGCGACTATTGGCACACGGTGGAGCGGTTTCGCGCGACCATCGTGAGCGGAGTGCCGACGTCGATTGCCGCTCTTGCCGAGGTGCCGATCGGGTCCTCCGATGTCAGCACCGTTCGCATGGCGCTCACCGGCGGGGCCGTGGCTCCCAAGGCTGTCAGCGACAGGTTTCAGGCGCGGACCGGGATTACCCTGTTCGAGACTTACGGGATGACAGAAACCGCGGCCGCGATCGCTTTCAATCCCGGCCGCGGCACTCCCGTGCAAGGCAGCGTCGGCTTCAGGGCGCCGTTCGCAAAGACCAAAATCGTCGCTCTGGCAGATGCCGAACTGAAGACAGAGTGTCCGCCTCTCACGAGCGGTCTTGTCCTCGTGAGGGGACCGCAGGTGTTTCCCGGATACGTCGATCCCCAGCACAACAAGGGCGTGCTCACCGACGACCACTGGATCGTCACCGGCGACGTCGGCTATCTCACCTCGGATCAACGCCTCGTGCTGACGGGGCGCGAGAAGGACCTCATCGTACGAAGCGGTCACAACATCGACCCCGCCGCAATCGAGGACGTCGCGAACGCCTTCCCCGGTGTCCAGATGAGCTCGGCCGTCGGCATGCCCGACGCCTACGCGGGAGAGGTTCCAGTTCTCTTCGTGGTGCCCTCCCCCGGACAGACAATCGATCTGGCGCAATTGCGCGAGCATCTCGAACACAACGTCAATGAGCCTCCTGCGAGGCCAAAGCGCGTCGTCCTGCTCGAAGCTCTTCCGGTTACCGCCGTCGGGAAGATCTTCAAGCCCACGCTTCGCGATCTCGCCGTCCGGGAAAAGGTCAGGACCGAGATCGATCGCATCTTCGGCCCCGACACCGCGGCAGATATCCTCGTCGAGAAAGACGAGAAGCTCAACACAGTCGTCAGCATCTCGGTCCATTCCGGTGATCTGGATCGAACAAAGATGCTCGTCGAAAGCCTTGCAACGCTTCCACAAACCTATCGCATTGAGAACCGATCGTCCTGACGGTCGCGCAACAGCCGGGTCGAAGAAAGGCAAGACGGGGATGAAGCGCTTTCGTTTCAATCAGCAAGAGATCGTCTTCGCAGTCTTTGCGCTGCTGTTCCTTGTGTTTTCGATCTTCCTGCGCGGCTTTCTGACGGCGGACAACATGCTGACGCTGCTCCAGAACGTGGCAGTGCTCGGCATCCTCGGCCTTGCCATGGCAATCGTCGTGATCGGACGCGGCATCGACATCTCGCTGATCGCAGCCCTTGCGGTGCCGCCGGGACTGGTGCTCCAGATGGTGCAGAACGGTCATTCGCTACCGGCCTCGCTGCTGACCGCCGTCCTGCTCACGATTGCCTTTGGCCTCGTCAACGGCTGGCTGATCGCCTATGCCGAAGTCCCTTCGCTGTTTGCGACGCTGGCAACGGGCCTGTTGCTGGCAGGGCTCGGGCAGACAGCGCTGTTCCAGCTCGACGTCGTGCAATGGAGCCCGGGCATGGACGGCTTCGAGCGGCTCGGACAAGGCACCATTCTCGGCATTCCGACGTCGATCTGGATGTTCGCAATCGCCTGCATCGTGGTCGCGTTCCTGCTGCGCCAGACGCGCTGGGGCGCCTATATCTATGCGATCGGCGACAACCCCTACGCCGCGCGTGTCACCGGCATTCCCTCACGCCCGATCATCGTCCTGCAATATGTGATCACCGCCCTGATCGGCTGCTTTGCCGGCCTCGTGATGGCGGCATCCGTCAACTCGATGCCGACCCGCATCTTCAACTCGACGCTCATCTACGACGTCATCCTGGTCGTCGTGCTTGGCGGCATCGGGCTATCGGGCGGCCGTGGCGGCGTGCTCAACGTCGTCATCGGAACGCTCGTGATCGGAACGATGCTCAACGGCATGACCATCATGGACATCTCCTACGCCGGGCAGAATCTCATCAAGGGCGTGGTGCTGCTGCTCGCCGTCATTACGGATTCCTTCCTGAATCCGCGCAACGAGGAAACGGCACAACAGGGCGACATCTAAGCGATCCAACAAATAACGACAACCACAACCAAGGAGGAAGCAATGAAGCATTTCGGCAACCCGACCAAGGCAATTGTTGCCGCACTGGGTCTTGCGGCAATGACCGCGCCGGCCCTCGCCCAGCAGGGTCTGGACGAGCCGTTCCAGAAGCCGTTCAAGGAGGCACTGGCCGGCAAGACCGTGGCCTATGTGCCGGTCGCCATGAATTTCGACCTCACTGAGGGCTGGTATGCCGGACTGAAGAAGGAGCTCGAGCCGTTCGGCGTCAAGTTCGTGATCCGCGACGCCAACTGGAACACCAATGCCGGCGCGCAGGCCGTCACCTCGCTGATCTCGGAGAAGCCGGCGGTGATGGTGGTTCATAATCCGGACGTGCAGACTTACGCAAAACTGCTGCAGCGCGCCGAGAACGAAGGCATCTACGTCATCCAGATCAACATGGGCTCTGCCTATCGCAGCTCGGCCTTCGTCGGTGCCAATTGGGTCGAGATCGGCGAACGCCAAACCGAAGGCGTGGTCAAGGCCTGCGAGGGCAAGTCCAACAAGATCGCGATCATCCAGGGTGCGCTGTCGGCCGCCGCGAGCGCCTATACGCTGAAGGGCGTCGAGAACGTGCTCGCCAAGCATCCTGAAATCAAGGTGGTGTCGAGCCAGGCCGCCGATTGGGACGCCGCCAAGGCCAAGGCGATCACCCAAACGGTGCTGAAGCAGAATCCCGATCTCTGCGGCATCGTCGGCTTCTGGGATGGCATGGACATCGGCACCGCAGCAGCCGTGAAGGAAGCGGGCCTCACGGGCAAGGTGTTCGTGGCAACTTCCGGCGGCGGCGAGCGCAAGGGCGCCTGCGAACTGGTGAAGTCCGGCGCGTTCGATCTCAACATGAGCTACGACGTGCCGACCCAGGCCGCGCAGATGGCCGGCACCATCAAGTGGCTGCTGTCGTCGGGCATCAAGCCCGGCTCCGTCAAGGGCTCGGAATACACCACGCTGATTCCGATCACCAAGGAGAACGCCGATAGCCAGATGGCGTGCTGGAATCTCAGCGACCTCAAGAAATAATTGTCGCGACGCAAGACCCTGGCGTCCCGGACGATCTCACGTCCGGGACGTGGTCTCGAAACTTGCAAGGTCCCGGAATTCCGATGCGCGACACTCTGACAAGCCTGCGTTACCGCTACTGGCCCGATCATCTGCTCGGTGAAATCCTGTCCAAGCGATGGACCGAGACAGCTATCCCGGTCATCCTCCTCCTGATCGTCGGCCTCGCGCTCAGCCGGTCCATCGATAATTTCCTGTCGCCAGCGAGCCTTGCCGACACCGCGCGCCAGGCTGGAGAGATCGGCTTCATCGCGCTCGGGCTGGCGCTGGTGGTCATCGTCGGCGGCATCGACCTCTCCGTCGGTTCGATCTTCGCACTGACCGATTTCTGTGCCCTCTATCTGCTCGACGTGCTGGGCTGGCCGGTCCCGGCAGTGGTGGCGGCCACCCTGCTTTGCGGTGCGCTGCTCGGCGCCGTCAACGGCATCCTGATCGGATATTTGCGACTGCGGGCCTTCATCACCACGCTGATCACCCTGATCATCTACCGATCGGCCTACGATCTCCTGATCCAGCGCTACTCCAACGCGATCGCGTCGGCCTTCCCCGACATCCCGTCCTGGGATTTCATCGGCAGCGGCAGCATCTTCGGCATTCCGACCGTGGCGCTCGTCTATATCGTCATCGCCATCTTCGGCCATATCTTCATGACCCGGCTGCGCCCGGGCTGGCACATCACCGCGATCGGCGGCTCGCGTCGCTCGGCGTACAATTCCGGCATCCCCGTCCGCCGCACCATCGCGCTTTGCTACGTCGCAAGCGGCGTGCTGACCAGCATCGGCGCGCTGTTCTTCGCGTCGCGGCTCGGCACCGTCGGCGGCGACATCGGCGTTGGCCTGGAGGTGATCGTGCTGACCGCAACAGTGCTGGGCGGCATCACGCTCGGCGGCGGCAAGGGCTCGGTCGCCAAATCGGCGGTCGGGGTGCTGATCGTGCTCCTGATCACCAATGGCCTGACGACCATGAATGCACGTGGCGGCGTCAACCGGATGGCGCTTGCCGGCATCCTGCTCGTTGCTGCCATGGTCGACATCCGCTGGCAGAAGAACCGGACGCGCATCATCAGCAAGGTCTACGTGGCCCCCACCTATCACGCGCTGCCGCCACCGCCACCGACCGAGATCGGGCAAGGCGGCCCGTTCGAGCAGAACGACAAGCTGCGCAACGTCGAGTCGATCGGCCTCGGCCGCATCGAGGCGCCGGAGGACGTCATCCTCGACCGCCACGACAATCTCTATGCGGGTTCGCGCCACGGCGACATCATGCGCTTCCTCGCGCCCGACTATCAGAAGATGGAGGTGTTCGCCCATATCGGCGGCCAACCGCTCGGCATGGCCTTCGACCGCGAGGACAATCTCTACGTCTGCATCGGCGGCATGGGGCTCTACCGGATCAAGCCTGACGGCACGGTGGAAAAGGCGACCGATGAGACCAATCGCAGCATGCGCTCGGTCAACGACGACAGCCGCCTGCGGCTCGCCGACGACCTCGACATCACCGACGACGGACTGATCTTCTTCTCCGAGGCAACCGTGCGCTACGAGATGGACGAGTGGCCGATCGACGGCCTCGAGGCGCGCGGCAATGGCCGCATCATCTCCTACGACACCAAGACCGGCGTGACGCGCACCGAACTGCGCGGCCTCAAATTCCCCAACGGCATCTGCGTCGCCAGCGACGGCCAGTCGATTCTCTTCGCCGAAACCTTCGGCTGCTCGATCAAGCGCTATTGGTTCGCAGGGTCAAAGAAGGGCAAGGTCGAGGTCGTCATGGACAATCTGCCGGGCTACCCCGATAACATCAACCTCGCCTCCGACGGCAATTACTGGCTGGCGCTGGTCGGCATGCGCAGCCCCTCGCTCGACCTCGCCTGGAAGATGCCCGGCTTCCGGCGCCGCATGGGCAAGCGCGTACCGGTGGACGAATGGCTGTTCCCCAACATCAACACCGGCTGCGTGGTCAAGTTCAACGAGCAGGGCAAGATCGTCGAATCGTTCTGGGACCTGCGCGGCGAAAACCATCCGATGATCACCTCGATGCGCGAGCATCGCGGCTATCTCTATCTCGGCGGCATCCTGAACAACCGGATCGGCCGCTACAAGCTCGACAATGCCGATCCGAACTTCGTTCAGTACGACAAGCGATGGGGGAAGCAATCGTGATCGCGGCCGTCAGGGAGTTCGCCAACCGCTTTCTCGGGCGCGGCGACGCCACCATCACCGTACCGTCCTTCGACGGCGCGCTGAAGCCCAACCAGAAGCTGGAAGCTGCCGAAACCTTGCTGACATGCGAGGCGCCGGAGGATCTCGCCACCGACGGAAGCAACCTCTTCATCGCGGACGGCCAGCGGCTGTTGTCTGTGAATGACGGCACGGCATCGGAGGTCCGCACGTTCGAACGGCCCGTCTCTGCGCTATGTGCCCTTTCCGGCGGAGGCCTTGCGGTCGCGCTCGGGGGACGCGAGGTGCGGCTCTACGCAAGCCCCTCGGCCGGGCAGCCAAGCGTGACGTTTGCAGACAGCGCGTTCAATGCCGTCAACGCACTCGCGCTGGCAGACGACAACACGCTGATCGCAACGGACGGCTCAGCGACATGCGGCGTCGACGACTGGGCACGCGATTTGATGGAGATCAACCGGACCGGTCGCGTGTTCAGGCTGGATCCCGGCAACAAAATCGTGACACCGCTGGCCCAGGGGCTCGGCCATGCCTTCGGTACCTGCGCGCATGGCAATGGCGTGCTGGTCAGCGAGAGCTGGCGCCACCGGCTCGTCCTTGTTGCGCCGGGCGCACCGCCGCGGACCGTGCTTGCTCACTTGCCCGTCTATCCGTCGCGGCTGTCAAAGGCCTCGGGCGGCGGCTACTGGCTCACCGCCTTCACCGCGCGCACGCAGCTGATCGAGTTCGTGCTGCGCGAGCCAGCCTACCGCAAACGAATGATGGCCGAGATCGATCCGGCTTACTGGGTTGCCCCACGCCTGCGCTCGGGCTTCTCGTTCAAGGAGCCGATGCAGGGTGCACACATCAAGACCATGGGCGTGATCAAGCCGTGGGCGCCGCCGCGCTCCTATGGCCTCGTCATCCGACTCGATGCAGATGGCCAGCCGCTCTATTCGCTGCACAGCCGGGTCGACGGCGCCAATCATGGTATCGTTGCGGCGATCGAGATGGGCGGCGATCTCGTCCTGATCGCCAAGGGACCGGGCCGCGTGCTGCGACTGCCGCTGTCCGGCCTTGCCGAGGAGTTCCGCTCATGAGCGACATCGCACTCTCGCTGCGCAAGGCCACAAAACTTTACGCCGGCGTGCCCGCCATCGACGGGGTCGACTTCGACCTCCGCCGCGGCGAGATCCACGCGCTGGTCGGCGAGAACGGCGCCGGCAAATCGACACTGACCAAGGTGATGGCCGGCGTGGTGACACTGACGTCAGGGACCATGACGATCGACGGCGCCGACGTCGCACCACGGACACCGCTGGAGGCACGCAATCTCGGCATCGCCATGGTGTTCCAGGAAAACAGCCTGGTGCCGACCATGACTGTCGCGCAGAATCTGTTTCTCGGTCAGGAGAAATTCTACAACCGTCTGCGCGGCATCTACATCGCTGCGCAGCAGTTCCTGCAATCACTCAATTTCGACGTCACGCCGACCGCCACCGTCGGCGGCCTCGGCGCCGCCAAGAAGCAGATGGTGGAGATCGCGCGCGCGGTTTTGCACCGCGCCAAGGTCATTATCTTCGACGAGCCGACGGCGTCGCTGACGCCGGAAGAGAAGAAATACTTCTTTGACCTCGTCCGCGACCTCAAGAAGCGCGGGGTCTCGATCGTCTTCATCTCGCACGCCCTGGAAGAAGCTTTGCTGCTCGCCGACCGCATCACGGTTCTGCGCGACGGCAAGCACGTCGTAACGGACGATGCCACCAAATTCGATCGCGCGGCGATCGTGCAGGCCATGGTCGGGCGCGACCTCTCCAACACGCTCTACGGTGCGCGAAAGAGCAGCGTGCGGCCGCCCGGCGCGCGCGTGCTCACCGTGCAGAACCTGAAGATGGCGCCGATGGTGAAGAATAATTCCTTGTCGGTATTCGCGGGACAGATCACCGGCGTGTTCGGCCTCGTCGGGGCCGGCCGCACCGAAACGTTCAAGATCGTCTCCGGCGTGCTGAAGCGCGACTTCTTCCATGGCGGTGAGATCCTGCTGCACGACAAGCCGGTGCGCTACCGGGTGCCGGCGCCGGCGGTGCAGGCCGGCATCGCCTATGTGACTGAAGACCGCAAGGTCGAAGGCTTCTTCGAGACGTCCTCGATCGCACGCAACATCTATCTCGGCCTTCTGTCGAAATTTCCCAAGGGCCGCATGATGCTGTCGCGGCGAGAGAACGAGGCGATCGGCAGGACCTGGATCGAACGGCTCAAGGTTCGCGCGATCGGCAACGACGGCAAGGTGGTCGAGCTTTCCGGCGGCAATCAGCAGAAGGTCGTGATCGCCAAATCGCTGGTTCAGGAGCCCGATCTGATCATCTTCGACGAACCCACGCGCGGCGTCGACGTCGGCGCCATCGTCGAGATCCACGAGTTGATCAACCAGCTCGCCGACGAGGGCAAGGCGGTCGTGGTCATCTCATCCTACCTGCCCGAGATCATGGCGCTCTCCGACCGCATCCTGGTCTCGCGCCAGGGCAAGGTCGTGGAGGAATTCTCCGCATTGGAGGCGACCGAGGAGAGGATCATGTACGCCGCGATCCACTGAGCATGACGGTCTACGGCTTGTGCGCTTTCTGGCGCAGCGCCTCGATGAGGCGCAGCTTTAGTTCATCTGCGGCCTTCTGGCTGACGTCCTGGCCGATCTGCGCGCTCGCCTGCGCCAGCGCATCGGACTTTTCCATAAACTTCCGGCCAGCAGGCTGGGCATAGAACGCCTCGATCTGGCGCAGCTCGTCGACGGTGAAGTTTTGGGCATAGAGCGCGGCGATCTGGTCGATCATCGAGGCAAAGAACGGCGCGTAGATGTCGGAGCCCGGCGCCGTCATTGCGTCATAATCGCGCTCGATCTCAGGCCGGTCCTGTGCGACCACGGGTCTCAGCTTGAGCAGGAGCTGCGGGAGCGCCGCGCGATACTGATCTGCGATCTTCAGCGTGGCGACGAGTTTTCGTGCAGCATCCATCGCCTCGGGCGACGGCCCTTGCGCCGACGCGTTGCAGACAAGGAGCAGGAGGGCGCCGGCAATCGTCAACAAAAATCTCGACATGCATCTCTCCCGAAAAATCGTCCCGGCGACGCGATGTGCTCTCAGCGGCGAGCCGGAGCCGCGCCGATGATCGTTACCGGCGCGCCTTCGCCGGCGGCCTCCCGCTCGTCGTCGACATCCGTCACCTTGACGAAGAGGCTGGGCACCCGCTCGGCGCGGTTGAGCAGCCACGCCGCCCCGAACATGATGACGAAGCCGGCGAATGAGACGGCGAGTTGCTCCCAGACGCCCCTGGTGAATTGCATCAGGATCCAATGCGCCGAGAACGACAGGAACACGCTGAGGCAAAAGATCGGCAGCGAATGCTGGCCGCAGAGGATGACCGGGTGCACCCATTTCGAATGCAACGCCTTCCAGTGGCGCGGGATGAAATAGATCACCCAGACCGCCAGCGCCAGAAAGTGCGTGAAGCGCAGCATGTCGAGATCGGTCTTGTCGATCGGGTAGATCGCCTTGATCATCCATTTCGGGATCAGCGCCTCGAGCGCAGGGATGTGCCAGGTCATCACGATCAGCAGCGCGAAGGCGAGCCAGGCCGCGGCCAGCGTCATCGCCGCCTTCGACCACACCCATGTTGCGATCTTGTCGATCTGGCCGACGCCACACCAGGCGGCGAACACGAACATCAGCTGCCAGCAGAACGGATTGAAGTACCAGGTCGTGCCCGGCGGATAGGAGGCGATGTTCCAGTCGAACCGGCGCGCCAACACATACAACACCACGGAGGCCGCCAGCGTCAGGTTCGGCCGGCGCACCAGGCCCCACACGATGAAGGGCGCGGCGAGCACCAGCGTGATGTAGAGCGGTAGCACGTCGAGATTGACCGGTTTGTAGCGCAGCGAGAGCGCCTGACCTATCAGGATGTCTGGATGGTCGAGAAAATTGTGAACGTTGAACTCGTCCGCATACATCGGGTTGTCGAACCTCCTGACCGTGCGCGCGATCTGCGCAGTGAACAGCAGGAACAGCATGATGTGGGCAACGTACATCTCGCCCGCGCGCCGCCACAGCCGCTTCAGCGCGGCGAGAAACCAGCCGCCGGCGACAATCGGCCCGTAGATCCAGCCGACCAGATAGCCGGAGATGAAGACGAAGAACTCGGCGGCGTCACTGAAGCCGTAGTTGCGCAAGGTCAGCCAGGCCACAACGTCGTGCGGGATGTGATCGAGGAAGATCATCCACAACCCGACGCCGCGGAAGAGATCGAGCCGCAAATCGCGCTCGACCGGCGCCAACAAAGCTGACTGGTCCCGTGTGATCATGGCCCCGCCTCGTCCGGTGAGCGTCGCGCCGCCGCAGAATCGGATGCTAAAAACTGTAAATCAAAAGTCACCTGACCCTGCGGCTAGTGCCGACGGTAGCCGACCTTGGCGTCCGTGCAAGGGGCTTCGTCATCGGGGCGCACAGACCGCGTCCGGCAAGTCATGAGACCTTGAACGGCGCCGGCTGGAGGTGGTGGTCCTCCCTCTAAAATGTCGAAAACAACCCCATGCACAGTAGAGACGGTCTCTTAAGTCCTTGCTTTGCCTGCGAAACTCAAACGGCCCGTCGGGCAAAAAATCAGCCCGGCGGTACGATCGCACGCCAGGGAGGGAGCAGGGTCAGGTCAGCTCGCCGCCCCGGGCAAGCATCTCGGTCAGCATCGCCTCGGCCTTGTGCTGGAGCGGCAGCGCGCCGCTCTCGGAGGCGATCGCGATGGCCGCGCGCAAGGCGACGATGATCGCGGCCTTGTTCGCCGCATCCGTCGGCGGCGTCACCACGGCCTCGCCGAACAGGGCCTCGGCCTCGAGGCCGGAGAACCCCTGCTGGCGGGCGGTGTTGCGCGCCTCGCGCAGCATGTTCTGCGCGGCCTGGACATCGCCGAGGCGCCAGGTGGCGAGCGCAAGGTAGATCGAGCTGCGCAGCACCGCCGAGGTATAGCCGACCGCCTTCGCCTCCTCGCGCGCCTCGGCCAGCATGCCGCGCGCCCGGTCGAACAGCCCCTGCTCCAGATAGGCCATGCCGAGGTGACAGGCGAGCACCGGCACGAACAGCCGGATGCCGTGCTTCTGCGCCAGCACAAAACCGTCTTCGAGAATGGCAGCGGCCGCGGCCGGCTCGTTGCGCCCGAGCATCAGCCAGCCGCCGCTATAGGCGGCGGCGACGCGGTCGTAGGGGCGGTTGGTCTCTTCCGCGATCGCCGAAGCTTGTTGCTGGAACTGCTCGGCGGCGGCGAGTTCGCCCATGACGGTGTGGGTGAAGCTCTTCATCATGCAGCAGAGGAGCAGTGTGTATTTTGGGGGAGTCGCAAACGGCGCGCTCGCTTCGGGTCCCATGAGATTAGCGCGGCCTTGCGCCAACATCTGCTCCGCTTCGCGATATCGACCGGCGAGAAAATAGGCCTGTCCCAGATTGTATTGTGCAAGGTTGCGCCAACCCGGGTTGCCTGACTTCTCGGCGAGGCCAACGACCTCCTGGCCGAGCGCAACCGCTTCAGTTGGCGTTCCGTAGAAATTCTGTCCACCCGCCATGACGGTCATGGCGGCGACCTTTCTTCCGATGTCGTCAATTCCACTAGCCCGGCGTTCGGCCTCTTTTCCGAGATCGATCCACTCGGCAACCTGACCAGACCAGATGAATGCCATTCGCGCCTCCATCCGGAGGTCAATTGCATCTGCCTCCCGCGAGAGAGTCATCGGCATCTTGTCGAGCGAACTCATAGCGATCCCGAAATAGTCGACCGCATCGGCATACGCCGAGCGCACAAGACATTTCTGCGCGGCACCTCTCCCGTACCCGAACGCTTTCAGCCAATCCTTCGCGCGCATCGCGTGGTAGCAAAGCGTGTCAGGACCGTCGCTCCATGTCTCGTCGCTTTCGAAGGCCGCAAGTATTCGCCCATGTATATTCTCGCGCACCTTTTCGACCATCGACTCGTAGGTCACTTGGCGGACCATCTCGTGCTGGAACTCGATCGAGTCCTCAAGTTCACTATCGATCCTGACGAGGATCTCGGCTCGGTCGAGCGCTCCGAGGCAATCCTGGAGAATGTCTTCGGGCAGCGCGGCGACGTTCCTCAGCATCATCACGCTTGAGCGCGGCCCCAGCGCCGCCGCTATTTGGAGAACCGAGCGCTCCTGCCTTGAGACACGATCGAGCCGCGCCGCAATCACCCCCTGAATGCTGGTAGGGATGCCGAGCTCGTCAATAGGTCGAACGAGCGCAAGGTCACCCCACTGACCGCGAAGCGTGCCACTATCTTTCAGTCCACGGCAGACTTCCTCGAGAAATAGAGGAACGTTGGCAGTATGAGAGATGATCCGGTTCTTCAAATCGGTGTTCATCGCCGACGGTCCGAGCATATCGGCCAACATGGCCAATCCCGAATCGTCATCCAGGGGGCGCATTGCAATCACTTCCGCATGGCAGCGTGCGATCCACTCGGGCATGCCGTTCGGCCTGCTCGTGAGAAAAACTATCAGGTTGGGACTCTGTAACGACGCGATTGCAGCAACAACCGCATCGCTGGCTCGGTCGATCCAGTGCAGGTCCTCGATGAGAAGAACCGTACGCTGTTGAAAGGCCAGGCTTTGCACGATGGCGCAACTTGCATCGGAAATGGCACGCGCGCGCGCGTAAGGCTCCAGCTCACTCCAGCGATGATCCGCGACCGGAATATCCAATATGGAATCGATCGCGAGCTGATGGATTGCCGGCAACTCCTTTCGGATGTCGACCAGACTATCCGAATCTCTGGCGGCAACTTCGAAGATCGAAAGTATGGCGCGCTTGAGCGCGCTGAACGGCACGCCCTGAAGGTTCGGACTACACTCGGCGTCAATCAGCCGCCAGCCATCGGCCTTGAGCTCCTGGGCGAACTCATGCGCGAGCCGCGATTTTCCGATGCCTGCATCGCCGATCAGCAGGACCGTCTGCCGGCTTGCACTGGACCTCTCCGCGGCACGTGCCAAAAGGGCCCGCTCAGTCGTGCGATCGACAAACCGCGAAACGCTCCGCGCTCGTCGCACCCGCCAGCTTGAAAGGTCGCTCGCTCCGACGACACGGTAGACCGGCAGCGGCTCGTTGAAACCGCGCAGCACCTTGCGACCCAAGGCTTCGAATCGGACATGTCCATCCGCGAGTTTCTGGCAGGCCTCCGACACGTAGATCTGATTGGCCTCGGCCGCGGCCTCCAGCCTCGCGGCAAGATGCTGAGCGGCTCCTCCGATCTCGTAGACCTTGGAAAACTCGCTGGCGACCATATAGGCGACGACGTGCCCCGAATGGAGGCCGACCCGAACCTGAAGTCCGGGATCGCCAAGACTGCCGACCCGCCGGACAAGCTCGATGGCCGC
Source organism: Bradyrhizobium sp. LA2.1 (assembly GCF_040547725.1). NCBI lineage: Bacteria > Pseudomonadati > Pseudomonadota > Alphaproteobacteria > Hyphomicrobiales > Nitrobacteraceae > Bradyrhizobium > Bradyrhizobium sp. LA2.1. The sequence continues at coordinate 78,837 of NZ_JBEPQI010000018.1, forward strand.
ATGGCAGGCCAGCGGAGCATGGTTGTCGTCGGCGATCGGGGCACCAAAGACAGCGGCCAAGCCGTCCCCCAACTCCTTGCTGACGATGCCGCCAAACTGGCGTACCGCGCCCCTCATGGCCGCCAGCGCTGGTTCCAGGCGTGAGACGGCCTCCTCCGGCTCCAATTCGGCAACAAGCCCTGTGGAGTCGATGACGTCGGCTCGGAGAATTGTCACAAACCGCCGCTCGCTGTCGGGATCAGCACGCCGACGTACCGCCGCCCCACACTTGGAGCACCAGCTATCGTCCGAATCAATCGCCGACTGGCACGCGAAGCAATGCATTCCTGCGCCTTCAAGGATCGCGGCGTCGCTGTCGTCCAGCGCCCGCGAGCAACTCGTGGTAAGAATACCTATCAAGAACCGCTTAGCAATCGGACTTGCCCATCGCCGTTAGCGGAGCACGGTGCGGTTGGCGATCTGGACGAAACACAGTCCTGAGTGGTAGCCTATGCAAATCCCAGCAAAGATGGGGCATATATTCGGCGAAGCCGGGTTGGCAAAACTAACCGGCGTCGCGGAGCTGTATGTATTTTCACAAAGCCAAGGACATATTGAGGGAAAAGACGATGGGGTCGAGAACTTACACCGGGGCTTCATTCAAAGATTTGATGAACGACAATTATTTCCCTCTGGAAAATATGCAGAGGAGCGTGGACATCCTCAAGGCGTCGTCGGACATCCACGTGCCGACCCTGGAGTACGGCCAGTACCATCTGATCCTGACGCCAGCGGACAAATGGCCGGACGGGAGCGCGGCGTACTGGCACAAGGAGAAGGGACGGGCTCGCGTCGACCTCACCACGCAGTTGAATACGGTCCCGCTGTCCAAGGACGAGCCCGGCGTGATCCCGCTGACGCGATGCGCGCTGCTCGATGCCTGCGTGCGGAAGTGCTTCAATTCCGAGCCGCCGATCCCGATGAAGACGAACATCATCACCCACGCGGCGAGCGACGCCTATGCCGACCGGCACGAAATCCGGCTGGAGTGGGAATACGACAACGGCGAGGACCAGGCGCCGACGCTGCTCCACCTGACGATGGTCTGTCCGTACCGACCCTGATTCCGAGCGGGAGCAGCGCGGAGGCTTCCGCACCAATCTAAGATGGTCCGTCGTCGCCACAGCATGCGTTGCACGACGGACCAATCATGCCCCGCCCGCTCCGCTCGAAGGCCGCGTTGCACTGTCTCGCGGCCGCGCCCCGTCACGGGCCTGTCGCACGAAGATGATCCGCTACCTGCCAGTGCGCGTGCGAGTCGCCTGCTTGAGGCGACCGCCGCGTTCGTTTGACAGGAGCGCCCGATGCCCGTTGGACTGCTGGAGGTCGTAGGCACCATCGATGTCAGCCAGTTCTGGCCGGAGGGCCGGTCGGACGCCGACACCACCAAGGTCGTGGTGAATGTCGCCCCAGACGCGATCCGCTTCCGCAAGAACGATTCGGTGCCGTTCCAGCCGACCCACGTCTTCGAGGGCGCCAAGGTCAAGGGCCGGACCGCGTCGGCGCCGATCAAGAACGGCAAGCTCACCATTCGCCTTCAGGGCATCGACGCGCCCGAGCTGCATTATCAGCCCTCGCCGCTCTCGGCCGCCGAGAAGAAGGGCCTGAGCGACGCCAAGCGGCAGGCCTATCACGAGGTCACACACCCCTACCGGCAGTTTCTGGGCGCGACGACGAGCAAGGCGCTGCATGACTTCCTCAGCAGCGCCGGCGGGCCGACGCTCGCCTGCCGCGTGTTCACCCATGTCGATGCGCCGAACGAGGTGTTCGACACCTATGGCCGGCTGGTCGGCGACATCGAGGTGACGGTCGCCGGCAAGACCATCGACATCAACCACTGGCTGGTCGAACAGGGCTTTGCCTATCCAACCTTCTACTCTTCGATGAACGACGACGAGATCAAGGCCTTCCTCGCGCTCGCGAAGCCCGCACGCGCGCAGAAGCTGCCGGTCTGGAAGCATCTCGCCAAGACGATTCCCGCTTTCGACTTCGACCTGCGCGAACCCAGGAAGAACGAGACCGACGTGCTCGCGACGGACAAGGGCCCGGTGATCCTGCCGAAGCTCTATCGCCGCTACACCAACTGGTCGGCGCGCAAGAAGGCGAAGGTGACGAGCCAGACCTTCCAGAAATTCTTGGGCGAAGGCTCCGGCGGCAAGCCCGACACCTGCTACGAGATCGACGACTTCCTGACCAACGGCGTGCACTCGGCCACGCCGCGCAATTTCGCCGACTTCGTCGAGGGCGGCAAGACGATCAAGTTTCAGCCGGAGGGGCTGGTGTTCGGCGAGGCGCCGTCGAGTCTCGTGGGGGCGGACGGCAAGCCGATCACGACGTTCTGAGGACGCGCGCGGCCGACCGGGATCAACGGCGTTTTGTCGCAGATTGCTGCCGGCCGTGAGCTCGCACGTTCAAGCGCCGCTATTCTCCTGTCGTTGCAGGCATTTCCGGCGGCCGACGCCGGCCGATCAAAGACCGCTCGCGCCAACGGTTAGAATCTGCCACTACACAACCATAGATTTTTCGTCTATTTTCCTGGTCGCGGCGATTGCGGAGCGTCCTCGGTGAAGTCCGAGTGACCCAAGAGGCCGGCTCTCAAAGCGAGCTGGTGGATGAGAGGAAGATCAATCCGGCGGAGCCGCCTGCCCGTTCTCTCGGCCGGCCGGCGCCGCAGTCAAGCGACAAGGAGAACGGCATGCTGGTTCGACAGAACGTGTGGGAGCTTGGCGGCGACTGGGCGGATCCGATTCTCTGGTACGCGCGCGCGGTTGGCGCATTGAGGCCGAAGCCGCTCAACGATCGAACCAGCTGGCGCTTCTGGGCCGGCATGCACGGCTATCATCAGGGCCTGTGGGAGTTCTACGGCTACAAGGCGCCTGCCGAGCAAGTTCCTGCCCAGGCCGACTTCGACGAGTTCTGGCAGCAATGTCAGCACGGCAGCTGGTATTTTCTGCCGTGGCACCGCGGCTATCTGATCGGATTTGAGAAGCTCATTCGTTCGACCGTCGTGACGCTCGGCGGGCCGCCTGACTGGACCTTGCCCTACTGGAACTACTTCAAACCCGGTCAGGATGGCTTGCCGCCGGCATTCGGCAGCCCGGACTGGCCAGACGGCACAGGCAACAATCCCCTCTTCATTGAACAGCGGTGGGGACCCGGCGATCCGTCGAAGCCCGGCAAGGTCTTCGTCCCGCTCGATGCCGTGAACCTGGATGCGATGGACGTTCACGAGTTCACCGGTGTGGCAAGTGGCGGCGACCGCGGCTTCGGTGGCATCGACACCGGCTTCGAGCACGGCGGCACCAAGCATGGCGACATCGAAAGTCAACCGCACGACCAGGTTCACGGCCTTGTCGGCGGCGAGAAGATGTTCCCGGAGGCGAGCACGAGGCCATTGCCGGGACTGATGTCGTCACCGGTGACGGCCGGTCTGGATCCCATCTTCTGGCTGCACCACGCGAATATCGATCGGCTGTGGCAAAGCTGGAGGCAGAGCGATTCCCAGAACACGGATCCGGAAGAAGCCAGCTGGAAGAAGGGACCTGCCAGCCTCGGCCAGCATAAATTTGTCGTTCCTCTCCCCGACGGCTCGCCGTGGGAGTACACGCCGGAACAGATGTCGGACTTTGCCGGGGTGGGCTATACTTACAGCGATTTCTCGCCGGCAGGCGCGCCATTGGCGGCCGTCGCCGGCAGGACAGCGACATCATCCGGAGCGGTCGCGATGGCGAGATCGACTGGAGCAACAGTTGAGGTGCTTGGCGCCAATGCCCAATCGCTTCCCGTCGCAGGGAAAGGTGCCGAGACCTCCGTGCAACTCGATGCGCGTACGCATACGAAAGTTGCCGCCAGGCTGGCTGCGGGCCCCGCGCCCGGGGCGCGCGCGGAGCAGGTCTTTCTCAATCTGGAGAATGTGCGCGGATATTCCGACGCCACCGTGCTGCAGGTGTATCTGCAGTTTGCGGGGAAGGACGGCGCGCCGTCCTTCGAGCGGCAGGTCGGGAGCATCGGGCTCTTCGGCATCACCAAGGCGACGGAGAGCGATACCGGGCACGCGGGAGACGGCTTGTCGTACGCGCTGAACATCACCAAGCCCTATTCGGAGTTCGCCGGTTCGGGCAATGCCGATCCCGCAAAGGTCGGCGTTCGTCTCCAGGCCGTCGCGCCGGTGCAGCAGTCGGCCGACGTGAGTGTCGGCCGCATCAGCATCGTCCGACAGGGCGATTGACGGCCGCTCATGACGCCCGCGGCCTACGAGCGTCTGCAAATCCGTATTCCGCTCACCGTCGCGGCAGCCGCCGCGTGGGCGGCCGTCGTGGCGTTGTCGGACCAGCGCAGGCTCGTCGCCTTCTGCAACAGCGATGTCTGGCCGGCACTGTCGCTCGATCAGCTCGCCCTTGCCATGACGTTCTATTCGCCGACAACACTCGCCGGCGAATGGATGCTGATGGTCGCGGCGATGATGACGCCGATGCTCGCGGGCGCTCTTGGGCACGTGCGTGCGCGAAGCCTGCCGCGTCGACGCATGCGGTCGATGGCGCTCTTCATGATCGGATACTGGTCCATCTGGGCTGCCTATGGCGTTCCCATCGTACTGGCCGTGCTGGCGCTGCAACTGATGCAATCATCATCGATCGTCACGATCGCATTGGCGGGATCGCTCGTCCTGGTCTGGCAATTCTCCCCCGTGAAACAGATCTGCCTGAACCACTGCCACGACCAGCCGCCGCTGGCGGCGTATGGGATCAGGGCCGACTTCGCTGCTCTCGGATATGGCGTCATCCAGGGTATCTGGTGTTGCGGAGCCTGCTGGGCGCTGATGCTCGTTCCGTTGGCGACGCAAGGCGGGCATTTGCCGGCGATGGCCGCGACCAGTGCATTCCTGATTGCCGAGCGCCTGGACAAACCGCGGCGCCCGGCCTGGGAGTTGCGATGGCCATCGACCGCCGCCAGGCTGCTATGGTTCAGGCTCGGCCTTTGGCGACGCTCGGAGAGCGCCGGAGTGAAGGCAACCTGATCGGTGCCGACGGCACGCGCGACGACGCGATTCCCGCAGGCGACCGGGCAAACTTTGCCGGCGACACCGCCGCACCGGCAATTTTTTCAAGCTGCCGATGAGCGCGACCCCGGAAACATCGGAAAATCCAATGAAAGGATCTGGCACGCACGTTGCTTGCCCTTCGCGATCGTCTTGAGGGGCCGAACATGCAAGTCACGCCAGGAGCATCAATCTTCGGCTACCAGCCTGCAAAAGCCGGCTCAGCGACCGGTGCATCGAAGCCGCCGGTGACCGACAATGGCGGGCTCTCGCAAGCAAGCGAAGATGGCGCATCGGGCGACAGCAGCGTCGTGCAGGAGTTCCTGAAATACGCGAAGATGAATCCCTTCGACCGTATGCGGGCCGGCATTCTGAAGAGCATGAATCTCAGCGAGGCCGACCTCGCCAACATGACCCCGGACCAGAGAGCGGCGGTGGAGCAGAAGATCCGGGACGCCATCGAAAAGGAGTTGGAGAAGAAGGGCCAGCAGCCCGGCAGTCTGGTCGACCAGTCCGCGTAACGACCGCGCATCACCAGTGGAATGTCGCGCCTTTTCCAATCTCGCAATCGAATGCCGTATCCTTGAGAACGGCGTCATTGACGGCATCCAGGATCATCGTGCGCGCTTCGATCCTGCCGTTTGGGTGCACCCTGAACGACAGGAATTCCCTGACCGCCTTGTCCGGTCTCACCGTGAAATGGGTCGTCGCGAAAGCGATCGTCCCGTCAGGCTGGATCATGTATCCGTCAAACCGCATGCTCGCCTTGACCGGAGGTCCCGCCGCGCCCGTGCCGCGAACTTGACAGGCTGAAAGGTCGACGAGCATGCGAAATTCCTTGCCGTCGACGATCGCCTTGTTCAGCGCCGCATAGTCGGCATTTCCGGGTTCGTCCGCGATCGCGGGGTGCGTCCAGAAGCTTGCTACGATCGCCAGAGCGGCAGCGCAGTTGCGCAGATCATTCGACAAATGTGGCTCCCAGGGATTGAGGCTCTAGCCGGCTCCCGACTCGAACTTCACCGCCTCATGATTGGTGATGACCTCTCGAACGACCAGGGCATGCAGCTTCCGGGTGAAATCCGGATCGAGCCCGCTCTGTGCGGCGAGGATGCGAAGCCGCTTCAATTGCGCCGCTTCGCGTCTGGGATCCCGGGATTCCAGTCCATGCCTGGCCTTGAGCTCTCCGATCGCATCAGTACAGCGAAAGCGTTCTGCGAGCAGGTGCACCATCGCTGCATCCAGATTGTCGATGCTGCGGCGCAGCCTGGCGAGATCGCCGGCAAACTCCTGGTCATCATCCGTCATCGATCGGCACCTCCAGGCAGCGCCGCGGCGGACAACCCGCCCTTCTGCAGAATGAAGCCCGCGATCTCGTCGACACCTTGGCCACTCTTCAGATTGGAGAAGATGAACGGTCGCGCGCCTCGCATCCGCCGCGCGTCCGCTTCCATGATCTCCAGGTTCGCGCCCACCATGGGAGCCAGGTCGATCTTGTTGATCACCAGCAGATCGGATCGCATGATCCCCGGTCCTCCCTTGCGCGGAATCTTCTCTCCGGCGGCGACGTCGATCACGTAGACGGTCAGGTCCGCAAGCTCCGGGCTGAAGGTGGCGGCGAGATTGTCGCCACCCGACTCGACGAAGCAAAGCTCCGCGTCCGGAAACTCCAGGTTCATTTCGTGGATCGCCGCCAGGTTCATCGAGGCGTCCTCCCGGATGGCCGTATGCGGACAGCCGCCCGTTTCCACCCCCATGATGCGCTCTGCCGCCAATGCCTGCGCACGCGTCAGAATGAGCTGATCCTCCTTGGTGTAGATGTCGTTGGTGATGACGTAGATCTCGTAGAAATCGCGCAGGTGCTTGCACAGCGCCTCGACCAGCGCCGTCTTTCCGGAGCCGACCGGACCGCCGATGCCGACGCGTAGCGGCCCGTTGGTTGCCGGAATGCCGGGTGTGCGGAGAGACCTGCTCTCGCGTTCAATCGTCTTCATGACCGAAACAACCTCGTATATTGGAGCTCGTGTGCGATGGACGCGAGCTCAACCATCAGGCCCGCCGAACCGAGATCGTCGACCGTCTCACGGCTTGCGATTTCACTGCGCGACAGGATCGGCAGCTCGAGCGCCGCGATGGCGAGCTGACCATCGGTTTGACCGAGAGGCACCAATCGCACGCCCGCGCTCACCAGATTGGCGATGTAGCTGTGCAGGAACGCCGGCAGCGCGATTTCGACGGCAATCCGCTCGCGCGCCGCTCGCGCTCCGAGCAGGACAGCCAGCACCGGCGGACATTTCGGGTCGGAGAACATGTCCAGAATTCGATCCGGCCAGACGCTGCGAAGGGTCGTAAGGCACGCCGACGATTGCTGGGCGGATTCGAGCACGAATTCGGATGTGCCGCGGGAGGCGGCGGCGAGTTCGGCCAGCTCCGGCAGCTGGTCCTCGGCGCCCTCGGCCACGCACCTGTAGGCTTCGCTGAAGAAGATCGCTTCGTTCCGGCCGGAGCCGTAACAAAGGTCGGCCTCGAGCCATTCGATCAGGCTGCGCCGATCGGAGACATAGCCGGCCTCTACCGCCCACTCCAGTCCGTGCGAGTAGCTGTAGGCCCCGTTCGGGAACGACGGCGAGAGCCAGCTCTGCAGCCTCAGGAACGCCAGCGCCTTCTGTCCATAAGTCTGGTCTGTCATCGCACCACCATGCCGGCAACGCGTCAGTACATGAAATAGCGCTGCGCCATCGGGACCACATTCACCGGCGGACACGTGAGCAGCCGTCCGTCGGCCCGCACCTCGTAGGTTTCGGGATCGACCTCCATGAGGGGCAGCGCGTCGTTGAGGATCATGGAATGCTTGCCGATCGATCGCGTGTTCGAGACCGGCAGGAGTTGCTTTGCCAGGCCCAGCTGTCTCGTCGTTTCGAGCGAGGCCTGACTGACGAAGGTCACGGAATTTCTGCCGGGAGAACGACCAAAGGCCCCGAACATCGGCCGGTAATATTCCGGCTGAGGCGTCGGTATCGATGCATTGGGGTCGCCCATGATCGCGGCGACGATCATTCCTGATTTCAAGACCATGTCGGGCTTGATCCCGAAGAACGCCGGATCCCAGACCACGATGTCCGCGAGCTTCCCGACCTCGACCGAACCGACATGGCGTGACATTCCCTGCACGATGGCCGGATTGATCGTGTATTTCGCGACGTAGCGCCGCGCCCTGAAATTGTCGTTCTGCTCGGTCTCCTCCGGTAACCGCCCGAACTGCTTCTTCATCTTGTCGGCGGTCTGCCACGTCCGGGTGATCACCTCGCCGACCCGCCCCATCGCCTGGCTATCCGACGACACGATCGAGAACGCGCCGAGATCGTGCAGGATGTCCTCTGCGGCGATCGTCTCCTTTCGTATGCGGCTTTCCGCGAAGGCGACATCCTCCGGAATGCGGCGGTCCAGATGGTGGGTCACCATCAGCATGTCGAGTGCTTCGTCGAGCGTGTTCGCGGTGTAGGGGCGCGTGGGATTTGTCGAGGCTGGAATGACGTTGCTCTCGCCGCAGACCTTGATGATATCAGGCGCATGCCCGCCGCCGGCCCCTTCCGTATGGGCCGCATGGATGGTCCTGCCCTTGAACGCGGCGATCGTGCGCTCGACGAACCCGCCTTCGTTCAGGGAATCGGTGTGGATCATGACCTGCACGTCCATGTCGTCCGCGACAGAGAGGCAGCAGTCGATCGATGCGGGCGTTGCGCCCCAGTCCTCGTGCAGCTTCAGGCCGCACGCGCCGGCTTCGATCTGCTCGACCAGGCCCGCGGGTAGGCTCGCATTGCCTTTGCCGAAAATGCCGAAGTTCATCGGGAACCCATCCAGCGCCTCGAGCATCCGATGGATGTGCCATGGCCCCGGCGTACAGGTCGTCGCCGTCGTCCCTGCGGCGGGTCCGGTCCCACCACCCATCATGGTCGTGACGCCCGAGAAGAGCGCCTCGTCGATCTGCTGCGGGCAGATGAAGTGAATGTGCGTATCCATTCCGCCGGCGGTGATGATCTTGCCCTCACCCGCGATGATTTCCGTCCCCGGCCCAATGATGATCGAGATGCCCGGCTGGATGTCGGGGTTGCCCGCCTTGCCGATGGCGGCAATGAGCCCGTCCCTGATCGCGATGTCGGCCTTGACGATTCCCCAGTGATCGAGGATCAGCGCGTTGGTAATGACCGTATCGACCGCCCCCTGCGCACGCGTGAGCTGCGATTGTCCCATGCCGTCGCGGATAACCTTGCCGCCGCCGAACTTGACCTCCTCGCCATAGATCGTGAGGTCCCTCTCGGGCTCGATGAACAGATCGGTGTCCGCCAGGCGCACCTTGTCGCCGACCGTGGGGCCGAACATCTGCGCATAGGCCGCGCGGCTCATCGTGTGGGACATGTCTTCCTCACCTTATTCGTTGGAGCCGGACGCATCGGTGCCTGATTCCAGAGGTCCCATCACGCCGCCGCTGAAGCCGTAGATGCGTCGCGCTCCGGCAAACGGGATCAATGAGACCTCGCGCGACTGGCCCGGCTCGAACCGCACGGCCGTCCCGGCCGGGATATCGAGGCGGCACCCACGGGCAAGGGATCGATCGAACGCGAGTGCGGCGTTCACTTCGGCGAAGTGATAATGGCTGCCCACCTGGACCGGCCGATCGCCGGTGTTGGCTACGGCAATCGATGGTCCGGTCCTGTCCCCGTTCAGGACGATGTCGCCGTCGGCCGGAATGACCTCACCGGGAATCATGCCACGCCTCCAAGCAGCAGCAGCCCGACAAGGCCGGCGCATACGCCCGCCGCGCGAAGCAAACTTCGTCTGGCCGCGTTTCCTCCCGAGAACCCGATGACCATGCCGGTCAGGAGAAGAGCGGCGGTCGCCGTCGTGAAGCCGATCAGGTAGGGAACAAGCATCGAGGCGGCTTCAGTTCCGTGGGCGTGACCATGGAAGAACGCGAACAGGCCGACGGCCGCCGCGCCCAGCATGACGGGCATCCTGAATTCGAACGCAACGAACGCTCCCAGTGCCACCACCGAGAGGCTGATCGCCGCCTCCACAAAGCCCATCTGAAGTCCCGCGCTTGCCGCGACGAAGCCGCCCAGCATCGCGATCAGAAAGGTCAGCGGCCACACCGCTCTCGCGGATCCGCCCACGAGCGCGCTCCACGTTCCCACCAAGGTGATCGCAATCAGATGATCCGCGCCGCTGAACGGATGGACGAGACCGGCGTCGAACGAGCTGCCCGCGCCCGGAATGGGATGAGCGAAGGCCGGCGCCGCAAGCAGGCTCAACGCGGCGACGCAAATCGGGATGATACGCATCATCAGCTCCTATCGGATCGGGTTGTGCACCGGGACAAGCTTGGTCCCGTCCGGAAACGTCGCCTCCACCTGGATCTCGCGGATCATTTCCGGGATGCCCTCCATGACCTGGTCGCGGCGCAGCAGCCGGCCACCTTCGGACATCAGATCCGCGACCGATCGTCCGTCGCGGGCGCCTTCCATGATGGCATCCGAAATCAATGCGATGCTTTCGGGATAATTCAGCTTGACGCCTCGCGCGAGCCGGCCGCGCGCAACGATCGCGGCGAGGGCTATCATCAGCTTGTCTCGTTCCCGTGGCGTCAGATTCAAGATGCTCCTCCCACTTGGCCGCGCTGCTAACAGGACCACATCTTCGGCACTCCGAAGGGACCGGATCCGAGCTCATGGTCGAGTTGATCGAGGAAGCGGCGCAGACCTCGCCTGAGATCCACGCTTGCAATCGCGGCGACCCGGACCACGATGATCGCGCCCACGATCGTGACGCCGCACGCGCATTCCAGCGACGCACCGATCTCGCGCAATCTCTCGAGCCGGGCCTCGAGACCCGGACCGAAATAGATCATTGTCGCGATCGCCTTCCAGTTCGAGAGCAGCGCCGTCTTCCGAAGCTGCAGGAGCGCCTGGTCGGAGGCGAGGAAGCCATCCGCCCACACCAGACGGCCGTCGACCCTGACGCGCCAACTGTCCAGGATATGTCCGGCAAGAACCTCCTCGCCGCTTTCGATGCGGCCAAGAACCAGCCACTCGAGGGCAATCAATTCGGTGCCCGAGCTCACATCGATCTCGGTCTGTCGCGCGATGCGCGCCTGGTTGAAGACGATCGTCTCTTGCGGAAGCCACGCAAGCCGGGCATTTCCCTCAGCCCTCAACCGCGTCCGGATTCGGGCAGGCCGATCCAGCGCCCGATAGACCTTCTCCGCGGCCTGCGTGGTCACCGCGACCGACGCGTTGCCTTGAGCGACTACCTCGATCCTGATCTCGTCGCCACCTGCGACACCGCCCGAGGTATTGATGAGGACCGCCTCCTTGCGCCGACGATCGTCGACATTCGGGAAGGCAACGGCCATCGGAAACTTCTGATAGACGTCGATGATCTCCGTGCCGTTTGCGGCACCGGAGAACACCACGCGAGCCTCCCCGGCAGCGCGCTGCAGATCGAATTTTTCCGTGGCGCCCTGCCCTTCGCCCGGTTGGCCGGGATGAGCCGCGGATGTCCCGCGAGAGCGCTCGTGAAGTGCTTCAAACATCCGTCTCGGGGCTCATGATTGACCGTGTGTGTCTCGCATATCGGCGAGGGAGAGGCCGGGCGCGGAACGGCAATGCCGGCCACGCCCGGACCTCATGTCGCGAAACCGGGATCAGAAACCCGCAAGACCCTGGGAGCCGTTGTACGGGATCTTGACGCTGCCGATCTCCTTCAGCGAACCGTCCGGCTGGGTGCTGTAGCTGACCAGCTTCGAGGCGTTGCCGTAGATCTGATAGAGATAGGCGCCGTCCGGCGAGATCCAGCTATCGCTGGGACCGCTCGTCACGGTCCCGTTCAATCCCCTCGCGGTGCCGTCGCCGGGAACCTTCGGGCACGCCGGATCGCACGCAATCTCCAGGCCGCCACCATTGATGCGGTAGCTGCTGATGTTGCTGTAGCCGAAGTTCGTCGCATAGATCGTGCGATCATCGGGCGCGACGGCCAGCCAGCACAGCTCGGACGGAAGGCCCGCGCTGGTGTCGATCTTGACGAGCGGGCCGATCTCGATCGAGCCGTTCTTCTCGATGGTGCAGATGGAGCATCCGTCACCGACGGCATAGCCGATCACGAACGTATTCGGACGCTGATTCAGGAACGCGATGTAGAACGGAGAACCGCCCTTCGCGTCGTAGAACCTGGCCGTGCCGAGCGAGCCGTCCTTTTGCAGGGCGAACACGGCAAGGCCGTCCGGATCCGGTGCATTCGACGCGATCGAGTGCAACGCGCCGCCGGCGCGCTGGACCCAGAGAATCGGCGAGCCGTCGGGATACAAGCCGGTGAGCGCGATCGGCTCATCGAAAGTGGTGCCGACAAGCACAAGCTCCTCGTTGGGCGAGACCACGACCATGGTGGAGACACGATTCCGCTTGCTGTACGTATTCACCGTGTATCGCTCGGGCCGCGTCTTGAGCATGCCTTCGGCATCGACCGACATCAGCCGAAGGTGATCCGGTCCGAACGCGTGCAGCACGAAGAGGGTGCGCGTCGACGGAGCGAAAGCCAGCGATTTGGCCGTGCCGCTCCTGCCCTCGACCGGGTTGCCGGTCGACTTCACGTCGAGCAGCGTGAGACGACCGTCGCTCTCCAGGCGGAAGCTCGAAACGGAATTGTCTCCGCCATTGGTCGCAAACAAAAAGCGCCGATCGGATGTAATGATGACGCTTCCTGCACCCTCGTAAGAGTTGGGCGCGCTGTCCTGGCCGCTGATCGGCTTGAATTCACCGGAGCCGGCGCCGCCCGTCTTGATACGCGCGACCTCGGCCAGCTTGCCGTCCGCCTGCCGCGTGTAGTGAATAATGGCGTTATCGATCTCGTTGGTCTGGATATAGAGATGGCCAGTCTGCCCCTTCGACATTCCCATCTCGCTCGTCGTCGCCTCTTTAGCCATCTCTCGCTCCTTTGATGATTGGCTTTGGTAAATCGAATGACTTTCGGTGACCTGCACCATCGCTATGGCTTCAACGGAGGGTATCCATGGATGTAAACCCAGTCGGACGCCCGCACGGGCACATGGCACGCCTGGCATTGCGCCCTGTAGTTCGTCGTCGTCGTTTTTGAGCGATCGCCAGCGTCGAACCAGGACCATCCCCAGCCGTCGCCCCACAGCGCGCTCTCCGGGTGACGGTTCGCGGAGTCCTTCACCATCACGAACCACCCCTTCAAAGCATCGGCGCGGCTGACGGTACCGGTCGTCATTTCAGAGGTCGCCGCCTTGAACACCTCCTTGACCAGCACCGCTCCGTCCGGGAAGCGCTTGTCCTTCCGATAGGCGTCGATCACTCCGGGCGAGGCGTACACGACGTGAAGCTCCTTCGAGCCGTGAGTGTCGTCTGCCGCAATCGCCCAGCTTCCGAGGATCTGATAGGTCGTACGATAGTCATCGGGCACGTGCAGATGCCCGTCGCGGTCGGCGACACTCGCACCGGTCGAAACGCCGTCCGCCGCGTTCGCCCGCAGCTGTGACTGCCTGACCGCGACCGCGATCCCAAGGATCACGACGACGGCGACACAGGCGGCTTTGAGGATTTTCATGCCGATCTTCCGCCGATCACGCGGTCACCGCGCGTCCTTGTTGTCCAGCAGCGGGTAGAACTGGGTCCAGACCTCGTCCTTCTTGGCGTTGGCGATATGGCAGTAGGCGCACTCGTCCTTCGACTTCACCTTGGCCGTCGGCGCCTTCGGTTCGTGGTGATTGAAGTTGAAATAGCCCCACCCATTGGTGTCGGCGAAGCGCTTCGAGTCCTTGACGGTCACGTCGGCGCCGTTCCACTTGCCCGGGAAGTAGCCGCGTCCCGACGCTTCCGTTCGCGAGCCATCGGCATTTTCCTGCGGCAACGTCAGCTGCAGCTCCTTGAACAGGATCGTCCCCTCGGGGAATTCGCCGGTCTTCTTGTAGATCGCGTACGAGCCCGGCTCGATATAGACGTTGTGGAATTCCGGGAAGTTCGCCTGTCCGCCGTTGAGGGCATTCGGCGTCAGCGGCGAGCCGACATAGACCCACTCGTGGAAATTCTTCGGCAGGAGCAACTGCCCGTCTGCGGTATATTCCGGCAGATAGCGCGTATTGCTCTGGGCATTGCTATCCTTGAGCGATCCGAAGAACAGGATCGTTGCGACCGCACTGCCTACGATGACCGCCGCTGCTGCCTGGACTCTCACACGCATTGTCTTCTCCCGCGACTGCGGCCGAACGCGCGAGGCGCCGGCACGATTGACCTGTCGAGAGATGACTTAGCCAGTCGCGGAAGATCCTGCGCGCTGGGGATTGCTTCCGCTTTGGCCATCTTGATGCATTCCGTGCCGAACCTGCGATCGGTGAAGGGGTTCACGCTTCGGAAGCAAGACGCACAGCCCAATCGGCACCGCGATCGCGGCGCGGACGACCATGGAAACGACCGAGAGGGTGCAAGGTCAGCGGGTGGGGTCTGAAAGCGGGGCCGCGCTCAGGGAGCGCTCGCGGCAGATCCGGTAATTATCCTGCCAGGGACGAAGCCGCTCGAAAGCCGCGCTCGCGGCCAGCACGTCGAAGTCGGCGTTTCGCCGACCTATGATCTGCATCCCGACCGGAAGCCCGTCGGACAGACCTGCTGGAATTGAGGCTGCCGGATGGCCCGTAAAGTTGACGAAGTAGGTCAGCGCCCATCCGATCAAAGGATCTATCTCGACACCATTGATCGACTTCGGTCCAATCGTGTTGCCGTCGCTGGCGTTGTCGACCGGCGGGCACGCGACGGTCGGCGTGACCAACAGATCGAATCTTTCAAGGACGTTCTGAAAGGCATCGTAGACCTCCGACCGGACGGCCTGGTCGCGGAAGAAATCGAGCCCCGACATGCGATTGGTCTTCTCGACCCAATCCATGTATTCAGGCGGAAAGTCGTCGCGATGCTCGCCGAACAAATCGATGCCGTCGCGCTTCATGTTCTCGATCGCCTGCAGGTTCAGAAGCATGTAGAGACGCGACCAGACGTCGCTCAGCTCCCGTTGCGAGCGAACGATGCCGAGCTTCACCTCCTCGACGTGAGCACCGGCTTCCTCGAACGCCTGTACCGCGCGGCGGACCGTCGCCGCGACTTTTCCGTCGACCGGAAAGACGTCCAGATCCGGACTATAGGCAATCTTGAGGCCCCGGATCGAACGACGGGTCGCCGCGGTGAAATCGACGGGCGGCTCGATCAGGCTGAAGGGATCTCGCGGATCAGGACCGGCAAGTACGTTCAGCGCGATGGCGGCATCTTCGACCGTCCGCGTGATGGGCCCTTCGAACAGGAACGGAGAGTCGGCCACGCCGAACGCGTTGGGACGCACGAGGAACGGCACGCGTCCGAACGACGCCTTGTAGCCATACACTCCACACCAGGCGGAGGGGATTCGTATCGAGCCGCCGGCGTCCGTACCTTCTGCAATGGGTAGCAGTCCGTCGGCGACCGCCGCGGCGCTTCCTCCGGATGAGCCACCCGTGTTCTTGGCAAGATTGAACGGGTTGCGCGTGGGACCAAACAGGTAGTTGTCGCAGGTGCCCCGGAATCCCATGAGAGGGCTGTTGGTCTTGCCGAGGAACACGGCACCGCCACGCTTCTCCATGCGCTCGCAGAACACGCAGTAACCGTTCACGACGTGGTGCTTGAGCGCGCGGATGCCGCCCAGGCTCGCAGGCCAGCCCGGCTTGAAGTCGAACAGATCCTTGAGCGCCGACGGGATGCCGTGCAGTGGGCCCCACGACTCGCCGGCGACCAATGCGCGCTCGGCCTCTTTCGCTCTCGTGCGGGCGCCGTCGAAATCGAGATAGACCAGCGCATTCAGGCTCGGGTTGCGCGCTTCGATGCGCCGGATGAACGCATCGACCACGTCAACCGGCGACAGATCACGCCGCCGGATGCGAGCTGCCAGTTCGTGCGCGGTGAGGTAAGCGAGTTCGTCGGAATGCAAGGACCGGCTCACGCTCGACATCGTCTCCTCCTTCTGAACCACTTCAGGACGAAGCCGCATTTGACATTGAAACAGTTCTTGCCTGCGCAGCCGTGATTGCTTCGTCTTTCGCAATCTTGATGCATTCGCCGCGACGGCCATCGACAAGGCATCGCTCAGGGTTCATGTGCGCTGACGTGGGCTGCAGGTTACGCCGACGCGCGTTGGGACATCCTGCGCGTCACCGCACAAGGGCACGCTTCCATGGACCGACCTCCCGTTTCTCGCGGCTTCAAATCCAAACGACAGACGCCCGAAGCCGCCCGGCTGCCACCGGGTCAGTATCTGACGACCGACTTCCCGGTGCTGTCCGCCGGACCCACGCCGGAGACCCGTGTCGCCGACTGGAAGATTGCGCTTCAATTCGGCGGCTCGTTGCTGGGGAAATGGACCTGGGACGAATTCGAGGCACTGCCCCAGACCACGATCACGGTCGACATTCACTGCGTCACCAAATGGACGAAGCTCAGCACGGTCTGGCAGGGCGTCAGCTTCGACGATCTTCTTAGGGTGGTCGGGGTGAGCGAGCCCCCGGACGCCCATGTCATGGCGCATTGCGACGGCGGATACACGACGAACCTTCCGGTGGCCGACCTGGTCGCGGGAAAGGCGATGATCGCGACCCGCTATGAGGGCCTGCCGCTCGCCCCGGCGCACGGCGGCCCCGCGCGACTCCTGGTGCCGCATCTCTACTTCTGGAAGAGCGCAAAGTGGCTGCGAAG
Source organism: Bradyrhizobium sp. LA2.1 (assembly GCF_040547725.1). Taxonomy (NCBI): domain Bacteria; kingdom Pseudomonadati; phylum Pseudomonadota; class Alphaproteobacteria; order Hyphomicrobiales; family Nitrobacteraceae; genus Bradyrhizobium; species Bradyrhizobium sp. LA2.1. The sequence continues at coordinate 95,688 of NZ_JBEPQI010000018.1, forward strand.
GCTCCGCTTCATGCCCAAGGACGAGCCCGGGTTCTGGGAATCGCGTGGTTATCACAATTATGGCGATCCCTGGCGGGAGCAGCGCTATGACGGCGACTGATGCGCCTCTGCAGCAGCCCAGCATCGCGTGGCAGACCGGTCGCGTGCAGGCCATCGTGACTGAGACAAGCCGGGTGAAGAGCATCATCCTGCAGCCGGCCAACTGGTCCGGGCACTGGCCCGGCCAGCACGTCGACATCCGTCTCACCGCCGATGACGGCTATCAAGCCGAACGAAGCTACTCGATCGCATCGCCTCCGGAAGAAGAACTGCTCGCTCTCACGGTGGAACGGGTCGAGGACGGAGAGGTGTCCTCCTATCTCCTCGACGAATTGCGGGTTGGCGACGCTCTCGAATTTCGGGGACCCATTGGGCGGCATTTCATCTGGAGCCAAACGCGCGGTGGACCGATTTGCCTGGTCGCGGGCGGTACCGGGATTACGCCTTTGATGGCCATGTTGCGCCACCGCAGGAGGTCGCTCGCACGCATACCGGCATCATTGATCTATTCGGCACGCAGCCTTGCCGACGTCGTGTATCGGGATGAACTCGATACGATGGCTCGCGGCGATCGCGACCTCCGCCTGGTCTATGCGCTCACCCGCGAGCATCCGAGCGACTGGAACGGACATCGGGGACGGGTCAACGAGGCGCTGCTCGCAGAGAACAGCTTTACGCGCGAGCAGAATCCCACGTTCTTCATTTGCGGTCCGACCGGGCTTGTCGAAGGCATCTCGAACATGCTCGTGAAGCTCGGCTTCGACCCTCTCGCCATAAGGACCGAGCGTTTCGGGCCAACAGGAGCATGATCGCCATGGCAGACAACATCGCCGACCTCATCCTTGGCGGTGATCCCAGCACGCACTTGCTTCAAGAAGCCTTTGCCTTTGATATCACCCTGACGAAGATCCGGTGCGCGGCATGCAACACCGTGTCCTGCCTTGGCTCTCTCGCCGTCGACGGCGGGCCGCTGGAGGCGCTCGTCAAATGCGCCGATTGCGGAAGCGATCTGATGAAGGCGACGCGCACTCAGAGGGGATGTGTCCTTGAAATGCACGGTGCCCGGCACCTGTACTTCTGAATGCCGCGCCCGATCGCCCGCCAAGCCCCGAAATCAAAGACCCGCCATGCACGGTGAAGACATCCACCTCGCTGAAATCGAGCGCCAGATTGCCGCCACGGCGGCGAAGCTTCGCGAGCTGATTGAACAGTCCGCCTCACATCTCGCCGCGATGAGCGAAGAGCTTGTCGGCCAGCGAATTGACGATCAGGCCGCACGGCTCGAGATTCTGATCAGGCGCCGCGACGAGCTCCTCAGAGCCAGATCCGGCGAAGACTGAAAAGGACGGCCGGGGCAGATCGGGAAGCGTCAGCCGTGAAATTTCAACCCGTCGACGATCTTGTCGATCACCTTGCGCTCGGCGCGCATGGAAATCCCAACCAGATTCAGGTCTGTGCGGGAAACGGCCTTCACGACTTCGCGGTTGGCGGCATCGTGAGTGGTCGTGAACATGTCCTCGGTATAGAGCCCGGGCGTCACCCCGCGAGACAGTGCGCGATCGAGCGCGCGTGACAGCGCCGCGCGGTCGGCGCCATAGATCAGGATGGGCTGGCCGATCAGCGGCAGATATTTCGTCCCGGAGCCGTCTTCGTAGGGGTCGCCGATGCAGGCCGGAAAAGCCGCCGCGATCCCGCCGGCGAGGAAAGAGGCCACGTTCAGCTTCTGCCACGGCTCAAGGTCGGTGCGGACCACGACCGCGATCTTGGTGTCAAATTGCATGACGGATTTATCGCTATTCCTCAGCGCTCGCGAAGAGCGAAAGAGCCCTTACTCCATGCTTGCGCGCATCGAACGCTTTTGCAAGTGGGCCACTTCCGCGGACGCCCTTCGGGTGCAAACCGATTATATCGATTTCACCTCGCCGCCGTCCATCCGCAATGCCGAGCCGGTCATCCAGCGCGCGCCGGGCGATACGAGGAACGCCATCAACTCGGCGATCTCTTCCGGCTCGCCGTAACGCGCGATCCCGGCGTCCTTGGGAAACTTCGCCGTGGCTTCCTCGACGGTCATGTTGTGCAGGGGCGCCCAGTGCTCGAGGTAGGAGCGGCGGCGGCCCGTCATCACCGGCCCCGGCAGGACGCTGTTGACCTGGACGCCATCGCTGATTCCCTTGTCGGAGAACGCCTTTGCCAAGGCGACGATTGCAGCGTTGATGGTGCCGACCGCGGCATAGGGCGCCTTGGGGAAAGAGGCCGAGTTTCCCGACATCAACACCACCGCCCCCTTTGCGGCCATGAGCGACGGCCAGGCGGCGATCGTGAGCCGCCGGGCGCCATGCAGCTTCAACGCCAGTCCGGCGTCCCACTGTGCCTCCGTCGTCTCGAACAGATCGACCTGAGGTACCGCGCCTGCGATATTGAGCAGGGCATCGATCCGGCCGAACGCCGCCAAGGTCTGGTCGACGACAGATTGAGCGGCACGAGGTTCGGCCAGATCGGCGTCGATCACCAGCACCCCGGCGCCGGCGGCCCTGACCGCCTTTGCGGTGTCCTCGAGATTGGCGCGGTTTCGTGCGACCAGGGCAAGCGCCGGGAAATCGCGCGCCAGGCGCACCGCGGTCGCCCGGCCGATTCCCTGGCTCGCACCCGTCACGATCGCGACTGATTTCGACATATCAACCCTCCCGAATACCAAGCTTGTAAATATCAGTCGCGAACGACGACCATCTTTCCGACCGCCTCGTTCGCCTCCATGACGCGATGCGCCTCGCGAATCTCGTCGAAGCGAAAGACCCGCGCCGGCTTGACGTCCAGCCGGCCGGCTGCGGCGTCGGCGGCGATTTCCCGCAGCGGCACGTCGGAGAGCGGGAACCCGGGCGTGCCGAACACGAAGCTACCGAAGAAGGTCAGGTAGACGCCGCTCGGCATCTGCAGCAGCGGGTTGAAATCCGGAATCGGATCAAGCCCGCCGAGCCAGCCGGCGAGACAGGAGCGGCCGCCGCGGCGAAGCATGGCGAGGGAGTCGAGCACGACGCTGTTGCCGACGAGGTCCAGGACTGCGTCGACCTGCTTCGCCTCGGGCAGATGCTTCGAGAGATCGCGCCGTTCAATTTCGCACCGCGCGGCTCCGAGCTTCTCCAGCGTGGCAAAGCGCTCCCGGCTGCGCGTCGTCGCGATGACCCGCGCGCCGGCATTGACCGCAAGCTTGAGTGCGGCCTGACCGAACGAGGACGTCGCTCCGCGAATGACGAGAAGCTGACCTTTCTCGAGATCGAGATTTCGAAAGAGACAGGTCCATGCCGTCGCGAAGGTTTCGGGGATCGCTGCGAGCTCGGCCCAGGGCAAATCCGCATCGATCGATGCGACATTCGAGACCGGCGCACGCGTGTATTCGGCGTAGCTGCCATTGATGGTCCGGCCGAGACCGCCCATCAATGCGGCCACCTTGGCGCCCACCGGAAATTCTCCGCCCGGGCACGACTTCACGCGACCGACGCATTCGATGCCGCTGATCGGCGCCGCTTCGGCCCATTCACCCCGGCGCATGTGCATTTCCGCATGATTGATGCCGAATCCCTTGACCTCGATGACGGCATGACCAAGCTGCGGCTCCGGCTCCGGAACATCCCGATAGACGAGGCTGTCCAAACCACCGAATTTTTCAAGAACGATAGCGCGCATAATGGCTCTCCTGACGTTGCTCGCGGCGAGGGAAGCGGCGGTTACCTATTCGAATTCAGCTGGCCAAGAAAATCACTGATCGAAGCTGCGATCTCCCGCGCATGAGTCTCGAGCGCAAAGTGCCCCGTGTCGAAGAAGCGCACTTCGGCGCCCGGCATGTCACGCTGAAACGCCTTCGCGCCCGCCGGCAGGAAAAAGGGATCGTTCTTGCCCCACACTGCCAGGAAGGGCGGCTTGTGCTTGCGGAAGTAGGCCTGGAATTCCGGATACATGGCGACGTTGGTCCTGTAGTCGCCGAAAAGATCGAGCTGGATCTCGTCCGCGCCAGGGCGCTCGAGATAATGGTTGTCGAGCGTGTATCCGTCCGGGGAGATCAGGGAGGCGTCAGGCACCCCGTGGGTGTATTGCCAGACCGTCGTCTCCGGCGAAAGGAATGATCGCAGCACCGCCCGATTCGCTTGCGATGCATCTTGCCAGTAAGCCCGGATCGGGCTCCAGCCATCGCTCAATCCCTCCTCATAAGCATTGCCATTCTGCGAGATGATGGAAACGATGCGTTCGGGATGTCGAAGAGCCATCCGAAAGCCCGTCGGCGCGCCATAGTCGAAGACGTAGAGCGAAAAGCGAGGAAGTCCGATGACTTCCGTGAACCGTTCGATCACCTGCGCCAACGCGGCGAACGTATAGGCAAAGCTTTCGCGCGCCGGCATGTCGGACTGGCCGAACCCAGGCAAATCCGGCGCCACCAGTCGGAAGCGATCCGAGAGCGCCGGGATCAACTCGCGGAACATGTGGCCAGCGGTCGGAAATCCGTGCAGCAGCAGCAAGGCGGGCGCGTCAGCCCGGCCAGCCTCCCGGTAAAATACGTTCAGTCCGTCCACGTCCGCCTTGCGGTATCGAATGCTCGTCATCTGCGGTCCCTCCCTCGACACCTGTTGCGCCCGGTGAAATCGATGTTCCGATGGCAGCCGATCCGAGGCGGTCTCACCTGGACATTCGTGACTCGGGACGATCCGGTTACAGACTCCCCGGGGATTTCTGCCCGTACGAGACGGCCTGTCGCCTGCTCTGCCCGATCTATCGCCCCTCGGATCTACTCATTCGAACTCCCTGCGATAGTCCGTAGGAGTCCAACCCGTCGCTTTGCGAAAGGCGGAGCTGAAGGAGCTCGTTTGCGCATAGCCCAGGCTGAGTGCGATGTCCGTAATCGATACCGCGCGATCCGCCAGCCGCAGCTTGGCGAACTCCATGCGTCGCTGCACCTGATACTGGTAGGCCGGGATTCCGAACGACTTCTTGAAAGCGCGGCAGAAGTGGTGAACGCTGAGCCTGACGAGCTCGGCGAGCTTGAGGAGGCAGACCTGCTCTCCCAGATGCCCCTCGACGTACTCGACCACGACACGCTTCTGCCAACCCGCGAGACCTCCACGACTGACCGCTGCCGGTTCGCGAACAACATCGTGATCAGACCTGGAAAGCTCGTGGGCGAGCACGCCGCAGAGCGCTTCGAGGTAGGGCGCGCAATTCGTCTCGGCGCTCTCGATCGCCTTCTTCAATTTGGAGGCGGTTTCCCAGACCAGCGGATCCTCGAAGTATATTCTTGGCGCGAGCCCGGCCGCGCCGTCGTCGGACTTGTGAAGCGCGGCGGGATCGAAATAGAGGAAGGTCACCTGCGCCGACGAGGCAGTCTCATGCCATTCCCGATAGGCGCGTCCCGCCGGGACAAAGGTCAGCCTGTGCTCGGAACCGCGCAGCTTCGACGAGCAGAGGCCATCGATGGAGGTCTCACCGCTTTTCCGCGCTCCCTCGTTGTACAACGCCAGGAGATGTCTCGATCCCTGAAAGCGAAATTCAATCCTGTTTCCGACCGGGAGGTGAACGCTCTCCGAAAACCACCAACGCCAGCCTATCCCAAGGCGCTTCACCGGCTCGGAAGGCGTTATGCTGACCGTCGGATGAAGCGCCGCGTCGGACGGCCTGGAAGACAGCGTCTCGTCCACCGGCCGGATTGGCGAAGCGGAGACCGCCGTCCGTGGCGTGCTCTCACTCGAATTTGATACGTACATCCCCATCGTCGTCGCCCTGTTCTGTGCTCCGGATGGCCGCGTCCAATCGTCAACGAATTTCTGCACGGAGGAGACGCCCTGATCGCCTGGATACGGGCGTTGAAGCCGCAAGCTGCACGTGGCGTTACCTCTCCGGTCAAGGCGCGCTGCCAACGCCGGCTGACAGCACCGCACAGGGGCAACATGCTTTTCATCGCGCTGGCGGACAATCTCACGCTTGTGCTGTTCCGGCCCATACTTAGGTATGGGTCGCGTGCAGTGACGGCGCCGAGATGATTCAGCACGAGATGCCAGTCCCGAAGCTTCAGCCCTGGAGTTGGAGCGCTTCTGCCATTCGGACGAGCATTGCCGCGGTTTTTGCCCCGAGCTTCCGCATCACGCTGCCACGATGCATCTTGACTGTCGCTTCGCTGATCGAGAGCTCGCTGGCGACCTGCTTGTTCATCAGACCGGATGCCACCAGCGTCATCACTTGCCGCTCGCGCGTGGTCAGGAGTGCAAACTTCTCCTGCAACTGCGCCAGGTGCGCGCTGTCGTCGCGCCGATCGATGTCCTTCCGGATCGCGGCCGTGATCGCATCGAGAAGATCCTGATCCCGTATCGGCTTGGTGAGAAAATCGACCGCCCCCAGCTTCATGCCTCTGACCGACATGGGAATGTCGCCAAAGGCGGTCATCAGAATCACCGGGATTCCGACATTGATTTTCGTCAGGTACTCCTGCAGCTCCAAGCCACTCGTGCCGGGCAATCTGACATCGAGCACCAGACACGCAGGGGCATCCGACAGTTCGACCTTGAGGAAATCCGAAGCAGATCCGTACAAGGCCACTTTGTAGTGCAGGGACTCGAGCAGGTCGCCAAGGGACTCGCGAACCGCGCGGTCATCGTCGACAATATGCACAACGCCGGAAGGAGGCATGTCTACCGGCTTTCCGACGTCTGAACCGCCTGGCGAAGCGGGAGAGCGAAGGTGAACTTCGCTCCGCACCTCCCGTTTTCTTCCACCCATAGCTGTCCTCCGTGGAGTTTCACTATCTTGCGGCAGATCGACAGTCCCAGACCGAGTCCCGCTCCCTTCGTCGTATAGAGCGTCTCGAAGACCCGCTCTCTATCAGCCGGGCTGATGCCGCCCCCCGTATCCGCGATTGCCACGGAAATCATACCATCGGCGACCCCCGAAGAGAGGGCCAAAATGCGGTTCCCGTCCTCGACCCCGGTCATGGCCTCGATCGCATTGCGCACGAGATTGAGCGCGACCTGCTGGACCTGAACACGGTCTGCTTCGACACGAGGCGATGATCGATCGAAGTCGGTACGGACGATGACCCCGGCCCGCTCGATTTCCCTGTTCGACAGAAGCAGAACCTCCGCAACCGCATCGTTGATATCGAACTCGGCAAAATGGACCTGCGTGCCCCGCACGAGAGAGCGGACCCCGGTCACAACCTCCGCAGCCCGGCGTGCCTGCCTGATGATGCGTGCGACCGATTTGCGGGCCTCCCCGGCTTGAACGGGATCCCGGGCGAGCCATCGGAGGCAAGCTTCCGCGCTCATGATCATGCCCGTCAGCGGCTGATCGATCTCGTGAATGATCGAGCCGGCGAGCTCGCCAAGGGACGTCAGACCCGTCGCCCGCGCAAGCTCGTTTCGCGCGTCGGCGAGAGCCTGCTCCGCCGCCTTCCGTTGCGAGACATCCGTGATGATGCCTTCCAGCTCGAGGTCTCCCGTGGGCCCCTCATCGAATTGCCCGACGGCCACGACATGCAACGTCTTGCCGTCCCGGTGAACCACCCGGTACTCGTGGGTGAATGGCGACTTCGTGCTGATCGCCTCGGTGAGGTCCTGCTCCAGCGCGGGATAATCCTCGGGGTGGACCCGGCTCCTGAACACCTCGAAGGGCACGGGGTTTACGTCCAGGTCGATATCCAGGATGCGGTAACATTCGCGCGATCCGCGGGAGAGCAGGGTCCGCGTGTTCCAGCGATAGCTGCCCATCCCGCCGATCTGCTGACCTCTGACCATCCACATATTGGTCTCGCGCAGCGCCTCGAACAGGCGGACGGATTCGAATGAGACGGCGGCCTGATTGGCCAGCATGGATGTCACCCAGACGCATCGCGGCGTGAAGATCTCCGCATCTCCATCCGCTTCGAGATAGAGAACGCCGATCGCCCAGTGCTGGTGAATCAACGGCAGGCACAGCTGCGCTATCTTTCCAGACGGTGGGCTCGCGGGATCGATCAGTGCCGAGCTCTCCGCGCCGGCTTGCCTCACGACCGTTTGCTTTCGATCGAGCACCTGTTCGGCAAGGTCGCTCGGCAAGCGGAATTCGGCGTGCGGCGGGAAGGAGGCAAGGAAGTTCGCCCTCTCGCGCGGGAAGCTCGCATCGGCCTTGGCAAGCAACTCTCTTTGTCCGCTGAGCAGGATCGCCCCCCGACTGGCCCCGGAGTAGCTCAGCGCCTCCATGAGGAGAGCCTTGGCCAATCCCTGATAGCTGATTTCTCTCGAGATAATCTGAAACGCCTTTGCGACCAGATCCAGTTCGTGCGTCTCGTTATCAAGCCTCATACCGAGATGTCTCGTCGTGAAAATCATTTCCAGACGTCTCGACGCATCACCCCGCCGCTTGCGGATCGAGGGGTGGGACGAGAGCGCGTTCAGTACGCCGCAACATGTAACGGGACTTGCGAACGTTGCCAAGTTTGGTTGCCGAGAGCCACAGTTCACGAGCCCGCGCCATGCACGTCGTTGCGCATTGCCCCGATTTTTTTCGAAGCAGGTGTAACCGATGCGACGGTTGCTCCGAATGTCCACGAAAGTGCGGAGCAGCGGCAGTGCGCCCCGCTGGCCGTCGGCATGACCCGCCTGCTGTTCAGGCGCGATCGGGGTGTCGAGACACTGCCGCGCAGGCCTGCATCGGCAAGGAAACAGGAATGATGACCGCGGACTCTCCGAAGACAGAACGCCTGAATGCCCTCTCGGACGCGGTTTTTGCAGTCGTTATTACAATTCTCGCCCTGGACCTGCGCCCGCCGCACGCTCCGAGCCTCAATGCTCTGTTCGAACTCTGGCCGACCGTCATCGGCTACGCGGTCAGCTATCTCTTCATCGCCATCGTCTGGGTGAACCATCACCATCTTCTGCACTATGCCAGCGCGGCGACGCCCCGACTGATCTGGGGAAACTTCGCTCATCTGTTTTCCGTATCGCTGCTGCCGTTCTCGACAGCCTGGATCGCGAGCTCAAAGCTGGCGCCGCTGCCCGTCACCGTCTATGCCGGCGTATTCGCCCTGGTAAACGCGACCTATCTGCTGCTGTGCTGGGAAGCCGTCGACCGGCCGGCGATCGAGGCGATCCAGGCGCGCATGATGATGCGGATGCGATCCTTGACCACCCTGCTCGGCTTCCTCGCCGCGGCGGCCGTCTCGTTGCACTATCCCATGCTCGCGCTGGTCATGATCTGTATCTGCCTTGCAGTGTATCTCAAGCCTCATGTCGCAGGACACGCGCCGCATCTTGCTTCAGCAGATACAACGATACCGCAAGCAGCACGACATCCTTCATCAGGAACGGAACGTTGCCCGTCATCGCCGGAAAGCCGCCTGCAGCAGCGTCCCAACCGTCCGGCATAAACGGAATGATCGTGACTGTTGCGATGAAGGTGCCGGTCGATCCAAGGGCGCCCAGAATGCCGAGGCGCTTGCTCCAGAAGCCCGCGAATATCAAAGCGCCAACGGTCCATTCGGCGACGCCGAGGAACCAGCTGGCACCTTGATGGCCGAAAGCGGGATAGAGCCACCAGATCAGCGGACCGTTGCTGATGAAGGGGTCCAGGCGATCCGCCTCGTACGCCCACCATTTCTGGTAGCCGAAGAAAAAGAACAGGATCACCATCGACGCCCGGACGATGTGGTAATCCAGGTCTCCCGCAAGCAGCCCCGATATCGGCAGCCTGCTTGCGAATGATTTGCGCGGGGCACGCGCCAATGTACTCATGGTGTCGATCCTCCTGATCCTAACTGACAGGCCCTTGCGTGGTCAGCGTCTGACCGAGATCGATCAGAAGCCGGCAGACAAGACCGTCGGGGGCGAAGTCGAGATCGACCTGCGCGCCCGGCAGGGCCCTTGCGATCAGTTGCGTGCCAAAGCCTCTGCGTTCGGGCTTGGTCACAATCGGTCCGCCGCGCTCGCGCCACTGGATCGCAAGACCTTGTCCGCCGAGATAGGACGGACTCTTCCAGATCACCTCGACGGCTCCTGCCGTCGATGTCAGCGCGCCGTACTTGCTCGCGTTGGTAGCCAGCTCGTGAATGATGACGTGCAGCGCCAAGGCGATGTGCGGCTCCAGCGTGAGGTCCGGCCCCGCGAGCAGAATGCGGCCCCTGTGAAACATCGCGTGCGGCTTGAGCGTTCGCTCCAGCATCGCCGCGAGAGACACTCGCTGCTCTCCCGCGGATTCGATCATCCTGTAGGCATCGGACAGGGTCGCGATCCGTGCCGAGAGCGCCTCGCGAAAATCGGCGGTCGTATTCGCATCGGTGTTGTTCACGAAGCACAGAACGATACCGAGGATATTGCGCATGCGATGCTGCAATTCCCTGACGACAAGCTCGAGCTCGTCATTCCGGATCGGAGCGATCCGCTCAAAGTGCGCGCACCCGCTTCCGCCGTCGTGGAACGAACCGGTGACAGTGTGCCTCATGTGCAGACCTATCGCTGTTTGCTGAACCGGATTTCGATCAACACCCGCGGCAGATTTTCAGCTTCTTGTCGAGATCTGCGTCCAGACCTTCCAGTTTCCGGTTGAAGTCGGTAATGCGCTTCTGCAACGCATCCTCGGCGACTGAATTCGGCATGAATTCATTGCCGCGCGGCTGCACCTGGACGGTCTCAGCCGGGCTCGGCGCTTTCGGCGACGGCGCCGGGAGTGGATCTGCCAGGGCGGTTAGAGGAATGGCGGCGAAGCTCAGGATGAGGGATGAACGGAGTTGCATGGTCGCGCCTCAACGCAGTTGATTGCCATGATGACGCGCACATTATGCAGCATGTGTACGAGCCTCGCTGTTCGTGGATTGCGCCGATTGAGGCGATATTGTTGGAAATGATTCCGTCTGCGCCCCGATTCATCCTAGGGTGCCGCCGGCGCGGGCCTTTGCTCCGCGAGAATGACCGAGAAGAGCCCGCTGTCGTCAGTCCAATCGGCGATGGGATTCCACCCGCCGGCCTGCAGCAGGACGAAGGCATCCCTCCGCCCGTATTTGAGGCTGTTCTCCGTGTGGATGGTCTCGCCCTTCGACAACGAGAAGACGCGACCGTCGACCTCGAAGCGGACGTCGCGCGTGGCTTCCAGATGCATCTCGATACGCGCCTCCGCATCATTCCAGCGCGCCAAATGGCGAAACGCGCCCAGGGGAATCGAGCCGCCCAGCTCGCGGTTGATCCGGTGCAGGAGGTTGAGATTGAATGCGGCCGTCAGCCCTTGCGCGTCGTCATATGCCGGCAGGAGAACATCCTGATCCTTGATACGGTCGATGCCGATCAGCAGCATCGATCCGGCACCCAGGGTCACCGCCATCGCCCGCAACAGGTCGACCGCCGCAGGCACAGTGAGGTTTCCGATCGTCGACCCCGGAAAGAAGCCGAGGCGCGCGGTCGCCCCAATCTCTTCCGGCAAAGAAAAGGGATAAGTGAAGTCGGCCTCGGTTGGATAGATCGGCAGCCCTGGGAATGCATGGGTCAGGCCTGCCGCAACCTCCCGGAGGAATTCGCCCGAGATGTCGATCGGCACATAGGCAGAAGGCTCCGTCTCTGCCAGCAACAGTCGCGTCTTTGCCGACGAGCCTGAGCCGAATTCTATGACTGCGCGGCCCGGCCCCGCGAGCGCGGCGAGTTCCGATGCTGCGGACGCAAGGATCGATCGCTCGGTTCGTGTCGGGTAGTATTCGGGCAGCAGCGTGATGGCTTCAAACAGAGCCGATCCGCGGCGGTCATAAAGCCATCTCGCCGGAATTGCCTTTGGCGCGAGGCTCAGCCCTTCCATGATGTCATAGCGGAACGCCGCCGTCAGGTCGGCCACCGGAGATCGCATTTCGTTCTGGAGTTGAAGCAATTTCGGCTTTCCTTCGCACGACGTCTCGGTCGGCCCGGCCCGCGGCCGCAATGACGTCAGGAGACCAATGTGGACAATTTCTTCAGGCCGCGATGGATATTGATCTTGACCAGGGCCGCCGACTGTCCGGTCACACCGGCCGCTCGCGCGATGCTCAGACCATTGAGCTTCACGAGGCGGATCACACTCTCTTGCGCAGGCTTCAACCGCCCAAGCAGCTGGTCCAGCGCGGCAGCGCTGATCGCGGCACCTTCGTGATCCTCGATTGCGATGTCTTCGTCGAGCGCGAGCGCGCTGTAGCGAGACGCATCGCGCACACGATCGACCCATTTATAGCGGGCAATCGCCGTGACCCAGGCGCCGAAGGGCTTCGAGGCCGCAAACGTGTGGCGTTTCGCGTGAATGGCCAGGAGCACCTCCTGCCTCGCATCGTCGGCGGCGGGATAGGGAAGCCGGCGCGCGTAGTAGGCCCGAAGCCACAGATCCAGCTCCCGCAGCAATCGCTCATATGCGTCTGCATCCCCTGCTCGCGCCGCAAGCAGAAGCCGGCCCCATCGCTCCGAACAATCGTTCCATCTCTCCCAACGGGCCGCCTTCCGGCGATCATGTCGCGGCGAATCCGTATCCCCTCGGGGTCGTGCACGCGCGGGCTCGTCGCCGCAGGACGATGGCGTCGCCATAGAGGACGTGATGTCGTCACCCGAGAGCGCTTTCATCTTCGAAGGCTCCTGTCGAGACATTCAAGCAGCGCGCTCGTTTCGAACGGCTTTCTGAGAAGGCAGAATGCGCCGATCGAGGCCGCTTCGGCGTCCAGCTGCTTGTGAGGAAGCGCGGTAATGAGAATCACCGGCGCTCCGACCTTCTGCTGCTGGAGCTCGCGAACGAGGTTGAGCCCACCCATTCCAGGCATGTGAACGTCGGCAATGATGCAGTCGAAGCTGAACCGGCCGGCGTAGCTCAGCAGCGCTTCGGCCCTGTCAAACGGCTCGGAGCGGTAGCCGATCGATCGCATCAGATCCACCAAAGACAGGCACAGGGCCTCGTCGTCATCGACGACACCTACGTAAGGGACCTTCACCTGACTTACCCTCGCAAGACGCGATCATCATCGAAACGCGATCGCAACACGGGCGATTGAAGCGCAAGCCGCTCTCCAGTTGATCAGGCGGCTGCTGTCGTGACGTTCGATGCTTGTTCGCGAGAGGCACATGTTCGGTCTCCCCAACTGAGGAAAATCCAGTAGCTGCGCCAGGATCGGTTGCGCATGTCGGCCTCGAGCATGCGTTCGGTGGGTGCCTCCGACAATCTCGCGATTGTGATGCACAGACCCATACTTTGGTATGGGTTTGCATCGCCAAGGGCGAGCCACCAAGGGCGACGCGAGGTCAGGTCACGTCGATCCCGGTCGCCTGCGGCCGAACAGCGCAAGTTTGAGAAATGCACGATAACCCGCGCACAGCGCGTCCTTCGAAGCTTGGCTACCGTTCGGATAACGACAGACGTCGACGCCGCCCTTGGCGCCAATCCGCGACCTCGAGGATGAGACGACATCAGATGGACCATCTCATAAAGAAGCTGTCCGAGCTCGATCTGGTCAGAGGCGATTTTGACTACCATGCCACGCGTGTGGCGATGATCATCGTCTTCTTCGTCTTCAGCTGTCAGAAATGGTTCGACTACGAAGCGCACGCGTTGATTCCGTTCATCAGCAATGGTCCGCTGATCTTCTGGCTGTATCCGGTGTTTGGCGTGCGCGGCGCGGCCTACTTCCTGGGTTCAGCGGAATTGCTGTTTGGATTGCTTCTTCTGCTCGGCTTCTGGAGCAGAAGACTGGCGGTCCTGGGGTCGCTGGGTTCATGCGCGACCTATGTCGCCACCGTGACGATCATTCCGTTTTTCCACGATGCCTGGGCGGCGCCGGCCGGCGGCTTTCCTGCGGCCACGTTGCCGTTCCTCTTCCTCATGAAGGATGTCGTACTGCTTGCGGCTTCCGTCTATCTGCTCAAGCGGGATCTCCTCCGGGCGGCAGCCGACGTGTCGCCGGCTGAGAACGGGATTGTTCGACAGGAAGCGATGCAATAGCGCCGGTTGGCACTGGAAGAGCGGGATCAGCGTGCCGGGCCGCCTGATGAACGCAGCTTCCCAGCAGGCCGCCACAGCGCTGCGCGTATCCCAGGCGTGGCAGGCGCTCATGCAGAGCTGCGAGGGGACGCCAAGTTCATTCTCCATTTGAGCGTAGGTTTGCGGCGACGGCTTACAGACCTTGACACCGTCCTCGCTGAACGACCTTTCGAAGAATCCCGCAATTCCCCCACGCTCAAAGCTGGAAGGTCTGAACTTCAGCCAGGTTGTTCGCAGAGTGAACAGCCTGAAGCCAGCCGCGCGGAGCCGTCTTCCAGTTCACCGTGCCGATCGATGACGGCTTTGCAGTTGGTTGAGCCACGCCCCGGAATCGGAATGTGGCTCATGCCATGGCTCCGATCCCGGCTATTGTTGGGGATTGGCGTTGGGAGTACGTTCCCGGACGGGACAGGTGAACACCTTTCCCTCCTTTTCAATCGACTGGCCGGCTAGTTCCGGAGTCCGGCAGATGCACGTATCCTCGCGGGTATCCACGAATGGCAATGCCGGTCTCAAAGCGTCATGGGACGACGGCGAGCGCGTCTTTTGTCGCGAATGGCGCCGGGGCGCCGATGGCGATGTCAACAGTGTCCTGACCGTAAGGGCGGCTGCGGAACATCCGCCGGCCGCGGTCCTCGACCGGCTCGCCCATGAATACGCCTTGCGCGACGAGCTCGATGGGACCTGGGCCGTACGGCCGCTGGAGCTGATCCGCGACGGTGGTCGAACCTTGCTGATATTGGAAGACCCCGGCAGCGAGCCGCTCGAGCAGCTGCTCGGCGCGCCGATGAAGCTGACCCGGTTTCTGCGATTGGCTCTCGGCATCACCACCGCCGTCGATCAGCTGCATCGGCAGGGCCTGGTCCACAAGGATTTGAAGCCGGCCAATCTTCTGGTGACCGGGGCAGACGAGGTCAGGATCACCGGATTTGGCCTCGCATCTCGCCTGCCACGCGAGCGACAGCAGCTCGAACCACCGGAGACCATGGCGGGCACGCTGGCCTACATGGCGCCCGAACAGACCGGCCGCATGAACCGGTCCGTCGATTCCCGCAGCGATCTGTACGCAATCGGTGTGACGTTCTACCGGATGCTGACGGGCGCACTGCCGTTCACCGCGGCCAATCCGATGGAATGGGTGCACAGCCACATCGCGAGACGGGCCGTTCCGCCCGCCGAACGAGTCAATGACGTGCCTTACGCCGTGTCGGCGATCATCATGAAGCTCCTCGCCAAGACGGCCGAGGACCGCTACCAGACCGCCGCCGGCCTCAAGAGCGACCTCGAACGGTCACTCGCCGAATGGGAAGCGCAGGGACGGATCGATGATTTCGTCCTGGCACAAACCGATATACCGGACCGCCTGCTGATTCCCGAACGGCTCTACGGCAGGGAGCACGAGATCGAGGCGTTGCTCACCTCGTTCGATCGCGTCACCCGGAGCGGCACGCCCGAGTTGATCCTCGTGTCCGGCCCCTCCGGTATCGGCAAGTCCGCTTTCGTCGACGAAATGCAGAAGGCCTTGGTCCCGTTGGGAGGGTTCTTCGCCTCCGGCAAGTTCGATCAGCACAAGCGCGATATGCCTTACGCGACGCTCGCGCATGCGCTTCAAGGCCTTATCCGAGGCCTCCTCGCCAAGAGCGATGCCGATCTGGCACCCTGGCGTAGCGCACTGCACGACGCGCTAGGCCAGCTCGGTCAACTGATGGTGGATCTCGTACCGGAGCTGCGGCTGGTGATCGGGGATCAACCACTTGTCCCGGAGGCCCCCCCGCAAGACGCACAGCGACGCTTCCAACTCGTCGTTCGACGCTTCATTGGCATCTTCGCCAAGCCTCACCATCCGCTCGTGCTTTTCTTCGACGACCTGCAGTGGCTCGACGTGGCCACACTGGATCTGATCGCGTTTCTTCTGAACAGATCCGACCTGCAAAATCTGCTTCTCATCGCCGCCTATCGACGCAAGGATGTCGACGTCAAACATCCGCTGGCACAACGGCTCGTCGAAATTCGCGCCTCCCGTAAACGGGTGCGGGAAATCGACCTGGCACCCCTCACCCGCGCTGCCGTCGAGGAATTCACCGCGGATGCACTTCACTGCGAGCCGGCATACGCCATGCCCCTGGCGCAGCTGATATACGAGAAGACGAACGGGAATCCGTTCTTTCTCACGCAGTTTCTGCGGGCACTGGCCGAAGAAGAACTACTGGCCTTCGATCATGACAAGCGACAGTGGCGCTGGGATCTCGAACGCATCAAGGAAAAAAGCTACGCCGAAAACGTCGCGCGTCTCATGGTCGGCAAGCTGAGCGGTTTGCGCGACGAGACACGTCGGGCCCTGCTGGAGCTGGCCTGCCTGGGCAACAGCGCCGAGATCGCAACGCTCTGCCTCGTGCACGGAGCATCGGAGCAGACGCTGCACGCGGATCTGCGAGACGCGACGCGTCTCGAACTGGTCCGACGCCTCAAGAGCTCTTACGCGTTCGTCCACGATCGTGTGCAAGAGGCCGCTTATGCGCTTCAACCGGACCAGGACAGGCGAACGACCCTGCACCTTCGGATCGGTCTGGTCCTGGCAGCGCAGCTGACGCCCGACGAAACCAACGAGCGCGTCTATATCGTTGCCAACCAGCTGAACCGCGGCATCGCCGCTCTGACGAACGGCGCTGAACGCGAACAGGTCATTGCCGTCAATCTCGCCGCGGGCCGGCGCGCGCGAAATGCAACGGCCTACCACGCGGCAGCAACCTACCTTGAAATCGCCCGCGAACTGCTCGGGGAGGAAGGGCATCCGCGGTGCAGCCGGGACGCCTTCGCGATCGGCCTGCTCCACGCCGAATGCAAATTCCTGCTCGGCGAGCTGAACACGGCGGAAGCGGAATTGACGGTCCTGTCGCAGAGCTGTTCGGACATTCAGGCGAGCGCCGAGGTCGCCAGACTCCAGGCGCAGCTATACACCACCGCGGGACAGCTCGAGCGCGCGGTCGACGTTTGCCTCGCATTTTTGCGCAGAACCGGGATTGACTGGTCTCCTCATCCCAGCCGGAGCGAGGTGGACGAGGATCGGCGACGCCTGCGGAGCTTGACCGAAAAGCTGTCCGACGACCAGCTTCATGCGCTACCGCCGATGACCGATCCGGATCATCGTGCGACCATGGGCGTCCTGGCCGACCTCCTCACACCTGCGTTTCTCACCGATCGCAACCTCTCCGACACCATGCTCATGGAGGCCACTCGACTGACGCTCGAGCACGGGACCAGCCCTGAAGCGTGCTACCCGCTGACCGCCATATTCGGCGTGCTCGCGAGCAATTCAACCGATGCCGAACTTGGATTCCGATTATCACAATTTGGCGCAGCCCTTGCTGACAGGCAGCCGCAGACAGGGCTGAGCGGCCGGGCGCTTTTGGTATTCGGCCTTCACGTGACCCCATGGATTCTCCCGATCCGATCGGGACGGCCGTTCATTCGGCGCGCTCTTGCGATCTGCTTGACGACCGGAGATCTGGCATTCGCGGCGTATTCGCATCGCGGACTGATATCGGTGGATCTCTTCTGCGGCGATCCGCTCATGGACGTCTGCTCGAACGCCGAGCGGTCCCTGGCATTCGCCGAGGGTCTGGGCGTCCGATTGGCTGCGGAGGGCCTCATCAGGCAACGAGATCTGGCTCAGAGCCTTATGGGGCGCGATGGCCGGAATAACTTCGAGAGCCCCGCGGCGCTTCAGCCCTCGGATGCGAGCGAACCGATAAGCGCCTTCTTCTACTACGCGACGCAAATTCAGATCGAAGTCATTGCCGGACGTGACGATGTCGCGATTGCCCTCGCCGCACGCGCAGAAGCGCTCTCATGGTGCGCCCGCTCTTATTCGGATTTCACCGAATACCGGTTCTACACGGCGCTCGCTCATGCCGGGGCTTATCACGCATCACGCCCCGAGGATCGCGAGCGACGCCTCAACGACCTCCGCGAACACCACCGTAAGCTGACAGTCTGGTCCAACCGTTGCCCCGCGAATTACGCTGCCCGGCAGAAGCTCGTCGCGGCGGAGCTTGCGCGCATCGAAGGTCGCGAACTCGAGGCGGAACAGCTGTACGAGGAATCGATCCGATTGGCGCAAGAATCCGGCTTCGCGCAGATCGAGGCGATCGCTGCGGAACGCGCGGCAGGGTTCTACGAGGCGCGCGGCATTCGAACGGTCGTTCTTTCCTACCTGACAAAAGCGCGCGATTGCTACGCGCGCTGGGGCGCCGAGGCGAAGGTGAGCCAGCTCGAGAAACTTCATCCCAACCTGCGGGAGCGAGGATCCGCGCTCAGCGCCGCGGGGACGATCGGAGCACCTGTCGAGCAGCTGGACCTTGCGACGGTTCTCAAGGTGTCGGAGGCTGTTTCAGGCGAGATCGTGCTGGAGAAGCTCACGGAGACCCTGCTTCGTTCGGCCATCGAGCACGCGGGTGCGGAACGCGGCGTGCTGATTTTGCCGAGGGGTTCCGAGCTGAGAATTCGGGCGGACGCCGTGACTGGCGGCGGTTCGATCGCTCTCGATCTCGCCGATTCGCCGATCTCCGCCGCTGAAGTCCCGATGTCGATCGTGCTTTACACGGCTCGCACCCAGGAAAGCGTCGTGCTCGACGATGCCTCGACGAGCAGCGCGTTCGGCGGCGACGAATACATTCAGAAGAAGCACGTCCGATCGGCCTTGTGCGTGCCGCTCGTCAAGCAAGGCAGGGCGGTGGCATTTCTATATCTCGAGAACAATCTCGCCTCGCGCGTGTTCACGCCCGCCCGGATCGCGATTCTCAAATTTCTCGCATCCGAGGCTGCGACCTCGCTCGACAATGCCCGTCTGTACCGGGAGCTTCAGGAGCGGGAGTCGCGGATCCGGCGGCTGGTCGAGGCCAACATCATCGGGATCTTCATCTTCGATCACACCCCCGACATCCTCGATGCCAACGACGCGTTCCTGAAGACCATGGGATATGATCGCGAGGATCTCGCCGCGGGCCGGTTGCGCTGGGCAGATCTGACGCCGCCCGAATGGCAGGAGCGCACCGACCGCGCCCGGGCCGAATTGAAGGCGACGCGGGTTGTCCACCCGTTCGAAAAGGCGTTCTTCCGCAAGGACGGCAGCCGGGTGCCGGTGCTGACCGGCGGAGCCTTGTTCGACGACGAGCAGGAGCAAGGCGTTGCGTTCGTGCTGGATCTCAGCGAGCGCAAGCGCGCCGAAACCGAGGCACGCGAGAACGAGCAGCGTTACCGCGAGGCTCAAACGGAGCTGGCCCACGCCAACCGCGTGGCGGTGATGGGACAGCTGACGGCGTCGATCGCCCACGAGGTCAATCAGCCGAACACCGCCGTCATCGCCAGCGCGCAAGCGGCCTTGAGCTGGCTCGATCACCAACCACCGGCACTGGAGCAGACGCGCAGGGCGCTGACACGCGC
This sequence comes from Bradyrhizobium sp. LA2.1, assembly GCF_040547725.1. Classification (NCBI taxonomy): domain Bacteria; kingdom Pseudomonadati; phylum Pseudomonadota; class Alphaproteobacteria; order Hyphomicrobiales; family Nitrobacteraceae; genus Bradyrhizobium; species Bradyrhizobium sp. LA2.1. The sequence continues at coordinate 115,146 of NZ_JBEPQI010000018.1, forward strand.
CATCGAGAACGGCATCCGCTCCAGCGAGGTCATTGAGCGAATCCGGGATCTCGTCAAGAAATCACCGCCCAAACGGGATTCCCTGGCGATCAACAACGTCATCGGACAAGTCATCGAACTCACGCAGGCTGAAGCAGCGCGGCACGATGTGTCGATCCAGACGATATTCGCCGATCGTCTGCCCAAGGTCATCGGGGATCGCGTCGAGCTGCAGCAGGTCACGCTCAACCTGATCCTGAACGCCATCGAGGCCATGAGCGAGACAACGGGGGGCAAGCGCGAGCTGTTGATCCAGACCGCGAGAGCGGATGCCGAGAGCATACGCGTATCGATCACGGATTCGGGACCGGGCTTGTCGGCGGAGGGCCTCGCGCGGCTGTTCGAACCCTTCTACACGACCAAATCTGGCGGCCTGGGTGTCGGACTGTCGATATGCCGTTCGATCATCGTTGCGCATGGCGGCAGGCTCTGGGCGACTGCAAACGAACCGCGCGGAGCCGTCTTCCAGTTCACTGTTCCGATCGATGACGGCTTTACGGTTGGTTGAATCATCTCGGCTGGCGTCATCACACCGCAAGATTGGTGGGATGACCTGTAACCAAGGCCGGGCCGCGGACGAAATATAGGCATCGGATCGCGCCGGCGAAGCCAAGCACGGGCCGGAACAGGTCCGCCACCGACTGACGGTGCGCTGCAGGGAGAGATCAGTTGGGACTGTCCTGGCAACAAGGCCCGCTTTCAACGGGAGCAATCGGCCGCTTTCTCGTCCCCGAGCCGCTGCCCAAGCGACTCCTGTACGTCGAACCGTTACGCCGCCGCCTCCGCGTGCGCTTTGGGGGAAGCTGGATCGCCGAGAGCGAACGGGCGCTTCTGCTTTTCGAACCGGGCCGTTATCCCGTGGCCTATTTCCCGGAGGCCGATGTTTCCGCACATGTGCTGGAACCTACCGAGCACATCACTCAACACGCCGATCTTGGGCCGACGTCCTGGTACAGCGTTCGGGTCGACGAGCAACACATCGCGGCGCGAGGAGCATGGCGGCACACCAACCTGCCCGCCCATGCAGGCGATTTGCAGGGTCTGATCGCTTTTGCCTGGCGGGCCATGGATGCCTTCTACGAGGAAGACGAACGCATCGTGGGCCATGCCGCCGATCCCTATCACCGCATCGACATCCGCCAGACCTCGCGTAACCTCGTGGTCAACCACCAGGGCCGGGTCATCGCCGATACAAAGCGGCCGCTGGTCCTTTACGAGTCCGGCTTTGCACCGCGTTGGTATGTTCCACGTGCCGACATCGATGAGGCTGCCCTCACTCCGGTAAAGCTCCAGACCTTCTGCCCGTACAAGGGCCTCTGCAGCTATTACTCCATCGGAGACGCGCGCCAGGCGGCATGGTCGTATCCCGACGCCTATCCCGAAGTCCGCCGCATCTCCAATTTTGTATCGTTCGAGCCGGACATCGTGACCGTCCATCTCGATGGCACGCAGATACGTCTCGAACCCGGCCAATCGGTGGTGCCGCATGGCCCCGATCGTAATCTCGACATCGCCGAGGTGGTCGCCGAGCCAACGCCTGGTAGCCGGCCCCGCTGAAGCTGCAACCAGTCCCCTCCATCGACGCTCGTGAGACGAACGAGCATATCTTCGAGATCGCGCGGCATTCAGCCTTTCGCGTCCACGACTATTGTGTCCCGCAACGGAGCCGCTCATCCCGAGCCTCCACTACGGGAGCGCCACAATGTCCCATCGTTCGAACCAGACACGCTCGATCCGCTCCGCTTTTGCGGGCCTTCTCCTGATCGGCTTGCTGTCGCCCGCACATGCCTCCGACCGGAACAGCTCTCTCGACGTCCTCCCCGATCTGCCGTCGCGGGCCGCCGCGCGTCTCGCCTCGGCCGAGCCGACGTCGCGCCTGCCCTGGCTCGCTCCGGTCGGCCACCGTCAGCCGAGCCGGGCCGATGCGCCTCAATCGGATGCTCTGTCGGCCTGGGAGCGTGAGCAGCAGCAGCGCGATCAGATGCTGGATCGCAAGCTCATCATCTGCCGCGGATGCTGAGCTAGCCCGGCCACCTCACGCTCGCCTGCCTAGGCATTCTCGCCAGCCGATGCCGCCTCTGCACTCTTCGCCAGCTCCAGATCGTCAATCGTCGCAGGCGTCTGCGCAGACTTTCGCCATTGCGCGGGGGTGATGCCCATGTGGCTCTTGAACGCCCGCTGGAACGCCGCCTCGGACAGATATCCGACCGCTTCGGCCACCGCTCCGGTCGAGAGCGAGGATTTCCTCAGTTCGTTCGTTGCCAGCGTCATGCGGATGTCGGTCAGCAGTTCGCTGGGCGAACGTCCGACCTTCTCCTGGAATTGACGGGCGAGTGTCGCACGCGACATGTTGGCGAGCTGCGCGAGCTCGGGCAGCGTCCATGCGCGCGCGGGCGCATTGAACATGGCCGCGACGACCGGCGCGAGGCGTGGGTGACCTGCGAGCGCAAGCAGCCCGCGTGGCGCGTCTCCGATCTCGCTGGCGAGGCGCAGCACGAGCGCGAACATCGCCGTCGACAACGCGTTCAGCATCGCGCGGCCACCCAGCTGATCGTCTGCGGTCTCGCCGCGCATCAAGGCAACGAGGCCTGCGAGCTGCCCCGCCGTGTCCCGCTCTCCGGCCTGCGCGCCCGCCCTCACGATCAGCACCGGCGGCAGATAGTTGCGCAGCAGCCGGTCGTGCGGCGGGGCGATCGAAAAATGTCCGCACAACAGATCGAGCCGCGCGTCCGAGCCGGGATTCTCGCTGATCGTGAAGTTGAGTGACGCGCGGTTGCGGGCCTTCAGCGGCGCGGCTCCGCTGCCGTCGTGCATGACGTGCCGGGGGTTGCGCGGCAGCAGCAGAATGTCGCCGGCCTCCAGTAGCAACGGCCGGCCTCCCGCCGGATCGTCCAGCACCGCCGAGCCTGCGAGCACCGCATGGTACGGGATCTCGTTGGCCTCGCCCGGCCCCTGCTCGATCCGCCAGGGCGCGCCGTAGGAGCAGCGCAGGTCCAGACGGCCGCGTACCGGCATCATCTCGAACAGCCGGCTCAGCCAATCCATCGTATTCCTCTCTCTCGGCACGTCATTTGAGACGATTGAGCATATATACAAGCCTATCAAGCATTCAACATCTCAGATCGCGACCCTACTGTCACTCCGCAATCGTTCACCACCTCAACACGGAGTGCCATCATGTCCCGACTTTCCGTCCCGAACCTCGAAACTGACGCCGGCCCCTCTGGCCAGGTCTATGCCCAGATCAAGAAGGCCATCGGCAGCGTGCCGAACACCTTTGCGGCCATCGCCGCCCATGGCCCCGCTGCGCTCAAGGCCGTGCTCGCTGCCGACACTGTGCTCGCCTCCGGCGGACTGACCAAGTCCGACAAGGAGATCATCAAGCTCGTCATCAGCGAAGCCGCCGGCTGTGACTATTGTGTCGCCGCCCACAGCCATCTCGCAAAGCTCGTCGGGCTGGCGCCGGAGATCCTGAAGCAGATCCGCGATGGCCCGCCCACCGGTGATGCCCAGCGCGATGCGCTGGTCGCTTTTGTCGACAAGCTTGCGCGCACCAGCGGCACCGTCAGCCACAAGGATTTCGTCGCGATCAAGGCCGCCGGCTACAGCGACGCGCAGCTCGTCGACATCAGCCTCGCCTTTGCCACCACCGTGTTCACCAACGTCTTCAACCGCATCAACGACACCGAGATCGACTTCCCGGCGGTCGCCTAACGCGACGGCCGCCACGTCGATCATCACACATCAGGGATCACGACCATGACCACGCTTGCCAACACCCACACCGCCCAAAATCCTCTCGTCCGCGCCCTGCAGGGATCCGGCCTGCTCGCGGAAGATCTCGACTACCATGTCGTCCGCGCCTCGATGGTGATCATGTTCTTCTTCTTCGGCTACCAGAAGTGGTTTCCGTACGAATTCGAACGGCTGGTCCCGTTCATCAGCAACGGCCCGTTGATCTGGTGGCTCTATCCCGTGTTCGGCCATGCCGGTGCCAGCTATTTCCTCGGCGTCTCCGAATGGACCTTCGGCGCGCTGCTGCTCGCGGGCTTCTGGAGCCACCGGCTTGGCGTGCTCGGCGCCCTCGGCTCGACCGGCACCTTCATCGCGACCGTCACCATCATTCCCTTCATGCCGGAGGGTTGGGACCTCGCCGCGGGAGGCTTCCCCGCGATGACGGGCAACGTGCCCTTCCTGATGAAGGACGTCGTGCTGCTCGCAGTCTCCTTCTATCTGCTGAGGCAGGATCTGGTTCGCCTGACGCGGTGACGGGTGGCACTCTGCCCAGCGACGTGTCGTCGGCGAGCTTTCCCGCTCGCCGGCGATGGCACGTCGCGACGATCACGGCAGTGTGCCCGCAAGCAGCCGTTTTCGCAGAGCATCAATGAACGCTCTTACCCGGACCGGCATTTGCGCGCGAGTCAGGAAAACCGCCCATATCCCAAGCTCAACCGGCGCGGCATCCGCCAGAACGATGCGCTTCAACTCTCCGCGTTCAATCTGCTCGTACACATCCCAATAGGTCATCATGGCGACCCCCACGCCCGCAAGACAAGCCGCTCGAACAGCGTCGACTGTGCTGGCTGACAGCGGGCCGGCGATCCGGATCTGCTCCAATTCGCCTCCACGTACGAACGGCCAGGTCTCCATCGCATGAAGCTTGATGCAGGGGTGGCTCACCAGATCGCCCAGCGTTGCCGGTTCGCCGAAGCGAGCGATATAGGCTGGCGATGCGCAGAGGATGTAAGGATTGTCGGCGAGCCTTGTCGCGATCATGTCGGAAGGCTTCATCGGCGCAACGCGGATCGCGACGTCGAGACCCATCGAAGCGATGTCGACGCGATCGTCGCTCAGGACAAGATTGACCCGAAGCGCCGGGTTGTCCGCGATCAGCTTGGCCACGACGGGTACGATGACCGCATGGCCGATGACGTTCGGCGCGGTGACCTTGAGCACACCTGAGAGGCCCGAGCCGGCGGACGACACGGACTCGAATGCTGAATCGCGGGCGGCGATCAGGGCCGCGGCGTGAGGCAAAAAGGCCTCGCCCTCAGGGGTGAGCGATAGCGAGCGCGTGGTCCGATGAAACAGGCGCGCGCCGAGCTCAGCTTCGAGCGCTGCGAGCCTTCGACTGACCAACATTGGCGTGGTGCCCATCTCTCGCGCCGCGGCAGACAGGCTACCGGCGGTCACGATGCTGCGAAACAGGGCCACATCTGCAAAATCCATTTTATAACGATAATCGATAAAGTGCTTAGCTTCCAGCCGGGCTTCTGTCGGCTCACGACGAGCTTTAAATCGATCTCCAGCAAGGGAGGCCACTCCCGAAGGTAAAACCCCTGGAGATTCAAATGATGGACAGCGAAGCGAAGACGCTTTTCACGCCGATCGATATAAACGGCCGTACCGCGAAGAACCGTCTTGCTGTTGCGCCAATGACGCGCATCACGGCGACCCAGGACGGCCGGGCCACCGAAACCATGACGCGATACTACGAGCGGTTCGCGCGAGGCGGGTTTGGAACGGTCATCACCGAAGGCATCTACACAGACCAGGCGTTCTCGCAGGGCTACGTCCATCAACCCGGCATGACCGACGAAGTGCAGGCCATGGCCTGGAAGCCGGTCGTCAACGGCATCAAGTCGCACGGAGCGGTGGCCATCGCCCAGATGATGCATGCCGGAGCGATCAGTCAAGGCAATCGCTTTCGCGACAGCACGGTGGGGCCGTCTGCCATTCAGCCCAAGGGCGAGCAGATGACATTCTATCACGGAAAGGACCGCTACGTGCTGCCGGCAGCCATCAAGGAGGAGCAGATCGCCGACGCCATTGCCGGCTTCGCGGGCTCGGCTGCGCGAGCGATCCACATCGCCGGGTTCGACGCCATCGAGATTCACGGCGCCAACGGCTACTTGCTCGACCAGTTCCTGACCGACTACGCCAACAGCAGAACCGATCGCTGGGGCGGCGCCACGGAGAACCGCGTGCGGTTAATCGTGGAAACCTTCAAGGCGGTGCGCGCGAAGGTCGGGAGCGCAGTGCCGGTCGGCGTCCGCATCTCGCAAGGCAAGGTGAACGACTATCATCACAAATGGGCGGGTGCGGAGCGTGACGCCGAAATCATCTTCGGCAGCCTCGGCGATGCCGGCGCCGACTTCGTCCATGTGACCGAGTTTGAGGCGTGGAAGCCCGCTTTCGCCGAGGACGGCCCGTCATTGATGCGCCTCGCCAAGCGCTACGCCCCCAAAGCGACGATTTTCGCCAATGGCAGCCTGCACAACATCGAGCAGGCGGTGGCTGCGCTCGACGATGGCGCCGATGTCGTCACGATAGGCCGCGGGGCCTTGGCGAACCCCGACCTGCCCAAGCGTCTGTTGGACCGCAGCTCTCTGGATGAATTTGACCCTGCGATCCTCGGCCCCATCGCCGACATCAAGGACACCGAACTGATGATGTGAGCGCGTCCCGCGACGTCGATGCCGAGGGCCGACGCTCTGAAGATCGTGCACGCATCGAAAGGAACGATCATGACGGACGCGATCTCCGATGCCTCGGTGGCGTTGTCGCTCATGCTGGAAGCATTGCGCATGCTCGATGGGCCCGAGCATTCGAAGGCTGCGGCCCACCTTCGAGCGGCCATCGAGCAGCTATCGCCTCACACCGCGCAACAGTTGCTTCCACCTCTCGGTAAGGCTCCGAGCAGGTCCTAAGTCGTCGTCGGGGGTGTGACCGCAACGATCTCATCATCGTTTCGGCACCGCTCATCTCACCGCACGACCCGTGAAGACGGCAAGGCCGTGATGGTCGAGACCACCGGTGATTTCATAAAAAGACTTCTGATACAGTTCTTATGAATTTTCAAATTCATTCTGGATTACGACTCGCTATCGAAGATATGACTTGCACCAAGTATCTGAAATTACGCGGCTATATTATTTTCTTCGATCACGACAAAGCGAACCAATCCCACGCGTTCTTTGATGTGTTTTTATAAAAACGCATTTTATATAGAGATGCACAATAGTCGGATGCAACCGAAAGGATCAATGGCATGGCCAAGTTCGCCTTCTTCGTCGAGTTGAAAGCCAATCGGGGCAAGGAAGCGGAAGTCGAAGCTTTCCTGAAGCAGGGCGCCGCGATGGCGAAGGCAGAGGCCGGAATAGCGGCGTGGTACGGGCTCAAGGAAGAGGAGCCGGGACGCTACGGAATCATCGACACGTTCAATGACGAAGTTGGACGAGACGCGCATTTGAACGGCGAACTTGCAAAGGCGCTGTTCGCGAAGGCAGGCGAGCTGTTTTCCGAAGCTCCCAAGGTGCACCGGCTTCACGTCATCGCCCAGAAATAGAGCGTCTTACCGAGGCTCTTCGTTGCAAGGCAGATGATGAGCTTGGGCGACGCGACTTAACGAACACTTCAGCGAAGCGACCTCCCCCTAATTCTCCTGAAAAAGGACTCACGATGAACCAGGAATCGCCCAAGCCCACTGTCGTCCTTGTGCACGGGGCCTTCGAAGACGCGTCGATCTGGAATGGAGTGATTGAGAGGCTGCAGCGCGACGGCTACCCGGTCGTCGCCTTCGGCAATCCGCTGCTGGGCCCGGCAATCGACACCGCGTACCTGCGCAGCCTGTTGGACAAGATCCAGGGGCCCGTGATCCTGGCGGCCCACTCCTATGGCGGGGCCGTCATCACGCAGGCCGGGGACGACCCCAAGGTCAAGGGCCTTGTCTACGCGGCCTCCATCATGCCCGCGGTCGGAGAGGCCGCAACCCATTTGCTCGAACGGTACCCCGGCAGCACATTCCCCACGTCCGTCGAGCCGACCACTTACACCCTGCCCGACGGTACCAGCGGCACGTATCTCCTCTACCAGCCCGACAAGTTTCACAGCAACGTTGCCGCCGACGTGCCCGCGAGCGTGGCCGCCCTGATGCTCGCCGGCCAACGCCCCATGAACCTGGCGGCCCTAACCGAACCGCTGACATCCGCGGCATGGACGAGCAAGCCGAGCTGGCAAGTCAGGCCGCTGCAGGATCGCGCCATTCCGGTCGATGAATACAAGTTCGAAGCCGATCGCGCCCACTCCACCGTCATCGAGGTGAACGCTTCGCACGCCGTCCCCGTCTCCAACCCTGAAGTCGTGGCCGACGCAATCGAACAGGCCGCCCGCGCAGCAGCGAAATAACGGCGTCCGCAAAGGGCGGTTGTCTGGCATCATTCAAACAGGAGGCCCATCCGATGACGCAGGACGGTGAGCAAGAAGCAGCGCCGCCCTGGGATGCGGCTCGGGTGAACCTCACATCGAACGAACTGGCCCCCGGCGTTTTCGCGGTCATGCCTGACGACGTGTTCGAGAAAGACCACGTCGCCACCACGGCCGGCTTCGTGATCGGCGAACGCAGCGTACTCGTCGTCGAGTCAATGCTGAATGGCGATCTCGCCTCGCAGCTTATCGGGCTCGTACGGCAAGTGACGTCGAAGCCGATCCGCTTCCTCGTCAACACCAGCTATCATGGCGACCACGCCTACGGGAATTACCTGTTTCCCGACAGCACTGTCGTGATTCAGCATCCGGCGACCAAGCGCTACATGGAAGAAAGCTTCGAGGACGATCGCCGTTTCATGATCAGCCTCATGGGTAAGGGGAAGGGCATCGAACGCGTGCAGGCACGCGCCGCTGACATCACCGTCCCCGACATGATCAGCGTCGATCTGGGCAGCCGCATCGTCGAGGTCCGTCACTTTGGGTTCGCGCAGACGCCAGGCGATTTGGTCATATGGGCGCCAGACGCGAAGGTGCTTTGGGTCGGTAACATGATCCAAGCACCATCTCCGGCGCTTCCGTGGCTCCTCGAAGGGCGGCACAAGGAGACGATGACGACCCTTGCGCGCGTGCGCGACTTCCTGCCGGAAGACGCAACCATCATTCCAGGCCACGGCCGGCCGATGCGTCCCGCGGACATCGAATTCCCGCTTCGCTATCTTCGCGAGCTCGACAGCGCCGTGCGCACGGCGATCGCAGAAGGTCGATCGATCGAGGCCACGCTCGAGGCGGTCGCCATGGCGCACTACGGCGAGTACAGCCTGTTCGATTGGGCGCACAACTCCGTCAACGTGCCCGCCGCCTTCCGCCACCTGCAAGAGCCGGACGGCGGATTGGCCTAGGGGAACACGCATCGGAGTCGACCGCGAGCCTGGAGCATCTCGCCGTGTTCTCAACTCTATCGATGTAGCTGATATTACGTCGATTTCTCCCTTGCGTCGCCGGGAGAACGTCGATGCCGCCGACGTGTGAACGCAGCAGCGATCGAAGCGCTTGCTGTGTGCATCACCTCATTGTCGGCTCGCAAGGCAACCCCTTTCGCTGATAGACACGGGATCGGAGGCAGCTTTCGCCATGGAGCAGTTCGACTCGCTCCGAATCTTCCGGACCGCAGGTCAGAATCCGACTGCGGATTGGTCGGCGCAAGGAAGTCTGCCCCCGTTGTGGTCTTCGCCCCTTGGGCGATCAATTTGCGGGAGCAACCCTTGGCGAAAGGGTTACAGGAAGGGGAAATCAAGCAGGAGCTGCAAAATGGCGGGCACCTGCGCAATGTCCTCATCATCACCAAGACGATTGAGGGTATGGCCGAACACCTGGCCTATGTTCGGCCGAGCTGGCGACGCGAATTCCTGCCGCTGCGAACCTGGGGCGACAAGGAAGATCGTACCTACAAGGATCTGGACCGGCTGCTCGTGCTTCTCCGCGACGACTTCGGCTATCGGGGCTTCATTGGGCTCTACATGGATGGTGATCCCGATCTCGTGCGCTATCGCGCGCTTTCGGAAAGCGAAGAGGCCGACGACAAGCCGTAAAGTTCGGATCCGACGGTGCCGCTGCCTCACTGCGAGGCTCGCGGGGACATCAGGACTCTCACCCGCAGAATAAAAATGGCTCGCTTGATGCGAGCCATTTTCTCATCGGGACCGGTGAAGTCCGAACGTGGCGGCGGGATACACTACCGCGACCATGCTGGGACGACGCCGTTCAGCAATTTCGGGCCGCCAGGGCACGTCGCGCGTCAGCGAAGGCCGCCGGTGACGTGAAGTGTCTCGCCCGTGACGTAGGAGGCTTCGTCCGAAGCGAAGAAGGCCACCGCGGCAGCGATCTCCTCAACCTTGCCGATGCGGCCGAGCGGGGTGGTGGATTCGATCCAGTTGCGCATGTCGCCCTCGTGCAGGCCGGCGGACACGACGCCTTCGGTGGCGATCATGCCCGGATTGACGGCGTTGACGCGGATCTTGCGCGGCGCAAGCTCCTTCGACAGCACGGAGGAGATCGCATCCACCGATGCCTTCGTCGCGGTGTAGACGGCGGTATTCGCCGGCGCGATGGTCGATACGCCGGAGCTGATGTTGATGATGCTGCCCCCATTGGGATTGAAGTGCTGCACCGCTTCCCCCGAAATCAAGAGAAGCCCGAGCACATTGAGGTCGAAATGCTTGTGGAAATGCTCAGGCGTGATGGCCTCGAGCGCCGCGAACTCGTAGATGCCCGCGTTGTTGACGAGGATGTCGATCGCACCGAACGCCTTCACGGTCTCGGCGACGACGCTCTTCACGTTTTTGGCATCGGCCAGGTTGCCGTGGACGGCGACGGCTTTGCCACCCTTGGCGATGATGGCGGCGACCACGCGGTCGGCGGCCTCTTTGCTGGCGCTGTAGTTGACGGCAACCGCCGCACCCTCGGCCGCAAGCCGGGCGGAGATTTCGGCACCAATGCCTTTGGATGCGCCGGTCACGAGCGCAACTTTGCCTTCGAGTCTCTTGGTCATCGCATGTCTTCCGTTGTTCGGCGGGATGCCGATATTCAATAGTTCAATACTAGTGAACTATTGAATGAGTTCAAGGGACGTGCTATATTTTGAGCATGGTGCAGTTCGTTCACCCACCGCGGGACGAGATTACACTCGCCGGGGTGCTTGGAGCTCTCGCGGATCCAATGCGGCTGCGCATCGTCAAAAGCCTGGCCGCGCAAAACGACTGCATGTCGTGCACCGAGGCGGCGCCCTGCCCTGACATGGCGAAGTCGACCCTCTCGAACCATTTTCGGATCCTGCGGGAGGCCGGCCTGATCCGGACGTCAAAGCAAGGCGTCCAGCACCGCAACGTTTTGCGCGAAGAGGATATCAACGCGCGGTTTCCAAAGCTGCTGAAAATGATCCTGAGCTTTCCAGACTGAGGGCATTCGCGCACGACTGATTTGTGGAGTGCGCAAGGGATCGGCTGATGTTGCCACCGGGCGTATCCCAAAACAAAAATGGCCCGCGCTTACGTCCCGGCGCAGCGCGTTGCCCGGCGTTCGCGCCATGATCGATTTTCTGGCTACAGCGCTGAAGGCCCAGGTCTAGCGCGCCGTCTCTACGCCGACCTGCTAGGGCGGCAAGACATGTTGCTCCGCGCGCGTGACGGAGCCTCCAAGCAGGCAACCCACGGGCCGGCTGTCGGCGAAGCCAAGCCGCACCCGGATCTCGGACAACGACCCCATCGCCCGGCCCTGCATGATGGTGATCCGCGCGCTGTTGCGCTCGACCAGGCCGTTCTTGAGCAGTCCGAACGCGAGCGCCGCGGCGGCAATGCCGGTGGCTGCATCTTCCGGGTAGCCTGATGACTTCGGAAACTGTCGCGCCTCGAAGCGCCGTTCGCCCTGATGTTCGATGGAGTAGGGGTAAAGTCCGGTGGACCCGATCCGCCCGCAGCACGCCTCGATCTGCGCCGGGCCCGGCACCAGCTCGTTGAGCTCGCGGAGGCCCTTGATCGGGATGAGCGTCTTCACGCGTGACGTGACGGCGTTCTGCACCGGCATATCAAGCAGATCGCGGCGCGACAGCTTGAGGGTCGACAGAACGTCCTCCTCTTCGGCACGCGAGAGATCGACAACCTTGCCGACAGGCTGGCTGATCTCGACGGACGGTTCGCCCGAGTCCACACGATCGACATAGCCCGTCACCGATCCGCTGCGTGTCTCGATGCGGACCTGTTCGCCCGGCAAGCGCCCCTTGCTCGCGAGGACCCAGAGCGCGCCGATGGTCGCGTGACCGCACATCTCCATCTCGTGTCGCGGAACCCAGAACCGGAAGGCATAGTCGGCGTCGCCGCTGGGAGCCGGCAGGACGAAGCCCGACTCATGCCCGAAGTGCCGGGCCACCGACTGCATCCCCTCAGCAGTCAGGTTCGATGCATCGATGACAATTGGACAGGGGTTGCCGCCGCGCCCCATGTGGGTGAACACGTTGACAAGCTCGATCTCGGTCATTGGACAGCTCACTTCATGGAGTGCGCGACGGCGTCAACGATCGCGTTGGCAACAGTTTGATGGACCATGGTCAGATTCTGATGGCGCTCGAATGCCTCGCTGGGCGGAAGCGACAACCTCTGCATGTCGAATCCAAACCTGGGAAGTCGTAACGCTATTCAAGTTTTAGTGACATGTCCGGCTAGATCATTTCTTACAAGCGTCGAAATATTTGCACCGCGCCGATGTTTCTTATGCTGATGACAGCAACACCAGGATCCCCGATGCCCCCGGCTGCGCTGGTCTCCCTGGCGACGTCGGTGCCTCCCCACGTGTTTTTGCAAGAGGACGTGCTGACGGCGGCATGGGATGTCTTCGGCGCCCGCTTTCCCGAATTCGAACGGTTCTCAAGCATTTTCTCGAATACCGGCATAGTCAAGCGTCACGGCGTCAAGCCGTTCGACTGGTATCTCGAACGACGAGGCTGGCCCGAACGCACCGAGGCCTTTCTCGAGGGAGCTGAAGCGTTATTTGTCGATGTCGCCGAGAAGGCGCTGGCGAGCGCGCAACTTGCTGGCGGCGATGTCGACACTGTCGTGACCGTCTCTTCCACGGGAATCGCGACACCAAGTCTCGAGGCGCGCGTTGCTCGCCGGATGGGCTTCCGGTCCGACACGATGCGTGTACCGGTGTTTGGTCTTGGCTGTGCGGGCGGGGTTTCGGGTCTATCGATTGCGTCGCGCCTCGCCCAAGCGCGCCCTGGCACCAACGTGCTGCTGGTCACGATCGAGCTCTGCTCACTCGCACTTCGCCTGGACGAACTTACCAAAGCCAACATCGTCGCCGTCAGCCTGTTTGGCGACGGTGCTGCTGCAATCGTGTTGCGCGCGGGCGATGGCGGTGCGACGCAGATCGAGGCTGCCGGCGAACACCTTTGGCCGGATACGCTTGGCATCATGGGATGGAGTGTCGATCCGGAAGGATTCGGTGTCATCTTTCGCCGCACCATACCTGACTTCGTCACGAGGCATTTCAACTCCGCCGTGACCGAAATTCTCTCCAGAATGCGTCTTTCGGTGGAAGACATTGACCGGTTCATCTGCCATCCCGGCGGCGCGAAGGTTATCTGTGCATTGGAAGGCGCGCTCGCGCTCGACCAAGGAACGCTTTCCCACGAACGACAGATTATCGCCGACTTTGGTAACATGTCGTCACCCACTGTATTGTTCGTGCTTGAGCAGGCTCGCGCGAAAGGGCTGCCGGCGCGCTCACTGTTGACGGCGCTCGGACCCGGCTTCACCGCGAGCTGCGTCACGCTACGGCACACTGCGTGACGTTTGCTGAACTCATTCTCGGCGCCATCACGCTGCAGCGCGTCGGCGAACTCGTCATTTCGCGCGCCAACACTCGAAAGCTCCTGGCCCGCGGCGCCGTCGAGGTGGCACCCCGGCATTATCCGTGGATCATCACGGTTCATGCCGCCTGGCTGTTGTCGCTGTGGGTGTTCGGCCGCGACCAACCGGTGAACGTCGTTGCCCTGGCCGGCTATCTTATCCTTCAGTGCCTTCGCTTCTGGGTCATCTGGACGCTCGGCTCACGATGGACGACGCGGATTATTGTTCTGCCCGAACAGCCGCTCGTGTCAGCGGGCCCCTATCGATTTCTGTCGCATCCCAACTATGCCGTGGTTGCCGGCGAGATCGCCGTGCTCCCTTTGGTTCTGGGTCTGCCGCTGCTGGCCATCGTCTTCACCATCCTCAACGCCGCGGTTCTCGCGATCCGCATACGGGCCGAAAACCTCGCCCTCGCCGCATCCCGTGAGACATTATGCGTGGCGCATGATGACTGAACGGGTTACCGAGCCGAGTGCAGCTACGTGGCTTGGCTTCGTCCTGATGTGCCTCGGCATGTTCATGGCGATCCTCGACATTCAGGTCGTCGCCACTTCGCTACCCACGATCCAGAGTACACTCGCCATATCGCGAGAGGCGATGAGCTGGATTCAAACCGCGTATCTGATCGCCGAGATCATCGCCATTCCACTGACCGGGTGGCTTACGCGCGTTCTGACGCTGCGATGGCTGTTCGTTATTGCGATCAGCCTCTTTACCCTTGCCTCCATCGGCTGCGCGTTCAGCAGCAGTTTTACGACGCTTGTCAGCTTCCGCGTGCTTCAGGGCTTCGCTGGCGGCGTGCTGATTCCGGCGGTTTTTTCCGCTGTCTTTATGCTGTTTCCGATCCGTTTGCATCCCGTCGCCACCACCATGGCCGGCATTATGGCCGTGCTGGCGCCCACGGTCGGGCCGGTGGTCGGTGGCTGGATCACCGACACCTGGTCCTGGCATTGGCTGTTTCTGATCAATGTCGCTCCTGGGGTGGTCGCCGCACTCGCCACGCCAATGCTGCTGCCGCGCGAACGACCCCGGCTTTCTGATCTGGCTACACTCGACGTGCCGTCTCTCGGACTTCTTGCGGTTTCGCTTGCATGCCTGGAGATCGGTCTGAAGGAAGGCCCGCAACGCGGGTGGCTTTCTCCATTCTGCTCCATCCTGATCGTCTTGAGTGCTGCCGCGGCAACCGCCTTCGCCATCCGAACACTCAGGGCCGCGCATCCGGTGGTCGAACTGTCGACATTTAGATCGCGCTCGTTTGCGATCGGTTGCGCATTGAGCTTCTTCCTCGGAGTTGGATTGTTCGGCTCGGTCTATCTCATGCCGGTCTTCCTCGCCTATGTTCGACATCATGACGCATTTGAAATCGGTACGATCATGCTCGTCACCGGCGTTGCGCAGCTTGCCACCGCGCCGATTGCGGGCCTGCTGGAAAGCAGGTTTGATCCCCGTTGGTTGTCGGCGGCGGGGTTTGGTCTGTTCGCGATCGGGCTGGGTTGCAGTGCATTCGAGAGCCGTGTCGCCGACTTCCAAGAAATGTTCTGGCCGCAAGTCTTGCGCGGCGTTGCGATCATGTTTTGCCTGCTGCCTCCGACCCGGCTGGCGTTGGGTTCGCTGACCGCATCACGGGTACCCGACGCAAGCGGCCTGTTCAACCTGATGCGAAACCTCGGGGGCGCAATCGGCATCGCGCTGATCGATACGATCCTTTACGGACGCACCGGCGGGCATGCCGACGCTTTGCGCGAGCGCCTGATTGCGGGCGATGTGACTGCGGCTCAGGCGATCGGGCTTGACGTCACGCTGTTTACCCACCGCCCTCCGCATGTCTCCGATGCCACGGTTGAAGCCTATCTGCGTCCCATGGTCGAAAAGGCCGCGTTCGCGCTCAGCGCCAACGAAGCCTGGGCCCTCCTCGCTTGCGTGGCGCTGCTCGGACTGTTGCTCATTCCGTTCGCGGCCGGTCCCTTGGAAGGCGCTGATGAGAATTCAGGTGATGGCGCACTCAATTGAGCGGTGAATAGAGATCGCAATTGCCGCGACGCCCCGCCCAACCAGCGAAGTTCGGCGTGGTTCGCTTACCTATCTGAGGAAGGCCGCACTGACCGAGGGACTCGTCGTGACCTGAGACGGTAGGTGCCCGCCCCACCAAACAAAAATGGCCCGCGTAATGCGGGCCATTTTCGTATCGGAACCGGTAAAAGTCCGAACTTGGTTGCGGGGATAGGATTTGAACCTATGACCTTCAGGTTATGAGCCTGACGAGCTACCGGGCTGCTCCACCCCGCGTTAAACCGTTGCGCGCCTTCGCCGAAATGCCGGGGACGATGAATGAGGGCCGGCGCTATTCGCGTGGCTTGCTCTCGCGTCCCAAAGGCTTCCTTGGAAGGCAACCCCGGGGCAAAGCCCCTCGGGTGCGAGGCGTATGTACCAACCCGGGCTGCCTTTGGAAAGGGCTGCGGGGACGTTTTTTTCGACTTTATGACAGTGAGTTGGGCCGATTTCCGGCCCGTTTGGTGCGCTCTTGCCAGAAGTTCCACAAAGGGCCAGCTTGCGGCAACAAAACGTGGGGGGCCAACGCCATTTTCGGGAGGAACGCCATGGACCAGCCCCTGGATAAGTCCCCGGCGGGCGCCCCGCTTCGGGCCCTCAACGAGGCCTTCCACGCCATGGTCGCGCGGGCGCGGGCCGAGCCTGCACCTGACCTGGCCGAGCGGCTCGACCGGCTGGCGCGGCTGCGCACTGTTGTCGCCGACAACGAGGAGCGTTTCCGGCAGGCGATCTCGGCCGATTTCGGCCACCGCTCGGCCGTCGAGACCACCATCGCCGAGACGATGCTGGTGTTCTCCGAGATCCGGCATGCGACCAAGCACCTGAAGAGCTGGATGGCGCCGCAGCGCGTGGCCACCGCGCTGCAATTCCTGCCCGCGCGCAACCGCCTGATCCCGCAGCCGCTCGGCGTGGTCGGCATCATCGCGCCCTGGAATTATCCGCTCCAGCTCACGCTTGCGCCGGCGATCGGCGCGATCGCTGCCGGCAACCGTGTCATGATCAAGCCGAGCGAACTCTCGCCGCACTTCTCAGTGCTGCTGAGGGAGACGGTGGCCGCGAAATTCGATGCCACCGAACTACTGGTGACAGGCGTCGAGGACGAAATCGCAAAAGGCTTCGCACACCTCCCCTTCGACCATCTCGTCTTCACCGGCTCGACCCGGGTCGGCCGGCTGGTCGCGGAGGCCGCCGGGCGCAATCTCACGCCCGTGACGCTCGAGCTTGGCGGCAAGTCGCCGGCGATCATCGACGCCTCCGCCGATCTCGAGGAGGCGGCCGAGCGCATCGCCTACGGAAAGCTGCTCAATGCCGGGCAGACCTGCATCGCGCCGGACTATGTGCTGGTGCCTGAGCGCTCGTTGCAGGCCTTCGCCGAAAAAGTGCGCGCGCAGATGCGGCGCATGTTCGGCACCGATCCGGCCAACAAGGACTACACCTCCGTCATCTCCGACCGGCACTATGCGCGGCTGGAAAATCTCGTCGCGGACGCCGCCCAGCGCGGCGCAAAGATTTTGCAACCGGCGAAGGCGGACGACCCGAACTGGAAAGCACACCGCAAATTCCCGCCGACGCTGATCGTCGGCGCGACCGAGGCGATGGCGGTGATGCAGGAGGAGATTTTCGGCCCCGTTCTGCCGGTGCTGGGCTATCGCGATCCGGCGGAGGCGATCGCTTTCGTCAACGCCCGCGACCGGCCGCTCGCGCTCTACTGGTTCGGCAAGGATCGCGCCGCCCGCGACGACGTGCTGTCGCGCACGATCTCCGGCGGCGTCACCGTCAACGACTGCCTGTTCCACTTCGCGCAAGCCAACCAGCCGATGGGCGGCGTCGGCGCATCCGGCACCGGCGCCTATCACGGCGAATGGGGCTTTCGCACGTTCAGCAAACTGAAGCCGGTGTTTTATCGCTCCAAGTTCAACCGCCTCGCCGACCTCTATCCGCCCTACGGCGGCAAGATCGCGCGGCTGGAGAAGTTGATGCGGTTCATGTCGTAGCTTTCAGTCATTGCGAGCGAAGCGAAGCAATCCAGAATCCCGCCGCGGGGACAGTCTGGATTGCTTCGCTTCGCTCGCAATGACGAGAAGAAAATGCAGAGGGGGAAACATCAGTGACTGACACATTCGACTTCGTCGTCGTGGGCGCGGGCTCCGGCGGCTGCGCGGTGGCGGGGCGGCTGTCGGAGGATCCGGCGACATCCGTGGCGCTGCTCGATGCCGGCGGACGGAACGACAATTGGCGGATCACCACGCCATTCGGGCTTGCCCTGCCGTACAGCGCGGCCAATTGGGCCTTCGATACCGTGCCGCAGAAGGGATTGAACGGCCGCATCGGCTATCAACCGCGTGGCAAGGGCCTCGGCGGGTCCTCGGCGATCAACGCCATGGTCTATATCCGCGGTCATCGCGCCGACTACGACCATTGGGCCGCGCTCGGCAATGCCGGCTGGTCGTATACGGACGTGCTGCCCTATTTCAAGCGCTCGGAGAACAATTCCGATTTCGACGGCGAGTATCATGGCAAGGGCGGCCCGCTGCATGTCAACAGACTGCGCTCGGACAATCCGATCCATGACGTCTTCCACCAGGCCGCGCGCGAGGCACAGTTCCGCATCCGCGAGGACTTCAACGGCGAGGACCATGAAGGACTCGGCAGCTACCAGGTGACGCAGCACCATGGCGAGCGCTGGAGCGCGGCACGCGCCTATCTGCATCCCCACATGGAAAAGCGCGCGAATCTGCGCGTCGAGACGGGGGCGCAGGCCACGAAAATCCTGTTCGAAGGCGGGCGCGCGGTCGGCATCGAATATGTGCAGGGCAAGCAGACGAAGCAGCTGCGCGCCCGCCGCGAGGTGATCCTCGCCGGCGGCGCCTTCCAGTCACCGCAGCTATTGATGCTGTCGGGTGTCGGCGATGGCGATGCGCTTGCCGCGCATGGCATTGGCGTCGCGCATCATTTACCGGGCGTCGGGCGCAATCTGCAGGACCATCCGGATTTCGTGTTCGTCTACGCCTCCGACTATCCGCACTTCGTTCATTCATCACTCGGCCGGTTGCCATCCCTGCTCCGTGCGATCCAGCGGTATCGCCGCGAGCGACGCGGCCTGATGACCACCAATTTCGCCGAATGTGGCGGCTTCCTGAAGACCAGGCCCGACCTCGCGGTGCCAGACATCCAGCTGCACTTCGTCATCGCGATGCTCGACGACCACGGCCGCAAGAAGCACAAGGAGGCGGGCTTCTCGTGCCATGTCTGCCTGCTCAGACCGAAGAGCCGCGGCAGCGTCTGGCTGAAGAGCGCCGATCCGCTCACTGCACCCATGATCGATCCGAACTTTCTGGGCGAGGCGGAAGATCTCGAGTCGATGGTCGCGGGCTTCAAGACCACGCGGCGGCTGATGGAGACGCCCGCGCTGCGCGCGTTGCAGAAGAAGGACATGTTCACGTCGGATGTGAGAACGGACGACGACATCCGCGCCATCCTGCGCAATCGCGTCGACACCGTCTATCACCCCGTCGGCACCTGCAAGATGGGCACCGATGCGATGTCGGTGGTCGATCCGAAGCTGAAGGTGCACGGCATCGAGGGCTTGCGCGTCGTCGACGCCTCGATCATGCCGACGCTGATCGGTGGCAACACCAACGCGCCGACCATCATGATCGGGGAGAAGGCGGCGGATATGATCAGGGCGGAGGTGCGTGCGAGTTAGCGCGACGCCGCCACCCAATTCTCCGCCGTCGTCCCCGCGACCGAGGGGATCCATAATCACAGGGAGATGTTGTGGGGCGAGATGGCAACTCCGAGTCTTCGCCAAACATCTCCCTGGGGTTATGGGTCCCGGGCTCGCGCTACGCGCGCCCCGGGACGACAGTGGAGCTCAATTCAGCAGGAATCCACCGTCGACAGTGATGACACTCCCCGTCATATATCGCGACGCCTTCGAGGCCAGCAGCAGGATCGCGCCGTCGAGATCGGACTCGGCGCCGACGCGGCGCTGCGGGATGCGATTGGCCAGGCGTTCGCCCGGCGGGGTAGACCAGAAGGCGTGATTCATTTCGGTGTCGATATAGCCCGGCGCCAGCGCGTTGATCCGGATGTTCTGGCCTGCGAGCTCCAGCGCCATCGCCCTGGTCGCCTGGAGGATGCCGGCCTTGGAGATCGCATAGGGCGACACCGCCTTCAGCACGCCGGTGCCGAGCACGGAAGCGATGTTGACGATGTTGCCTTCCTGCTTGCGCGCGATCATGCGGCGCGCGACTTCGGTCGCGAGGAAATAAGCGCCTTTCAAATTGGCGCCGATCACGGCGTCCCAATCGGATTCGGTCTGCTCGGTCGCGAGCTTCTCGATGGCGATGCCGGCATTGTTGATCAGCACCGTGATCGGACCGAGCGCGGCTTCCGTGGCATCCACAGCCCTCGCGATCGATGACATGTCAGTGACGTCGAGCGCGACCGCGGCAGCGCGGCCGCCCTTGCCGCGGATCTCCTCCTCCAGGCTCTTCAGCTTGTCGGTCTGCCGCGCCGCGAGCGCGACGGCCGCGCCATGGGCCGCCAGAACCCGGGCAAATTGCCGCCCCAGCCCCTGGCTCGCGCCCGTCACTAGGATGGTTTCTTGACTGACGTCGAATAAGTCTGACATGACGCTTGCCTTGAGTGTTTTCCCTGAGCTTTGGAGCCACCAATACAGACGATTTTAACGATCTGAAACCGGAATGATCGGTCCGGCGTTCATTCGTTCCATTGACGCAAGCGTTCCATCGAGGCAGGCCTGACGCTCATGAACAGTTTCGATCTCGCGGTCTATGCGGCACTCGCCGTCGCGATCGGCTTCGGTTTCAGGACTGGCCTGCTCGGCAGCGCCATGACCATCCTCGCCTATCTCCTGGCCGCTCCCATCGCCGTCGCGCTGATGCCGCTGATCGTGCCGCAGGTCGCGAGCAATCCGAACGCGCCGCTGCTGCAAAACTGGATCTGGTTCTTCGGCATCTTCGTGGTCGTCGGCATGCTCCTTGGATATATCGGTCGCCTCGCGCTGAACGACACGATACGCGAAGCCGGGATCGGCGACCGGCTCGCCGGCGCCGCACTCGGCGCCGTCAGGGTCGGCCTCGTCGCCACCACGCTGGTGCTGGTGTTCGACCAGATCGTGCCGGCCAACCGCCAGCCGCCGTTCCTCGCCGGCTCGCATCTGCGGCCGCTGTTCTCGGCGGCCGGCAAGATGGGCTTCAAGACATTGCCGCCGGAGGCCGCCGCGGCGATCGACCGCCTCAAGCAGGAACGGCGCATCTAGCTTATTGTCTGGGCATGATCTTTTCGGAAAACCGCTGCACACTTTTCCGGATCATGCCCGCACATTTGCATCGCCGCGCGACCGCGCCATGCATTTTGACGCGGCCCCCTCCCTTATCAGCGGCGCCACGATTGGCTAGAGTGCGGCCCGTCTAAAACCTGCCTGACATTACGGGAGTGAAACAGTGGATCTTGGGATCAAAGGTCGCCGCGCCATCGTCTGCGCATCCAGCAAGGGCCTCGGCCGCGCCTGCGCCATCTCGCTGGCGGAAGCCGGCGTTGACGTCACGCTGACTGCGCGCGGCGCCGAAGCCCTGAAGAAGACGGCCGACGACATCCGCAAGGCCTATCCGAGCGTGAAGGTCACCGAGATCGTCGGCGACATCACGACGCCTGCGGGCCGCGAGGCCGTGCTGAAGGCCTGCCCCGAGCCGGATATCCTCATCAACAATGCCGGCGGCCCGCCGCCCGGCGATTTCCGCAACTGGACCCGCGACGACTGGATCAAGGCGATCGACGCCAACATGCTCACGCCCATCGAGCTGATCAAGTCGACCGTCGACGGCATGATGGCGCGCAAGTTCGGCCGTATCGTCAACATCACCTCGGCGGCGGTGAAGGCGCCGATCGACATCCTCGGTCTCTCCAACGGCGCGCGCGCCGGCCTCACCGGCTTCATCGCCGGCCTGTCGCGCAAGACCGTGATCAACAACGTCACCATCAACGGCCTGTTGCCGGGTCCGTTCGAGACCGACCGCCTGACCGGCACCGCGAAGGCCGAGGCCGACAAGCGCGGCACGACGCCAGAGCAGATCCTGGCCGAGCGAGCAAAACTCAACCCGGCCGGCCGCTTCGGCCAGCCCGACGAGTTCGGCTATGCCTGCGCCTTCCTCTGCGGCGCCAAGGCCGGCTTCATCACGGGCCAGAATATCTTGCTCGACGGCGGCGCCTTCCCCGGAACGCTGTGAGAGCGGTCTGGTACGAGCAAACAGGACCGGCCGTCGACGTCCTCACCTATGGTGAGATGGCGACGCCGGTCGCGGGTCCAGGCGAGGTTCGCATTCGCCTGGAGGCCTCCGGCGTCAATCCGGCCGATGTCGGCCGGCGCGGCGGCAGCTATCGCGCGATGGAATTTTCGCGCGTCATTCCGAACAGCGACGGCGCGGGTTTCGTCGACCAGATCGGCGACGGCGTAACGCGCTTCAGGGTCGGCGACCGGGTCTGGCTGTTCAACGGCCAGCGCAACGGCCGCGCCCTCGGCACGGCGGCCGAATATATCGCGCTCGCCGAGCAGCTGGTGACGCCGCTGCCGGATCATCTTTCCTTTGCGGAAGGCGCAACGCTCGGCATCCCCGCGATGACCGCATGGTGCGGCCTGTTTGCGGATGGGCCGATCGTCGGCAAGACCGTGCTCGTCACCGGCGGCGCCGGCGCGGTTGGCCATTATGCCGTGCAGCTCGCCAAATGGGGCGGCGCGCAGGTGATCGCGACAGTCAGCTCGGCGATGAAGGCGGAGCAGGCCCGGCGCGCGGGCGCCGATCTCGTGGTCAATTACAGGGACGAGGACGTCGTTGCCAAGGCGAAGGCGTTCACCGGCGGACGAGGTGTCGATCGCGTGGTCGATGTCGATTTCGGCGGCAACATCGCGACGACGTTGAAGCTGATGACGCTCAATTCGACGATCGCCGTCTACGCCACCAACGGCAACCGCACACCCACGGTGCCGATGCGCGAACTGATGGAGAAGTGCATCACGCTCCGCTCGCTCGTCTTGTTCGCGCTACCGCCCGCGCTGCTTGCGGCGGCGCAGGCCGATATCACGAAATGGCTGGCGGCAGGGCCGCGCATTCACAACGTCGCGGCGCAGTTCGCGCTATCGGATACCGCGCAGGCGCATCTCACGGTCGAGAAGGGTGACAAGCTCGGCACCGTGATCGTCGACTGCGCGCGATGACGACTTAGGATACCGGCGTGGTCCGCTCGTCGGTCCAATCTATGCCGAGCTCGTCCATGCCGTCGGCGAGCAGATCGCCCAGCATCGGCTCGCCCAGCAGATATTGCACCGTTTCGCGACGCGGGTTCTTGTATTCACCGCGCGCCTCGGCGGCGCGGGCACGCAGATCGTCCCACTCCTCCACTTCGCCATCGCCGCGGCCAAGCCACATCAGCGTGACGAGGTCGAGCTGCTCGTCCTCGTTCAGCGCGCGGATGAAACCGAACAGCTCGGCTGCGACCGGATCGGAATTGGTGTCCTCGAGCACGTCGATCTCGTCATCATCAGAGGGATTGGAGCCCGAGTCGGGGTCGGACGCCGCCTCCTTGACGTCGAATTCGCGGGCCTTCTCGATGATGAAGGCGACCTTCTCGGCGGAAATGGCAAGCTCTGGCATCGTCGCTCTCTCTGGCTGTCTCGGGGTTCCCCCGATAACGCAACATCGCGACAGATGATCCATTGCGTTCGACGGCGGAAGGCCGCATCTTTCGCGAAAGCAAGAAAATTGGGATCGCCGCATGCCGTGGACCGTGGGCAAGGTCAAAATCACCAAGATCGTGGAAATGGAGACGGTCGGCTCGACCCGCTTCATCCTGCCGGCCGCGACCAATGACGAGATCCAGAAGCTGCCCTGGCTGATCCCGCATTTCGCCACCGAGGAGGGCCGGCTGAAAATGTCGATCCACTCGCTGGTGGTGGAGACGCCGACGCGCCGCATCGTGGTCGACACCGGCCTTGGCAACGACAAGCAGGGCCGCGGTGTCCCGGTCTGGAATAACCGCAGCACGCCGTTTCTGGAGACCATGACGGCAGCGGGCTTTCCCCCTGACAGCATCGACACCGTGCTGTGCACGCATCTTCATGTCGACCATGTCGGCTGGAATACAAAGCTCGTCGATGGCAAATGGGTGCCGACTTTCCCCGGGGCGCGCTACCTGTTCGGCAAGACCGAGTATGAATATTGGCGCGACTATACGGCCGAGCCGGACAAGGTCGCGGTGTTCAACGATTCCGTGAAGCCGGTCGTCGATGCGGGCCTGACCGAGTTGATCCCGAGCGACCACCGGCTCTGCGAGGAGATCAGCGTGATCCCGACCCCCGGCCACAGCCCCGGGCACATGAGCGTCCTGATCGAATCCGGCGGCGAACAAGGGTTGCTCAGCGGCGACGTCGCCCATCACCCCTGCCAGATGGCGCATCTCGACTGGTGCTCGGTCGTCGACACCGATACCGCCCAATCGGCCGCGTCGCGGCACAAGGTGTTCTCGCGCTTTGCCGATACCCCGACGCTGGTGATCGGGGGGCATTTCTCGGCCGGGCACATCAAGCGGGACGGGGATGCGTTCAAATTTGTGGCGCTGCAATCGTAGGGTGGGCAAAGCCACCGGGTCGCGCGAATGCGCGCCCGATGACAGGCTCCGCGTGCCCACCATACCGGGCCATCAAAAAGAATTGGTGGGCACGGCGCTCCGCGCCTTTGCCCACCCTACAAAGGAAGGGCTGCAATGCGCCCCACTTTGAGCGGTTGAATTTCCCGCCGCCCTGTTCCATGAAGCTATTTAACCGATCGGTCCATCTCCAGGGAGAAACGAGAATGAAGCTTGTTCGTTATGGCGAAAAGGGTGCGGAAAAGCCCGGCCTGATCGACAAATCCGGCCAATTGCGCGACCTGTCGGCGCATGTGAAGGACCTGACCGGTGAGGCCTATTCACCGGAATCCCTGAAGAAGCTGGCGGGCCTTGACCCGGCCTCCCTGCCCGCCGTCTCCGGCAAGCCGCGCTTCGGCGCGCCCGTCACCGGCATCTCGAAATTCGTCGCCATCGGCCTCAACTACAGCGACCACGCCAAGGAAACCGGCGCCGCGATCCCGACCGAGCCGATCATCTTCATGAAGGCCAACACCTCGCTGTCCGGTCCGAACGACGCGGTCGAGAAGCCGCGCGGCTCGACCAAGCTCGACTGGGAAGTCGAGATCGCCGCCATCATCGGCACCCGCGCCAAGTATGTCTCTGAAGCCGATGCGCTGAACTACGTCGCCGGCTATTGCGTCTGCAACGACGTCTCCGAGCGCGCCTTCCAGACCGAGCGCCTGGGTCAGTGGACCAAGGGCAAGTCACACGACACCTTCGGCCCGGTCGGCCCGTGGCTCGCCACCAAGGACGAGATCAAGGACGTCCAGAACCTGTCGATGTGGCTCGACGTCAACGGCCAGCGTCGCCAGACCGGCTCGACCCAGACCATGATCTTCTCCATGGCCAAATGCGTCTCCTACGTCTCGCAGTTCATGACGCTGTTGCCGGGCGACATCATCACCACCGGCACCCCGCCCGGCGTCGGTCTCGGCATGAAGCCGCCGACCTTCCTCAATGTCGGCGATGTCGTCACGCTCGGCATCGAAGGCCTCGGCGAGCAGCGCCAGGAGATCGTGGCGGCGTAAGGCCTCCGCCCTCTCCCCGTCATTGCGAGGAGCGAAGCGACGAAGCAATCCAGACTATTTCCACGGAGACAGACTGGATTGCTTCGCTTCGCTCGCAATGACGATAACCAACTGCCGGTCACCGCGTAGGACATTTTCCGATGAAACTCTCCTTCTCTGCCGCCTCGCCCTTCGCCCGCAAGGTGCGCATCGCCGCGATCGAGCTCGGGCTGATCGACAAGATCGAGCTGACGCCCGCGACCGTCGCGCCGGGCACGGTCAATGAGGATTATTCGCGCATCACGCCGCTGAAGAAGCTGCCGGTGCTGATCACCAATGACGGTGACGTCATTTTGGATTCCTACGTGATCGTCGAATATCTCAACGAGATGGCGGGCGGCAGCCTGATCCCCGATTACGGCCCGCGGCGCTGGAAGGCCAAGACCAATCACTCCCTGATCAACGGCATGCTCGATTCCATGCTGCTGTGCCGCTACGAGAAGATGGTGCGGCCGCAGGGCCTGCAATGGCAGGCGTGGTCGGACGACCACTGGAACCGGGCCTGGACCGGCATGGCGCGCTTCGAGAACATGCCCGAAGTTTTGAACGGCCCGTTCGACATCTCGCAGATCGGGCTCGTGTGCGTGCTCGGCTATGCCGACTTCCGCTTCGCCGATTGCGGTTGGCGCAAGGCCTATCCGAAACTCGACGCCTTCCACCAGAAGATGCTGGAGCGCCCCTCGGTCAAGATCTCGGTGCCTCCAGCCGCCTAAAGCGCGATGAACATCATCGCGCTTTAGGATTGTTGTTTGAGCATGATCTTGTCGGAAAACCGCTGCACACTTTTCCGGATCATGCTGTACAGCGGGAGTTCTCATGAGCCTGAAATACGAGGTCGGCGATCTCACCATCCATCGCGTCATCGAGCAGGAAACCTCGTTCGTGCCGGCGCTGGAGATGCTGCCGGGACTGACGCCTGAGGTCCTAGCCGAGAACCGGGCATGGATGCGGCAGGCCAAGGCGCTGGACGAGCAGGACGTACTGCTCCTGTGCTTCCAGTCCTATGTGGTGAAGACACCGCACCACACCATTTTGATCGACAGCTGCATCGGCAACGACAAGCCGCGCCCGCAGCGGCCGAAATGGAACATGAAGACCGACGATACGTACTTGCGCGGACTCAACGCCGCCGGGTTCGCGGTCGACGACATCGATTTCGTGATGTGCACGCATCTGCATGTCGACCACGTCGGCTGGAATACGCGACTTGATAACGGCCGCTGGGTGCCGACCTTCCCCAAGGCGCGCTACGTCTTCGCCAAGCAGGAATTCGATCACTGGTCCGAGCAGAACGCGAAGGCGGAGATCCCGCCCTTCGCCGACAGCGTGCTGCCGGTGGTCGAGGCCAGGCGCCACGAGCTGGTCGGCAACGATCATCAGATCGGCGATCACGTCCGCATCCTGCCGACGCCGGGACATACGCCCGGCCATATCGCCATCACGATGGGCCGCGGCAAGGACGACGCCGTGTTCTCCGGCGACCTCATGCATTCGCCGCTGCAGACGCTTTATCCGGAGCTGTCGATCAAGTTCGACGTCGACCCGGCCGCGGCGGCGAAAACGCGCCGCAGCTTTCTGGAGCGCTATTGCGACACCGACACGCTGTGCTGCACCGCGCATTTTCCCTCACCGTCGGTGGGGAAGATCAGGCGCAAGGGCAGCGCGTTCGTGTGTGCGGCGGTGTAGCGCGCGGCAATCGCCCGGCTTCCGTCATGCCCGGGCTTGTCCCGGGCATCCACGTTCTTACAATCAACGGCAACAAGAACGTGGATGGCCGGGACAAGCCCGGCCATGACGAGGAAACAAAAAATGGCCGACCTCCCCGACGTCCCTCTCCCCGCCGGCATCCGCTCCCGTTACGTCGACGGCATCAACGGCTTGCGCATGCACGTGCTCGAAGCCGGCTTCGAGACCAAGGGGCGGCCCAGCATCCTCTTGCTGCACGGCTTTCCCGAGCTCGCCTTCTCCTGGCGCAAGGTGATGCCGGCGCTGGCCGCGGCCGGTTATCACGTGATCGCGCCGGACCAGCGCGGCTATGGCCGCACCACGGGATGGACCGCGGATTACGACGGCGATCTCACGCCGTTCTCGCTGCTCAACCTCGTGCGCGACGCGCTCGCCCTGGTGTCGGCGTTCGGCTACCGGCAGGTCGATCTCGCCGGGCATGATTTCGGCAGCCCGGTCGCGGCCTGGTGCGCCATGATCCGGCCCGACGTGTTTCGCTCGGTGACGCTGATGAGCGCGCCCTTCGGCGGAGCGCCACCGATGCCGTTTGGTACGGTCGATGTGCCGGCAAAGCCTGCAGTCGAAGACCCCGTGCATCGCGAGCTCGCCGCGCTGCCACGCCCGCGCAAACACTATCAATGGTATTACGCGACGCGCCCGGCCAACGCCGACATGCAGCACGCGCCGCAGGGCGTGCACGATTTCCTGCGCGCCTACTATCACCAGAAGAGTGCGGACTGGATCGACAACAAGCCATATCCGCTGAAGTCGTGGTCCGCGGGCGAACTCGCAAAACTGCCGACCTACTACGTGATGGACGCCGGCGAGACCATGGCGGAGACGGTTGCGAAGGAGATGCCCTCGCCGGCCGCGATCGCCGCCAACCAATGGCTGCCGGACAGCGACCTCGCCTATTACAGCGCCGAATACGGCCGCACTGGATTCCAGGGGGGCTTGCAATGGTACCGCTACGGCACCTCGGGCATGCTCAACAGCGAGATGCAGCTGTTTGCGGGCCGCAGCATCGATGTGCCCTCGTGCTTCATCTCGGGCAAGCAGGATTGGGGCACCTATCAGCGCCCCGGCGTGTTCGAGGCGATGCAGGGGCGCGGATGCACGAAGATGCTCGGCTGTCACCTCGTCGACGGCGCCGGCCATTGGGTGCAGCAGGAGCAGCCGGCCGAGGTGAGCCGCCTGCTGCTCGAGTTCCTCGCAAAAGCCGCCTGATTTGACCCGGGAACCCCGGCGCCTTATATAGTTTAGAATAATTCTAAACTATCAAACAGGGCCGCCGTGAAGAGTTTTGCCGAACTGACCGAGCGCGAGGTGCTTGCGGTCGCGATCTCCTCCGAGGAGGAGGACAGCCGCATCTACATGACCTTCGCCGAGGACTTGCGCGAGCGTTACCCGGACACGTCGAAGATTTTCGAGGAGATGGCCGAGGAGGAACGCGGCCACCGGCATCGGCTGCTGAAACTCTATGAGGAACGCTTCGGCCAGCACCTGCCGCCGATCCGCCGCGAGAACGTCAAAGGCTTTCTGCGCCGCCGCCCGATCTGGCTGACGAAAAACCTGCCGCTCGACACCATCCGGAAAGAGGTCGAGACCATGGAGCTCGAGGCCGAGCGCTTCTACGCGCGGGCCGCCGAGCAGGCCGAGGATGTCGGCGTGCGCCGCCTGCTCGGCGATCTCGCCGAGGAGGAAAAGCATCACGAGAACCGCGCCGTTGCGCTGACCGACGAGATCCTGAAGCCGGACGTGCGTGCCGAGGAAGACCGCACGCGACGGCGAATGTTCGTGCTGCAATATGTGCAGCCGGGCCTCGCCGGCCTGATGGACGGATCGGTCTCGACGCTGGCGCCGCTGTTCGCGGCGGCCTTCGCCACCCACCAGAACTGGCAGACGTTTCTGGTCGGCCTCGCCGCCTCGATCGGCGCCGGCATCAGCATGGGCTTTGCGGAGGCGCTGTCCGACGACGGCTCGCTGACCGGGCGCGGCTCGCCCTGGCTGCGCGGCATCACCTGCGGCGCGATGACGACGCTCGGCGGGCTCGGCCATACCCTGCCTTATCTCGTCCCGGACAGCTGGCCGAACGCATTCTGGATCGCGACGGGAATCGCCGGCGTCGTCGTGTTCTTCGAATTGTGGGCGATCGCCTTCATCCGCGCGCGCTACATGGACACCCCGTTCCTCCAGGCCGTGTTCCAAATCGTGCTCGGCGGCGCGATCGTGCTGGCGGTCGGGATCTTGATCGGGGCGGCGTAGACGCTCCGCACTCACTGTCATCGCCCGCGAAGGCGGGCGATCCAGTACGCCGCGGCTTCGCGATTCCATCACAACCGTCTCGGAGTACTGGATCGCCCGGTCGAGCCGGGCGATGACACCGACGTTGGTGTATGGCCGCCCCCCGATGACCACCAGCGAGGCATATCAATCGCGATCAAACGGCGGTTGCGGCATTCGGTCAAACTGCGCATCATCCCATCAGTGAAGCGCAGGAGCATGTCGTGGCGAAATCGGAATGGAGTTACAAGAGCGCGGTCGAGCTGTCGGCCGCGTTGACCGCAAAGAAGGTCTCCGCGGTCGAGCTCACGCAGGATGCGATCGATCGCATCGAACGACACGACGGCAAGGTCAACGCGATCTGCGTCCGGGATTTCGACCGCGCGCTGAGCGCCGCGCGGGACGCGGACGCGGCGCGGGCGCGCGGCGAGCGGAAGCCGCTGCTCGGCCTCCCAATCACCGTGAAGGAATCCTACAACGTCGCCGGCCTGCCCACGACCTGGGGCATTCCCGCGCAGAAGGATTTTGTCGCAAAGGAAGACGCGCTGCCAGTCACGCGGGTGAAGGACGCCGGCACCGTCATCGTCGGCAAGACCAACGTGCCGCTCGGGCTCGGCGACTGGCAGAGCTACAATGACATCTACGGCACCACCAACAACCCCTACGATCTCGGCCGCACTCCGGGCGGCTCGTCCGGCGGCTCCTCCGCGGCGCTCGCCGCGGGCTATGGCCCGCTGTCGATCGGCTCCGACATCGGCGGCTCGCTGCGTGTGCCGGCGTTCCATTGCGGCATCTATGCGCACAAGCCGACCTTCAGTCTCGTCGCCATGCGCGGCCACACGCCGCCGCCGCTGCCGCCTTTGCCGTTCGAGCGCGATCTCTCGGTGATCGGCCCGATGGCGCGCAGCGCCGCCGATCTTTCGCTTGTGCTCGACGTGATGGCCGGGCCCGATCCGATCGACGCTGGCCTCGCCTACCGGCTCGAGCTACCGGCGGCGCGCCACACGGCATTCAAGGATTTCCGCGTGCTGGTGATCGATACCGATCCGGTGCTGCCGACCGACACCGCCGTGCGCGGCACGATCAACCGGCTGGCCGACAATCTCGCCAAGGCTGGCGTCAAGATCGAGCGCAGCAGCCCGCTGCTGCCGGATTTCGCGGCCTCCTCGCGGCTCTATATGCGCATGCTGATGTCGTTCCTCGGCTCGACCTTCGCGCCGGATGTCTACGCCGGCGCCAAGGCAGCCGCAGCGGCGTTGCCAGAGGGCGACAACAGCTTGGCTGCCGAACGGCTGCGCGGTATCGCGCTCAACCATCGCGACTGGCAGGCGGCAAATGCCGGGCGCACGCGGCTGCGGGCGCGATGGCGCGAGCTGTTCAAGACGTTCGACGCGGTGATCTGCCCGGTGATGCCGACGGCGGCTTATCCGCACGACCATTCGCCGGACCAGGAAACCCGCCGCATCAAGATCGACGGCAAGGAGCACGTCTATCCCGACCAGCTCGCCTGGCCCGGCATCGCGACGCTCCCTGGCCTTCCCTCGACCGCGATCCCGACGGGCTTTGCGCCCGATGGCCTGCCGATCGGCGTGCAGATCGTCGGCCCGTGGCTGGAAGACCGCACGCCGCTCAAGCTCGCCGAGCTGATCGAGCGCGAATTCGGCGGGTTCGTGCCACCGAAGACGTTTGATGATTAGTGCCGCCGCGTCATTGCGAGCGAAGCGAAGCAATCCAGTCCGCGGAGAGATTCTGGATTGCTTCGTCGCTTCGCTCCTCGCAATGACGGAGTAAAACAATATCGGAATTCCGGGGCCGCGCTCGGCGCGCCCGGAATGACAGGGAGGACAATGCCATGAGCCAAGACCTCGACCAGCTCACCGCGCTCAACCACGACTATGTCGCCTCCATACAGAACTGCGACGTTAGACGCTTCGACGAAATCCTCGCGCCGGAGTTCTTTTGCTCCAATCCCGACAAGACATTGGTCGATCGCGCAGCCTTCCTGGAGCAGACGGCACGGCCGATCGCGATCCGCAATCTGCATGCGCATGATGTCATCATCCGCATCATGGGCGATTTTGCCATCATCCACGCAGCCACCAGCTACACCACCGCCGACGGCCAGCAGGCGACAGGGCGGTACACTGATTGCTGGACGAAGAAGAACGGGACGTGGCTCGCGGTATCAGCCCACGTGTCGCGGTGAGTTAGGCAAGCCATCCTCACACTCTGCTGTCATGCCCCGGCTCGACCGGGGCATCCAGTACGCCGCGGCAATAGTCGGTTCACACAGCTTCCGTCGCGGAGTACTGGATCGCCCGCTTTCTCGGGCGATGACACCGTCATTGCGGTTGCTAGCTATCAAACACAATCACGCTGCGCAGCGTCTTGCCGGCCTTCATGTTGGCAAAGCCCTCGTTGATCTCGCTGAGCTTCAGCTTGGCCGAGATCCAATCCTCGAGGTGCAGCCGGCCGCGCAGGTAGAAATCAACCAGCCTCGGCATGTCCACGCGAAAATGGTTGGAGCCCATCGACGAGCCCTGGATCCTGCGCTCGCGCAGGAAGTCGAAGCCGTGCAGCTCGATCTTCTGACCGAACGGGATCATGCCGACGATGGTGGCCGTGCCGCCGGACGCCAGCATGCCAAAAGCCTGCTCCGCGGTCTCCTTGCGGCCGAGCACCTCGAAGGAATGATGCACGCCGCCATTGGTGAGGTCGCGCACCTGCTTCACGACGTCGCCGTCGGTGGGATTGATGATGTCGGTCGCACCCAGCTTGGTCGCAAGCTGCAGCTTTGCCGGATTGGTGTCGATGGCGATGATGCGCCCGGCGCCGGCGATCTGCGCGCCGTTGATCGCGGCCATGCCGACACCGCCACAGCCGATCACGGCCACGGTCTCGCCGGCCGTCACCTTCGCCGTGTTCACGACCGCGCCGTAGCCGGTGATGACGCCGCAGCCGATCAGCGCGGCGAGATCGAGCGGCATCTCCTTGCGGATTTTGACGATGGCGTTCTCGTGCACCAGCATCTGCTCGGCGAACGACGAGAGGTTGAGGAACTGGTGCAACTTCTCGGGCTTCGACCATTGCATCCGGTTGGAGGCGCCCGGCAACAGCTTTACGGTGGTGTCGGTGCAGAGCACGGTGCGGCCCGTGGTACAGTTGTCGCAGGTGCCGCAGAACACCGACAGGCACGTCACGACGTGATCGCCCGGCTTCACATAGGTGACGTCGGAGCCGACCTGCTCGACGATGCCGGCGGACTCGTGCCCGAGCACCGCGGGCAGCGGATGCGGATACAGGCCTTCCATGAAGTGCAGATCGGAGTGACAGAGGCCGGCGACCGCCGTGCGGATCAAAACCTCGCGTGGGCCCGGCTTCGGCAGGCTGACATCCTCGATGACCAGCGGCTGATTGACTTCATAAAGGACGGCGGCCTTCATCGAGCACTCCCTATCGCTTCTTTTGGTTTGAGCGTGGAGTGCAGCCTACGCTGCCAGAACCAGTTCGCCAACCTCGCTCATGCCGGCGTCGCGATCCCCGAGCAGCAGCGCTGCGATCTTCGCTTGCGCGGCATTTTCCGTCAGCCGGAACGGATCGCTCGGCGCCACGCGATGGTCGATCACCAGCCGCGACAGCAGCAGCCGGCGCGCATCGCCGCGCATCTCGTTGATGCGATGCGCTTCCCAGGCGAGCGCGACCGCGCTTGCGACGTGATAGAGCAGGCTGGTCGCGCGGCGCGCATCGGCCTCGTTCTCGGAATTGCCCGCGACCTCGCGCGCGAAGCCGACGGCGCGATCGACCAGACCGCGCAAATTGTCGCGCCAGGCCTGCGGGACCGACACGCTATCATCGAGCCGCGCATGCAGATCGGCTGATAGCGCGGATTCGGCGCCGTGGCGGCCGACCGCGCGCCGGAGCGCATCGATGGCGACGATGTTGCCGGTGCCCTCCCAGACCGAGCCGAGATGCGCATCGCGCAGCAGGCGGGGCGTGGCGAATTCCTCGATATAGCCGATGCCGCCGCGCATCTCGAGCGCGTCGCCGCAGACTTTTCGCGCATCGCGCGTCGCACGGAATTTCAGCGTCGGCGTCAGGATGCGCAGGAGCGCGGCTGCATCCTGGCTTCCGGCCTCGGCGCGGTCGAGCGCGTCGGCGGTCAGAAAACTCATCGACAGCGCCTGCTCGACCGGCAGCATGATCTTCAGCATCTGCCGGCGGCCGAGCGGCAGATCGATGATGCGCTTGCCGAACACCACGCGGTTCTTCGCCACCGTCATCGCGTCATGATAGGCGCGGCGCATCAGCGCGGTGGATTTGACGCCGTTGGAGAGCCGCGACGAATTGACCATCTCGGCCATCTGCACGAAGCCGCGGTCGAGCTTGCCGACCGCATAGGCGATCGCGCCTTCGAGCTTGATCTCGCCCGAGGCCATCGAGCGGGTGCCGAGCTTGTCCTTGAGGCGCACGATCCGGTAGTGGTTCTGCGAACCGTCGTCGAGGAAGCGCGGCATCAGGAACAGGCCGACGCCGCGCGTGCCGGGGCCGGCGCCTTCGGGGCGCGCCAGCAGCATCACGACCTTGGCATCGGCGTTCGAGCAGAACCATTTCTCGCCATGGAGGCGCCAATGGTCGCCCTCCTGCACGGCGCGCGTGGTCAGCGTACCGACGTCGGAGCCACCCTCCTTCTCGGTCATGAACTGGCCGCCCTGGGTCAGCTTGCTCATGTCGGTCTGGGTCAGGCCGTCCAGATATTTCGCCTTCAGCGCCTCGCTGCCGAAATTCGCCAAGAGCTTTGCGCAGCCGTCGGTGACGTTGATCGGGCAGCCCATGCCGAATTCGGTCTGGTTGAACAGGAAGGTGAAGGCGTGCTTGGCCACGACGGGATATTTGTCGGGCCAGCCCATGATGCCCTTGCGGATCGAAAGCGCGTGGATGCCGAACTCGCCGAACGCGGCATTCTCTAGCTCGCGATAGGCCGGGTGATATTCGATCCATTGCATGTCGCGGCCGAACTTGTCGCGCTGGTGCAGCACCGGCGTGTGCCGGTCGGCGAGCCGCGCGCAATCGTCGAGATGGCCACCGGCGAGTTCGCCGAGGCGATTGAGATGCGGCTCGATGTGGCGGAACAGCGGGTCCGGCAGATGGATACGCAACAGATCCGTTAGCGCCGGATCGGCGCGATAGAAATTCATGCCTGATGTATCGGGCGCCAGCAGACCGGATGGTGCGGCCGCGACACTTTTTGGCTCACCTGTGACCGGCTTGTGCATGATCGTCCTCTTCGTTCCCACCCGACGGCAATTCTTATCGCTTGCCGCTTGGGATGATGTCGATCATGCTCCAGTCGCAAAGGCGGATAAAGCCGCAAATTGTCAGGGAGGCATGATCGCCGTGAAGGAGCAATTCGCTCTGCGGAATTATGATCGACCTGGCTGGTTGTCCGCACGGCGGATGCATAGATCAGCGGCTTCCCGTCTCCGAGAGATCACGCCATGGAACATCCGAAATACAAGATCGCCCTCATCGTTGGCGCCGGCGAAGGCCTGAGCGCCTCGCTTGCTCGGCTGCTGTCTGCGCAAGGCATCCGCGTCGCGCTGGCCGCGCGCAAGATCGAGAAATTAGGCGCGCTCTGTAGCGAGACCGGCGCCAAGGCCTATGCCTGCAACGCCACCGAACCTGAGGAGGTCGAGCGGCTGTTCGGCCTGGTCGAACGCGAGATCGGCACGCCCGACCTCGTCGTCTACAACGCCAGCGGCCGCACGCGCGGGCCGTTCGTCGATCTCGTCCCGGCCGATGTCGCGCAGGCGATCTCGATCAGCGCCTATGGCGGCTTCCTGGTGGCGCAGCAGGCGGCCAAGCGCATGCTGCCGAACAAGCACGGCGCGATCCTGTTCACCGGCGCCTCGGCGAGCGTCAAGGGCTATGCGCAGTCGGCCTCGTTCGCGATGGGCAAGTTCGCGCTGCGAGGGCTGGCGCAGAGCCTGGCGCGCGAGCTCTCGCCGCAGGGCATCCACGTCGCGCATTTCGTGATCGACGGCGGCATCCGCAGCGCGGCGCGCGCGGAGCCGGCCGACAAGCCGGATTCGATGCTCGATCCCGACGCAATCGCGCAGAGCTATTGGAACGTGCTGCAGCAGCCGCGCAGCGCCTGGAGCTGGGAGCTGGAGCTGCGGCCGTGGGTGGAGAAGTTTTAGACGCGCTGCCGTAGGGTGGGCAAAGGCGCGCAGCGCCGTG
Source organism: Bradyrhizobium sp. LA2.1 (assembly GCF_040547725.1). Classification (NCBI taxonomy): domain Bacteria; kingdom Pseudomonadati; phylum Pseudomonadota; class Alphaproteobacteria; order Hyphomicrobiales; family Nitrobacteraceae; genus Bradyrhizobium; species Bradyrhizobium sp. LA2.1. Next base: position 150,904 of record NZ_JBEPQI010000018.1, read on the forward strand.
CCCACCGCCGTGAATGAACAAACAGATGGTGGGCACGCTACGCTTTGCCCACCCTACAAGGGCGGGAAACATGACCACGGAAACCACCATCGATACCGGCACCAATGAACTCCTCTGCGTCATCCGCGACCGCGTCGCGGTCATCACGCTGAACCGGCCGGAGGCGCGCAACGCGTTGTCGGACACCTTGACGCCGGCACTGCGGACGATGATCCGCACCTGTGGCGAGAGCCCCGATGTCGGCGCGCTGTTGATCACCGGCGCGGGCGCGGCCTTCTGTGCCGGCGGCAACGTCAAGGGCATGGGCGCGCATCGCGACCCGAAGAAGCTCGAGATGTCCTTTGACGACAAGGTCGCCGATCTCCAGGAACGGCAGCGGCTGCTCACCGGCGCGCTGGTGTCGGTGCGCAAGCCGACCATCGCCGCCCTGCCCGGTCCCGCGGTCGGCGCCGGGCTCGCCATCGCCATGGCCTGCGACATCCGCATCGCCGCGCAATCGGCCTTCGTCGCCACCGGCTACGCCCGCATCGCGCTGAGCGGCGACTACGGCATCGCCTGGCTGCTCACCCGGCTGGTCGGCACCGCGCGAGCCCGCGAGTTGCTGTTCACCGGCGATCGCGTCGACGCCGCGCGCGCCGAGACAATCGGCCTCGTCAACCGCGTCGTGCCCGACGACAGGCTGCAAGACGAGGCCTTTGCGCTGGCCAAATCGCTCGCCGAAGGCCCGCGCCTCGCGCTGCGCTACATGAAGGACAATCTCGACGAGGCCCTGCTGTTCGATTTCGAGACCGCCCGCGACCACGAAGCTGGACGGCTGATCCGCCTGACCACGACCGCTGATCACAAGGAAGCCGTGCAGGCCTTCATCGAGAAGCGGAAAGCGGTGTTCACGGGGAAGTAGGGGCCGCGGCGGGCGCCCTCGCAAAATCCACGAACGCGCGCAGCGCTGCCGGCAATTGGCGGCGGCTTGGGTAGTACAGGAAGAAGCCGGGATAGGCCGGGCACCAGTCGGCGAGCACGCGCACCAGCTTGCGCTTGGCCAGCAGCGCTTCGACCTGCGCCTCAAACACGTAGGCGAGCCCGATGCCGTCGAGTGCTGCATCCACCATCAGGTCCTGGTCGTTCATCGTCAGCGGTCCGGTGACGTCGATCGCGAGCTCGATGCCGCCGCGCTCGAATTCCCAATGATAGAGCGCGCCTGAGGTGAAGCGATAGCGGATGCAGGGCAGGCCTTTCAGGTCGCGCGGCGTGGTGGGCGGCTTGTGCGATTTGAAGAACGCGGGCGTGCCGACCACGGCAAAGCGGTGCCGCGGGCCGATCGGCACCGCGATCATGTCAGCGGCGATGGTTTCGCCGAAGCGGACGCCGGCATCGAAGCCGGCCGCAACCATGTCGATCAGGGCGTCGTTGATGACGATCTCGACGCTGACGTCGGGGAACGCTTTCAGAAAGCGCGTCACGATCGGAAGCAGCACCAGCTGCGCGGACTGGCGCGCGGCGGTGAGGCGCAGCGTCCCGGCGGGCTTGCCGCGGAAATTGTTGAGGTCCTCGAGCGCGTCGTCGATGTCGCGAAAGGCCGGCGTGATGCGGGCAAACAGCCGCTCGCCAGCCTCGGTGAGCGCGACGCTGCGGGTGGTGCGGTTGACGAGGCGCAGGCCGAGCCGCTCTTCGACATTGCGCAAAGCGTGGGACAGCGCCGATGGCGTGACGCCAAGCTCGGTCGCCGCCGCGCGAAAACTGCGGTGGCGGGCAATGGCCAGGAAGGTCGCGAGGTCGGACGGGTCGATCCGCATTGATGAATTATTCTCAGCAGCTTGCAAAGCATATAGCGGATTATCTCAGCTATGGCGAGCCGCTACACCTTGCCCATCGGCTCCGCACACCGCCGGGCCAAAATGGAAAGGGCAACATCATGCGTGTCTGGTTCATCACAGGAGCATCCCGCGGATTTGGCGCGTTGATCGCCGAGGCCGCCTTGAAGGCGGGCGATGCCGTGGTCGCGACCGCGCGCGATCCGTCCACGGTCACCACGCGCCTCGGCACGCACGAGCGCCTGCTGGCCACCCGGCTCGACGTCACCAGCGAGGCCGAGGCGCATGAGGCGGCGGGCCAGGCTGTGAAGCGCTTCGGGCGCATCGATATCCTGGTCAACAATGCCGGCTACGGCCTGCTCGGCGCGATCGAGGAGGCCAGCGGCGCTGAGACGCAAAAACTGTTCGGCACGAATGTGTTCGGCCTGCTCGGCGTCACCCGCGCGGTGCTGCCGCATATGCGCCGCCAGCGCTCGGGCCACGTCATCAACATCTCGTCGGTCGGCGGCTACACCGGCTATCCCGGCTGGGGCGTCGATGGCGCGACCAAGTTCGCGGTCGAGGGAATCAGCGAAGCGCTGGCCGGCGAAGTCGCGCCGCTCGGCATCAAGGTCACCGTGGTCGAGCCCGGCTTCTTCCGCACCGACTTCCTCGACGACACCTCGCTGTCGCGCACCGCGCAGGTGATCGACGACTATCACGAGAGCGTCGGCAAGACCCGCGCTCACGCCGTCGAATTCAACCACGGCCAGCGCGGCGATCCGCGCAAGCTGGCGCAGGCCTTCCTGACGCTGGTCGATGCCAAGAACCCACCGCTGCGCCTGCCGCTCGGCAGCGACACGGTGGAGCGGATCGAGGCGAAGAACGCATTCGTTGCGCGGGAGCTGGCGGGATGGCGATCCGTCGCAACCTCGACCGACTTCACCAATGACGGCGCTTGAGCGAAGGCAAAAAAAGGCCCGGCTCTGGATGACCAGGCCGGGCTCGTAGTGGTGTCAGGCCGAGGCTGAGGGGCTGTCGGCCTGACGGGAAAGGGCGGCGAGGCGCCAGCTCGCGCAGGGAATGTCTTTCGGTGCGACGGCGATCTCCTTGTCGAAGCGCACCAGCTTCCAGTCGTCGGGATGATTGACGAAAGCGAAACCGGATTTGCGGGCGAGCGAGATCATGGTCTCGTTGGAGCGCAGCGTGTCGCCGAACATGTGCTCGGCACCAAGAGCTGCCGCGCGGCATTCGAGATTCTTCATCAGCGCGGTGGCGATGCCGTGGCCCTGCCAGCGGTCGTCGACCGACAGGCCGAACTCGAGTGTCGAGGTTTCGGCATGGAAGGCGTAGCGCGCCTCGGCGACGATGGTCTCGAAGCCGTCTACCATCTTGGTCGCAACAACGGTGAAGCGCTCGCGCGCGCCGACATCGAGGAATTCGCTCAGCAGACCCTTTGGCAATTCGCTGATCGCACCGAAGAAGCGGTTGTAGCGGGAGCGGGTCGAGAGCGAGCGGAAATAGTGCTGGAGCTCCTCGGTGTCGCGCGGCTCGACGAAGCGGATGTTAATCGCCTCACCCTGCCGGGTGCGCAGCACGTCCGAATATTGCTTCAGATCTTCCAGGCGAAGAGTGCTCATGACACATGCCCTGCGGAAAGAGGGACCGCCGGCGCCCCTGTCATCAGGCGGCGCCGGCCTGGCGGCCAATCAGGCCCGCCAGAAGGGTTTGTCAGCCTCGTAGGCGATGTCGGTCCAGGACAGGCCGACGTCGTGGAGATCGCGGGCCGTCCAGTGGGTCAGTTCGCGGCGGGTCCGGTAGCGCTCGTGCCAGACGTGAAGCGTCTCGCCGATCTGCTGGATGAGGCCGGGCGCATGATGATTTGTCATCGAATTGTGGGTCAAAGTAGACATTTTCAGCTCCTTGAGCTAACTTGACTGCTAATATCTGCTTGCTACCGCGCTGCGACAAACGACAATTTGTACCCCTTCGCATGAAATAACGTCATGCATCCTGCTGCCAGATGACTGCCAGATTGCCCTCCCTGAACGGATTGCGGGCCTTTGAGGCCGCCGCGCGCCATCTCAGCTTCACGCTGGCCGCTTCCGAGCTGAACGTGACCCAGACCGCGATCAGCCATCAGATCCGGCGGCTCGAGGAGGAACTCGGCATCCGCCTGTTCGTCCGGCAGAACCGCGCGCTGGCGCTGACGCCGGAAGCGCGCGACTATTTGCCGGGCGTCCGCGCCGCCTTCAACGACCTCCGCCTCGCCACCGACCGGCTGCTGCGCAAGGACGACGACAAGGTGCTGACCGTCTCGACGCTGGCATCGCTCGCCGCGAAATGGCTGCTGCCGCGGCTGACCGATTTCCAGGAGCAGCACCCCGGCATCGACGTCCGCATCACCACCTCGACCAGCCTCGTCGATTTCCAGCGCGACAATGTCGATGCCGCGATTCGCTATGGCCGCGGTCAATGGCCGGGCCTGCGCGCCGACTGGCTGATGGCGGACGAGCTGTTTCCGGTGTGCAGTCCGTCGCTGCTGCGCGGCGACAGGCCGCTGCGCCAGCCTGAGGATCTCAAAGGCTATCCGCTGCTGCACACCTCCAATGCCAACAGCGATGACTGGCGGCTATGGCTGACGGCGGCCGGCCTTCCGGGCGACATCGCCAGGCAGCCCGGCATCACCTTCGACATGATCTTCATGACCATCCAGGCCGCAATCGACGGCATCGGCGTGGCGATGGGCCGGACCTCCTACGTCCAGGATGACATCGCCAAGGGCCGGCTCGTGGTGCCCTTCAAGATCGCGCTGCCGGCCGATGCGGGCTTCTACCTGGTCGCGCCGGAGGGCCGGCGCGAGGCGCCGAAGCTGGCCGCGTTCCGCGAGTGGATGATCGCTGCAACGCAGAATAAAGCGTGAAAAATCATCAGCTTCCCCGGTGAAATCGATTGACTCGCCGCGCCCCGCGCGAGAGGGGTAGGACAGATTGTCGCAGCCGACAATCTGATGCCTTGCCGTGAAATGAGTTCCGGTCCGGCCGCGCCTTCCAGGGGAGAAACGTCATGGCTGGACCAGCAACCAATCCGCCCGAGATCAAGTCGCGCATCGGCGCGATCCTGCGCGCCACCTCCGGCAATTTTCTCGAGCAGTTCGATTTCTTCCTGTTCGGCTTCTATGCCGCCGCCATCGGCAAGGCGTTCTTTCCCTCCAGTAACGAGACAGCCTCGCTGCTCAACACTTTTGGCGTGTTCTGGCTCGGCGCGCTGATGCGCCCCGTCGGCGCGATCGTGCTCGGCGCCTACATCGACCGCATCGGCCGCCGCCAGGGCCTGATCGTCACGCTCGGCATCATGGCCATCGGCACCGTCGTGATCGCTTTCTGCCCGAGCTATGCGACCATCGGCATCGCGGCGCCCGTCATCGTGCTGATCGGCCGCCTGCTGCAGGGATTCTCCGCCGGCGTCGAGCTCGGCGGCGTCTCGGTCTATCTCGCGGAGATCTCCACGCCCGGCAATCGCGGCTTCTACACCTCGTTCCAGTCGTCGAGCCAGCAGGTCGCGATCTTCGTGGCCTCGATCCTCGGCTTCATCCTGTCCGAGGTGATGCCGGCGGACGTCGTGACCGCCTGGGGCTGGCGCATTCCCTTCTTCGTCGGTTGCCTCATCATTCCCCTGATCTTCATGCTGCGGCGGACGCTCGAGGAAACGCCGGCCTTCCTCGCCATGAAGAAGCACCCGACGGCAAACGAGGTGTTCGCCTCCGCGCTCGCCAACTGGCGCATCGTCATCCTCGGCATGATGATCGCGGTCCTGACCACGACGACATTCTACTTCGTCACCGTGTACACGCCGACCTTCGGCAAGACGGTGCTGAAGCTCTCGACGCAGGACGCACTGCTCGTGACGCTGCTCGTCGCCGTGACCAACTTCTTCTGGAATCCCGTCGGCGGCGCGCTGTCCGATCGCATCGGCCGCAAGCCGGTACTGCTCGCCATCGCCGGCCTGGCGCTCGTCACCGCCTACCCGGCACTGTCCTGGCTGGTCGCCGCGCCGACTTTCGGCAAACTGCTCGCGGTCGAGATGTTGTTCTCGTTCTATTTCGGCATGTACAGCGGCACCATGCTCGGTGCTCTCGTCGAGATCGTGCCGGCGCATGTCCGCACCACCTGCTTCTCGCTGGCCTTCGCGCTCGCCGCTGCGCTGTTCGGCACGTTCACGCCATTCGCCTCGACCTTGCTGATCGACTACACCGGCAACAAAGCCTCACCCGGCTTCTGGCTGATGTTCGCCGCTGCGCTTGGCATCATTGCCGCATCGATCGTCTATCGCGGTGGCCGCCAAGCGGTGACGACGTACGATGCGACCGGTGAAGCGGCGCCGGCGGTGAGCCACTGATGGTCATTCCGGGGCGCCTCGAAGAGGCGAACCCGGAATCCATTTCTCCCAACATTCTTGCGGCACGATGGATTTCGGGCTCGATGCTTCGCATCGCCCCGGAATGACAGTAACCTAAAGCTCCACAACCACGTAATCGCTCTCGACCTTCACCGGAATCGTCTCGGCGACATAGGGCCCCTTCACCACGCTCGCGCCCGGCTCGACATGCGCCTGATAGGCCTTCACGCGGAAGCGGCGGGGGTCGCAATAGGACTGGCCGGTGCGGATGTCGAATTCCCAACCGTGCCAGGGGCAGCGGATGATCTCGCCGAGCTTGGTGTATTCGATCTCGCCGGGTTCCTTTGATTGCGCGAGCCCGATCAGCGGGCCCTCGCACAGCGCCGCGCCCTGATGCGGGCAGCGGTTCATCAGGCCGAAATACTCGCCCTTGATGTTGAAGACCGCAATCGGCCGTCCGTCGATCTCCAGAAATTTTCGCGTGCCCGGCGGAAGCTCATCCACCGCCGCAATCACGTGCCGCGCCATGCTTATGTCTTCCGCATGATCTGATCGGAAAACCGCTTCACACTTTTCCGGATCATGCGGCAATCCCATAGAGCTTGCGCGCATTGCCGAGATAGAACGCTTCGCGGTTGGCATCGCTGACGCCCGCCGGCAGCACGCGCGACGGCTCGTCATAGTCCCAATGCGGATAGTCGGTCGCGAACAGCAGTCGGTCCCAGCCGATCCATTTGATGACGTCGAACAGGTCCTCGCGCCGCTCCGGGTCCTCCATCGGCTGCGTGGTCCACCACACCTGCTCGCGGATATATTCCGACGGCGGCCGCTTCACATGCGGCACTTCGCTGCGCAGCCGGTGCCAGACCTTGTCGAGCCGCCAGGCGAGCGACGGGGCCCAGCCGAAGCCGGCCTCGATCATCACCATCTTCAGCTTTGGAAAGCGCTCGAACACGCCTTCCAAGACAAGGCTCGCCAGCGCCGATTGCTGGCACTGCGAGTGGCCCACCATCTCCTCGATGTAATAGGAAGGCCAGCCGGACGGCGTGATCGGATTGCCGCCGAAGCCGAAAGCGTGCACGCCGACGGGAAGTCCTGCCTCTTCCGCGGCCTGATAGATCGGCCAGTAGCGGCGCTGGCCGAGCGGCTCGACATTGCGGCTGAGCAGCAGTACCTGCACGAAATTCTTGTCGCCGGCGCGCTCGCGGATTTCGGCGGCGGCCGACAGGCCGTCCTCATTGCCGACGACAATGGACGCCTTCAGGCGCTTGTCCTTGCTGGTCCATTTGTCGATCTGCCAGTCGTTGATCGCCGAGCACAGCGCCGCCGAGAGCTCGTGATTGCGGATGCCCTGCCCAGTGTTGAGCGGATTAAGCACCCCGAGTTCCACGTTGTTGGGATCGAGCAGCTGCTTCTGCATGAAGGACAACGAAGAGCCCTGCGGCCCGCCTTCCGGCGGATAGGCGTCGCGACGCGATGCGTTGGGCTGGGCCTTCGGATAGGGCGGGCCTTCCATCATGCCCTGATAGGCATGGACGCCGTAGACTTCGAGATGATGCTGCCAGCGTTTCGCCAGATAAGGATAAAGCTCGGTGCGGGTGGCGCGTGCCGGATGGATGTCGCAGTCCGCGATTGCGGTTTTGACGGTCAGTGGGGAAGCGGCTTCGGTGCTCTCGCGGAATTGGACGTTCATCGCCTTGCCTCCTTTGGCAGCGGGCTAAGTCAGGCGGGGATAGGTCGCATGCGGATTTTCGATCATGATCTTGCGCACGAGATCGGGGGTGAGGCCCTCGGGCAGCGCGTCCTGGCCGTCGAATTGCCAGTGCGGATAGTCCGTGGAGAATAGAACCAATTCGTCGGACTGCATATGATCAAACAGGCGAATTAATGTCTCAGGTTCCGGCGGCGCATCAAATGGCTGTAAAGAGAACCGGATGTTGCTGCGCACAATGTCGAGCGGCGCGCGATCGACCCATGGCGTCTCCATTCGCACCCCGCGCCAGAACTTGTGCAGGCGCCAGAGAAAAGGGGAGATCCAGGAGACGCCGGATTCGAGCATCACCATTTTCAGCCGCGGATATTTGGCGAACACGCCCTCGACGATCAGACTGGTGAGCTGAGTCTGGAACGCCTGGGCCTGACCGACATAATCCTCGATGTGATAGGAACCCCAGCCCACGGCAGTCGGCGGATTGTGATAGGCGGAACCGGCGTGAATCCCGACGGGCAGCTGGAGCCGTTCCGCCGCTTCGTAGATCGGCCACAGCGCGCGCTTGCCGAGCGGCGTGTCGCCCATGACCAGCATCAGCACCTGCACGAAGCGGCGGTCCTGTGCGCAGCGCTCGATCTCGGCGACGGCTTTCTCGACACTTTGCGTGGGGATCACGATCGAACCACGCAGCCGTGAATCGCGATCGAGCCATTCCTTCACCAGCCACTCGTTCAACGCGCGGCAGAAAGCGGCCTGCAAATCTTCCGAAAACACCATCTGCACGCCGTAGAGTGGATTGCAGATGGCGTGCTTAAGCTGGAAGGGGTCGAGCAGATGGCGCTGCATGTCCTCCAGGCTTGCGCCGGGCTTGCCGGTTTCCGGCCGCCAATCGGGACGCGCAACGATCGGCGAGTTCTGCGGATAGGATTGCGAGACAAGGTCGACCATGCCGCGCGTCGTCACCTGATCGCGCCAATAGTCATTCAGGTACGGCAGCAGGCTGGTCAGATGCGGCACGGCCGGATGCACGTCGCAATCCACCCCGCCGGCGATCAGGGACGCCATCACGTCTCCTTCACGTTTCCTCGTCACGTTTTGTCTTGCCCACCATTCAAGCAGGCCTGCCCGTCGTCCGCAACTCGGCCAAGGCCGCTGTCATATGCTAGGAAGACACAGCTCCGTTGCGAGGACTGAGAGGTTAGAAGGATGAAAGAGCTCGTCGGCATTGCGGAACAGGTCGCGGCCCGACTAATCGCGCGCAAACAGACCATTGCAGTGGCTGAATCCTCGACCGGCGGCCTGATCTCGGCCAGCCTGCTCGCGGTGCCCGGCGCCTCCGCCTATTTCCTCGGCGGCGCCGTGGTCTACACCCGCGATGCCAGGCGTGTGCTGATGGATATTTCGGACGAAGGAATGAAGGGCTTTCGTTCCTCGTCGGAGCCTTATGCAAAGCTGCTGGCCGAACAGATGCGCAGCCGCTTCGGCTGCGACTGGGGCCTGTCCGAAACCGGCGCCGCCGGCCCCACCGGCAACCGCTACGGCGACGCCGCCGGCCACAGCTGCATGGCGGTTTCGGGACCCGCGGCGGAGGTGATCACGCTGGAGACGGGCAACAACGACCGGTTTGCGAACATGCAGGTATTTGCGGCCACCGCGCTGAAGCTGTTGCTGAGGAAGCTGGAGGGGTGAACGCCCTCACATGGGAACCGCACGCGCTCCCGATCTCTTGCCGGACTGACCGTCGTGCCGGCGCATGAGCAAGCGCGTCACCGCCCAGGTGCGATAGGAGCAATGATGCAATTGCCTGCGTTCGTCTTCGCTGCCCTGCTCGTCCTTGGGATAACAACGGCTCAAGCCGCCGGGGTCAGAAACTTCGACATTCCTGCCGGTCCGGCGGGACCGGCAATCCGATTGCTGGTCTGGACTCCGTGTGCAGAGCCACCTCGCGAGATGGACGCGCGTGGCGCCACCTTCTTCGCCGTGCCCGCATGTCCGGTCACCGGAGAAAAGCTTCCACTCATCGTGATGTCGCACGGCCGCCGTGGATGGTTCGGCGGTCACCATGACACCGCTGCGGCTTTGGCCGATGCCGGGTTCGTCGTGGCGGCGCTCAATCATCCCGGCGACACCATGCGTGACACCAGCCGCACCGACAGTCTTTCGGTTCTCGTCGAGCGCCCCACGGACATGAGCCGGCTGATCGACTATATGCTCGACGGGTGGCCGGACACATCCCGCATCGATCCTCAGCGCATCGGGCTCTACGGGTTTTCGTTTGGCGGCTACACTGGCCTCGTCGTCATCGGCGGCAATCCCGATCTGCGCAAGGGATTGCCGAATTGCGAGACGTCCAGCCTGAAGGCGTGCAAGCAGCTCGAGAGCGGCGAGCTTCCTGATCAGCCGACGACCCATGATAAGCGCGTCAAGGCCGCGGTCATTATCGATCCCTATCCGGTGTTCGTCTTCCCGGAGGAGAATCTGAAAGCAATAGCAGTGCCGGTTCAATTGTGGAGTTCTGACCCCGCGCAGAATGCCGATGGTCTATCCGGATGCTGTGCGGCAGCGATCAATCAAAGGCTTCCGATCAAGCCGGACTACCATTTCGTGGACAATGCCCGACATTTTTCCTTCCTTGCGACCTGCACCCCAAAGGACGCCCGGGAGGTCCCCGCCGTCTGCACCGATGCGCCGGATTTCGATCGCGTCGATTTCCATCGACGGCTTCACGCAGATGTCGTTGCGTTCTTTCGCAAGCATTTCGCCGAAAGCGCCAAGCCGTAACGCGGCCCTCGGCCCGGCGCCGCGCCGGCCTAAGAGCAGGACAAGCCGTTGCCGGGCTCGCGGCAGAGCTTCGCGCGAACCTCTACGATATCGATATCGTACCTCCCGGCTCTCCGCTTGCGCGAGGCGGAGGCCGAGTCGGCACTGTCCATTGAAAGCAGATTGAGCTGCTTCTTGGTCGCCGCGCTGCACATCAGAGCAGCGTTGCCGCCGAGGTATCTCGACTGGGCGCCAAGCTCCTGCCGGGTGAGCTCCGCGAATGGCCCCAGACGCAATTGCGTTTCGACCGCTGCGATTTCAGCGTCGCCCGCCTGCGTCCGGGCAACACCCTTCATCCTGCGTTCGAAGCCGTTTGCGATCGCCGCCCCATGTGCCGCACCAAGATCCGCAACCTCTTGCGCTGCGTCCGTAAACTCACCGCGCTGGGAACCGGCCAACAGATAGGACTTGCAAGCCAACGGGTTGCTCGCGAGCTTCAGGAGGGTCGCCAGCTCCGCCCGGTCCAGGGCATTGATGTGCTCGTCGTCGGCATAGACTTCCATCTCGCTCGCCAGGATCATGTTGAGTGCACCATTGGCGGCGGGCCATCCGCCCTCGTTGAAGGCCTCTTCGGTCTCCCGAAGGAAGACCGCCCTGAGCGCGGGATCGCTGCGGGCAATCGACGCGGCCAAAGGGAAGCGCGCGATGTTCTGATCGAAATCGCGCGCAAACGCGCTCGGCCCGGAGAGGCTCGCATATGCCAGGTTTCCGGCCAGCAGGGCGACGACGAGGAGCAGCAGGATTGATCTTCTGGTCATGTGAGAGTTTTGGTGTGGGTTACCGCGAGAGATCATCTCACGCCGGGTCACCACCATCCATTGCAACTACAGGCTGCCCTTAATGAATCCTTTCGCAGCCGTGGCGAGTTGCGCGGATGCCCTGCTATCTTGCCAAATGCCGCATGAAGATCCGCACCACATATCCCTGGACCCGCGGCGCTTCGTCATAGATATCCGACGCGAGCCGCTCGATGGTCTCACGCAGGGATAGGAATTGCGCCTGGCGCGCGCTGCTCTCGGTGCCCTGCATGCCCGCGAGCTCGTCCATCGCGGCATCGCTGATCTGGCAATGCACGACCTCATCCTCACGCATCATCGTGAAGCGGAAGGCCAACCGTTCGAGGTCGTGGCCGATGATCCTGTCGCGCGACAGCGGCATCCAATTGTCCCGTTCGCGCCCCCGAACGGGACAATGCTGAAAATCTGACGCTTTGTCACCACCCGCGCCAGGAGGCATCGCTGTCATGCGATGTTCATCAACAGCGAGCTTCCGTCGGTCGGCCCGGCTCCGACGTCAGTAGGCGAGCGCCGTGCCGGTCGGCTTGTCGAGTGCCGCGGCCAGCGATCGATACTCCTCACAATCCGTCCCGCAGATGGCAGCGATCCGGTTGAGATGATAGAGCGCCTGCTCGCGGTTACCCCGCTCGAGCTGCCACAACCCGTAATACTGCCACGTCAATACGTGGTTCGGATCTGCCTTCAACGCGCGCTCGTACCAGACCTGCGACTGCTCGTAGTCGCCGAGCTTGCGGTAGGAATAACCGATGAGGTTGGCGACGTTCGGATGGTCGTCATGGCCGAGCGATTTTAGTTGCTCGATCGCGGTCGCATAGTCGTTTCGCTCGTAGATGGTGTCATAAGCCACGCGGTAGCCGGCCGCGAAGGCGGGATCGCCGATACTGGACTGGTTGTTCGGCTTCCTGCCTTTGTGTGTTGCCTTGGTGCCCCAGCGCTTCGGGTAGACTGGCTGCGGCTGCAGCCTCTGATCCGCGTAGGCTCCGGCATAGGGATCAGTGGAGCTGATGCCGCCCCCGCCACCACCACCGCCGCCGCCGGCGGCAAAGGCCGGCGAGCTCAACAGTACTGCCGCAAATGTACCGAGCGTGACGAGCCTGATCATCGCTGTGATCATGTCTGCCTCCTGTCCTGTTCAAGCGGCCCCGGACGACGTGATAACCCTGCGTCGGCCGCGATATTCCGGGACACTGTGCTCACAGAGACGTCAGCGTTCGTACGACAGTCACGTTGTCCTTTACTGGAACGCGACCTCGGCGAAGCTTCGCAGCTTTCGCGAATGCAGCCGTTCCGATTCCTGCTGCTTGAGCCGCTCCAGCGCCTTCAGGCCGATCTCGAGATGCTGGCCGACGCGGCGGCGGTAGAATTCGCTGGCCATGCCCGCGAGCTTGATCTCGCCATGCAGCGGCTTGTCGGAGACGCACAGCAGCGTGCCGTAGGGAACGCGGAAGCGGTAGCCGTTGGCGGCGATCGCGGCCGATTCCATGTCGAGCGCGACCGCGCGCGACTGCGACATGCGGCGGATCACCTCGGGCCCCGAGATCTCCCAGTTGCGGTTGTCGACGCTCGCGACGGTGCCCGTGCGCATCAGGCGCTTCAGCTCGAAACCTTCGAGCCCGGTGACGTCCTCGACCGCCTGTTCGAGCGCGACCTGCATCTCGGCCAATGCCGGGATCGGCACCCAGAGCGGCAGCTCGCGGTCGAGCACATGGTCCTCGCGCACATAGCCGTGGGCGAGCACATAGTCGCCGAGCCGCTGCGTGTTGCGCAGGCCTGCGCAATGGCCGAGCATCAGCCAGGCATGCGGGCGCAGCACAGCAACGTGGTCGGTGACGTTGCGCGCGTTCGACGGGCCGGTGCCGATGTTGATCAGGGTGATGCCGCGATAGCCAGGCGCGACCAGATGGAAAGCCGGCATCTGCGGCGCGCGGGCAGGCGCCACCCCGCTGGTTGCGCCGCCGCTGCCCGTGCTCACATTGCCGGGCGCGACGAAGGCTTCGAGGCCGGCCTCGCCGGACTGCAGCCGCTGCTGGCAGAGCTGCGCGAAGGCATCGACATAGAACTGGTAGTTGGTGAAGATCACGAAATTCTGGAAATGCTCCGGATCGGTTCCGGTGTAGTGGTAGAGCCGCCGCAACGAATAATCGACACGGGCGGCGCGAAACAATGACAACGGCTCGGGCGCGCCCGGCTGAAGCTCGAAAGTGCCGTCGGCGATCGAATCGTCCATGGTGGCGAGATCAGGCACGTCGAACGCATCGCGCAGCGATCGCGTCACAAGGGAATTCTCGCTGGTGGTGATTGCGGCTTCGATATTGATGTCGCGGCGATAGGCGAAGTGGATCGGGATCGACTCGGCGGATTCGCCGATCTCGACGGGAACGCCGTGGTTCTGGATCAACAATCCGATCTGCTCGGTGAGATAGGCGCGGAACAGATCCGGCCGCGTGACGCTGGTCTCGTGCACGCCGGGGCCGGCGACGAAGCCGTAGGCGAGACGCGAGTCCAGCCGCGCATACGTCGCGGTGGTGACGCGGACGAAGGGATAATAGGCCCGCACCCGCGTCGTGATCGCCTCGCCGTTGACATAGGCCTCGAACCGGTCGCGCAGGAATTTCGTGTTGCGCTCGTAGATTTCCTCGAGGCGGGCGACGGCGAGGACGGCGTCGGTGAAGGATTTGGTGGCGATGGAGGGTGGGGACTGCATTGTTCGACCGCCGGGTTGCTGGACATGAGTCGAACTATAGCAAAGAACGATGGCAATCGTCAGCGAAGGGCGGTTTGCGGACCACACGCTCCACTGTCATGCCCCGGCTTGACCGGGGCATCCAGTACGCCGCGGCGTCCCGGTTCGATCACAGCCGCCTCTGGAATACTGGATCGCCCGGTCAAGCCGGGCGATGACAGCGAGTGTGCGGCGCGCTCCGGGACGACGCGCTTTCGCGCGTCACTTCTCGCGGAAGGCCCGCATCAGCTGGTCGTGCAGCGGCTTCATCAGATAGGACAGCATGGTGCGGTCGCCGGTCTGGACGAAGGCTTCCGCCGGCATGCCGGGGATCAGCTTGGAGTCGCCGAGCTTGGCGACCTCTTCCGCGGGCATCGATACGCGGATGGTGTAGTAGCTCTGCCCGGTGCGCTGGTCGGTGGTGACGTCGGGCGACACGCGGCTGACGACGCCGTTGAGCTCCGGCGTGGTGCGCTGGTTGAACGCAGACAGGCGAAGCAGCGTCTTCTGGCCGATCTGGAGCTTGTCGATATCGACAGGATTGACCTTGGCCTCGACCTGGAGATCGTCGGCCTGCGGCACGATCAGCATCAGCGCGTCGCCGGCGGTGACGACGCCACCGACGGTATGCACGGTCGATTGCAGCACCATGCCGTCCTGCGGCGCGCGGATGTCGACACGGCGGAGCTGGTCTTCGGCGGCGACCTTGCGCTCGATCATTTCACCGATCTTGTCGTTGGTCTCGCGCAGATCCTTGGAGACCTCGCTCACCATGTCCTTGTCGACCTGGATGATCTGTAGCTCGGTCTCGGTGATCTTGCCCTTGGCCTGCGCGCGCGAGGCGATGTATTGCGCGCGCTCGCCGTTGAGGCGGGCGCTGTCGCGTTCCAGCGTGGTGAGGCGGGAGATCTGCACCAGGTGCTTCTCATAGAGATCGCGGACACCGACCAGCTCCTGCTGCACCAGGACGATCTCCCTGTCCTTGGCCTTTTCCTGCGCGGAGAGTCCTTCGATCTCCTCGTTGAGCTGCTGGACACGCTCGCGGAGCTGCGCCTTCTGCCCGGCGCGGCCATTGACGCGGACGTCGAACAACTTGGTTTCGGCGGAGAGCAGGTTCTTGACGTCGGGATCGTTGCCGCGATCGAGGAGCGATTGCGGAAACTCGATCTTGTCGACACCGCGCTGCTCGGCCTGGAGCCGCGCCGTGCGCGCCAGCGCGGCGTCGAGATTCTTGGTGACGATGGCGAGGTTCGCCTTGGTGACCGTGTCGTCGAGCCGCACCACGATATCGCCGGCCTTGACCACGTCGCCGTCGCGGGCACGCAGCTCGCCGACCACGCCGCCGGTCGGATGCTGCACCTTCTTGACGTTGGATTCGACCACGACCTGGCCCGGCGCGATCAGGGCTCCCGAGATCAGCACCGTCGACGCCCAGCCGCCGAGACCGATGACGAGGGCCAGCACGATGGCCAGCCCGAGCATCAGATGAAACCTGATGGAATCCCGCACGGTCCTCTTCGCGGCGGGCTTCCTGCCGCCGATAGCCATCGTGCTCATGACTTGGGCACTCCGCCTTCGCTGACGATCTTGATCGGTGCCGGCGGCGTCACGCGCGGCTGAAGCACCTGGGCAAGCACCTGCTCCTTCGGCCCGAACGCCTGCATGCGGCCGTCGCGCAGCACCAGGATCTGGTCGACCGCCTCGACGCCGATCGGGCGATGCGCCACCACGATGACGATGGCGCCGCGCTCGCGCGCGCTGCGGATCGCGCGGGTCAGCGCCTCGTCGCCTTCGGTGTCGAGATTGGAATTGGGCTCGTCGAGCACGATCAGGAACGGGCTGCCGTAGAGCGCACGCGCCAGCGCCACGCGCTGCGCCTGGCCCGCGGAGAGCGCGGTGCCCTGCTCGCCGACCTGGGTGTTGTAGCCCTCGCGCATCTTGATGATCATCTCGTGCACGCCGGCTTCCTTCGCCGCCGAAATGATGCCGTCAGAGGTGGCCTCGGGATCGAAACGGCTGATGTTCTGCGCGATGGTGCCGCCGAACAATTCGACGTCCTGCGGCAGATAGCCGATGTGGCGGCCGAGCATGTCGGAGGCCCACTGGTCGAGCGCAGCGCCGTCGAGCCGCACCTTGCCACGGACCGGATGCCAGACGCCGACCAGCGCGCGGATCAGCGACGATTTGCCGGAGCCGCTCGGCCCGATCACGCCGAGGCCATTGCCGGCGGTGAGCGCGAAGGAGACGTCCTGCACGATGAGGCGCTGATCGCCCGGCGGCACCATGGCGATGCCTTCGACCGACAGACGACTGGTGGGCGCCTGCAACTGGGTCGGCATCGTCTGCGGCGGCATCTGCTCCAGCAGGCGCGTGAGGCGCTGCCAGCTCTGACGTGCCGCGACAAAGGATTTCCAGTGCGCGATGGCGAGATCGACCGGCGCGAGCGCGCGGGCGGAGAGGATCGAGCCGGCGATGATGATGCCGGCGGTCGCTTCCTGGTGGATGACGAGATAGGCGCCGACCGCGAGCACGGCCGATTGCAGCATCATGCGCAGCACCTTTGCGACCGCGCCGAGACCGCCGGCGACGTCGCTCGCACGCTGATTGCCGTCGAGGTATTTTTCGTTGGCTTCGCCCCAGCGCTGGTTCATCCGGCCGGTCATGCCCATCGAGACCATGACTTCGGCGTTGCGCCGGCTGGAGGCGGCGAGATCGTTGCGCTGGGCGGCGAGGCCCATCGCGTCCTTCGCCGGCTGGCGGGACATGAATTCGGTGACCAGCGTCAGCCCGACCAAGATGATGGCGCCGACCAGAGCGGTGAGGCCGATCATGACGTGGAAGGCGAAGCAGATGGCGAGATAGAGCGGCAGCCAGGGCAGGTCGAAGAACGCGCTCGGGCCCATGCCGCCGAGGAAGGAGCGGACATTGTCGAGGTCGCGCAGCGGCTGCAGGCCCTCGTTGCGGCTGCCGACCAGGAGCGGCAGGCGCACGACGGTGTCGAACACGCGCTTGTTGAGGGCTTCATCGAGCGCCGTGCCGACCCGCCCCAGGATCCGGTTTCGGATCATGTCGAGCATGCCCTGCGCCATATAGAGGAAGCTGGCGATGATGATCAGGCCGACGAGAGTCGGAACGCTGCGGCTCGGCAGAACCCGGTCGTAGACCTCCAGCATGAAGATCGACCCAGTCAGATAGAGCAGGTTGATCATGCAGCTCATCAAGCCGACGCCGACGAACGCCGTGCGACAAGCACGCAAGGCGTCACCGAGCTCTGAACGGCGGACGCCGGGTACGGCTGCCATCACTCTGATCTCTTTCGGGTAAGGGGCAACGCCCCTGATTTCCTAGGTCGTTCAGGGGTACGCGACCCGGATTAACATCGTATTCCCCCGCGACGAACGCGGTCGAATTAATCCAGGTCCCTGATGGGCCACCTCTACCCCTGACGGCCTCGCACGCAAGTCCGGTATTTCACAGTCTTTGCGGCTTTTTATAGCAGACATCGCGGCCTCTCCCCAGCGGGGGAGAGGCGAAAGTTCTGGCTCACCGAGCCAATGTGACACTAGAGCCGGCCGCCGCCGCGCACCAGCCGCACCACCAGGAGCAGGATGATGGCGCCGATGGCGGAATAGATGATCTCGGACACGAGCCCGGTGCCGAGATGGATGCCGAGCTTCGGGAACAGGAAGCTTGCGACAAACGCGCCGGCGATGCCGATCACGATGTCGCCAATGATGCCGAACCCGCTGCCGCGCACCACCTTGCCGGCGAGCCAGCCGGCGACGAGGCCGACGAACAGGATGACGATGAGGCCTTGGCCAGAAATGTACATAAGTTGAAGTCCCTCTCCATGAACGGGGGCATGGAACCGGAACCGGGATGAATGGGGTCTGAATGGTCCGTTCGGATAAAAATGTCGAAAACAACCCCATGCACAGTAGGAGTGCAGTTGGCCGGCGGTGCGAGGTGAACTGTGACAAGTCGGTGTTGTCGTAGAGGGATTCTGAAGAGGTGCGCGATTTGAAGTGAGGGACGCGCCGCTCTCTCATTCCCTCCCCCCTTGCGGGGGAGGGGCAGGGAGAGGGGTGGCCACGAGCGAGGTCTGAGTTTGTGGCGACCCCTCTCCCCCGCCCTCCCCCGCAAGGGGGGAGGGAGCGCAGTGTCGCGCGGGGATGTAGTACGGCTGGAGAACGAGCTACGTCGCTCCCACCGGCTCCGCCAGCACGCACCTCGCCGCCCGGCCCGGTCCGACCTCCACATTCGCAGGCAGTTGCTCCAGACAGCGCGGCTGGGCGATCGCACAACGGGGGGCGAAGGAGCAGTTGTTCGGCTTTTCGGCCAGCGAGGGCGGGGTGCCGGGGATGGTCTCGAGCCGCTGCCCCCGCTTGGCGCCGTGGATGGTGGAGGCGAGCAGGCCCTTGGCGTAGGGGTGCACCGGCGTGCGGACGATGTCGCGGAGCGTGCCCTGCTCAACGATCTGGCCGGCATACATCACCGCGACGCGGTCGCAGATCTCGATCGCAACACCAATGTCATGGGTGACGAAGATGACGGACATGCCGAATTCGCGCTGAAGCTCACGCAGCAACAGCAGGATCTGGATCTGCACGGTGGCATCGAGCGCGGTGGTCGGCTCATCCGCGAGCAAGATCTTCGGGCGGCAGGCGAGCGCCAGGGCAATCATCGCGCGCTGGCGCATGCCGCCGGACATTTCGTGCGGATAGGCATCCAGCCGTCGCCTGGCCGAGGGAATGCGCACGACCTCGAGCATTTCGAGTGCTCGCGCCCTGCCCTCCGCATAGCTCTTGCCTTCGTGACGCACGACGCTTTCGGCGATCTGCGCGCCGATGGTGTAGACCGGATCGAGCGCGAGCGCGGGCTCCTGGAAGATCATCGACACGGTCTGGCCGCGGAACGACGACAGCTCCTCTTCATTCATGGCGAGCACGTCGCGGCCCATGACGTTGACCTTGCCCGTGATCTGCGTGCGCTTCTTCGGCAGCAGCCGCATCAGCGCACGCAGGGTCACGCTCTTGCCGGAACCGGACTCGCCGAGCAGGCCCAGCACCTCGCCGTCACCGAGCGAGAGACTGAGATCGTTCACGGCATAGACCGTGCGTTCCCCGGTGAAGCGGATGTTGAGGCCTGAGATCTCGACGAGCTTTGTCATGACGGCAGTTTCGGCAACCTATCGTGATAGTCGGTGACGCGCTGGAAGGCGGCGCCGATGGTGAGCAGGGTCGCTTCATCGAAGGAGCGGCCGATCAGCTGCATGCCGATCGGCAGGCCGCTGTTGGTGAAGCCGGAGGGAACGGTGAGCGACGGCAGGCCGAGAAAATTCACCGGGCGGGTGAACAGTGTCAGCCGCTGCACCATGGCCGGCGCGTTCGGGCCGCCGCCGACGTCGCTCTCCTCGATCGTCGGTGCCGGCACCGGCGATGCCGGCGCGATGATCGCATCCACACCAGCGGTGGCCGCATTGTGCGCAGCGAGGGCCGGACCACGCCAGCGCATGGCTTCGAGATAAGTGATGGCGGGAACGGCGAGACCGTTCTGAAGCCGCATCAGGACTTGGGGGCCATAGTCCTGCGGACGCTCGATCATCCAGCGCTTATGGAAGGCGGCCGCTTCGGCTGCGAGCACGAGCTGGCTTGCCGCAGACAATTGCCGCTGGTCCGGCAGCTCGACTGTGACGATGTCGGCGCCCTCGCGCTTGAGCACCGCGATGGTCTCATCCAGCACGCGCGCGACCTCGCTGTCGAGATCGTCGACATAGAAGGACGCGGGCACGCCGATTTTCAGGCCCTTGAGCGAACCCTTGGCGGCACCGACATAGTCCGACAGCGGCTCGTGGCTACAGGTCGAATCCGCAGGGTCAGCGCCGGCCATCAGCGCCAGCAGCAGTGCGCAATCTGCCGCGGTGCGGGCGAGCGGGCCCACCGTATCGAGCGATTGCGACAGCGGCATCGCACCAGCGCGGCTGACCCGGCCGACGGTGGTCTTCAGCCCGGTGACGCCGCAGAAATGCGCGGGCATGCGGATCGAGCCGCCGGTGTCGGAGCCGAGCGCCGCGAACGTCAGGCGCGCCGCGACCGACGAGCCGGAGCCCGACGAGGAGCCGCCGGTGATGTGCGCGACGTTCCAGGGATTGCGCACAGGGCCGTAATGGGCGTTGTGCCCCGTCGGTCCATAGGCGAATTCGGCCAGATGCAGCGTGCCGAGGCGGACCTGGCCGGCATCCTTCAGCCGCTGCAAGGCCGTGGACGTGACGGTCGGCACGAAATCGCGGCGGATCAGCGAGCCGCAGGTCGAGACGTGGCCTGCGTCGTAATACATGTCCTTGTGCGCGAGCGGCACACCGTGCAGCGGACCGCGGACATTGCCCTTGGCGAGCTCGGCGTCGGCGGCCGCGGCAGCCTTCAACGCGGACTCGGCTTCAACCGACATGAAGGCGTTGAGATGCGGCTGCCACTGTGCGATGCGGTGCAGCAGCGCGCGCGTCACCTCATGCGAGGACACCTGCTTCATCGCGATCGCGCGCGCGACCTCGGTAAGCGTCATCAATGCAGGCTCACGGCTCATTTCGACACCTTCTGCGTCTGCGCGATCGGATAGAGCGCGGGCTCGAGATCGAATGGCAGCGTGGCGGCGATGGCCGCAAAGCCTTCGAAGGCCGGCCCGATGGAATTGGAGATACGCGTCGCGATCTCGTCATCGACAGGAACGCCCGCGACTTGCGCGATCGGCTTGATCTCTTTGGGTGTCGGTCTTGTCATGCTGTTTCCTCTGCGGGCGCGCGGCTATGGCCTGAACCCGGAATTGCCATGTAGCACGCGGCCTCGTGGCCCATTCTATCGACGGCCGTGAGCTTTGGTGCTGCATTTGCGCAGAGCGGCTCCGCAAACGCGCAGCGGGTGTGGAAGCGGCAACCCGGGGGCGGATCGATCGGATTGGGCGGATCGCCCGTGATCGGCGGCTTCTCGGTACGACGGTCCGGATCGGAGGATGGCATCGCCGCAAGGAGCGCGCGCGTATAGGGATGCGCAGGGTTATCCCAGACCTGGTCGACCGGACCGAGCTCGACGACCTCACCGAGATACATCACCAGCACGCGATCGCTGATGTAGCGCACGACGTTGAGGTCGTGGCTGATGAAGAGATAGGTCAGGCCGAACTCGCGCTTGAGATCGGCGAGCAAATTGAGCACCTGCGCCTCGACGGATTTGTCGAGCGCGGAGACGGCTTCGTCGAGGATAACCAAGCGCGGTGACAGAGCGAGTGCACGCGCGATGTTGACGCGCTGGCGCTGGCCGCCCGAAATCTCGTGCGGATAGCGGTTGGCGAAATTTGCAGGAACCAGGCCCACCTTGCCGAGCAGCTCGCGCGCCAGCGCCCGCGCCGTGCCATCCGCCATGCCATGCACCTTCGGGCCGAAGGCGATGGATTCCTCGATGGTGAGGCGCGGGTTGAGCGAGGCGTAAGAGTCCTGGAACACCATCTGCATGCCGCGGCGCAGCTCGCGCAGCGACAGCGACTGGCCGACGGTCATGCCGTCATAGATGATGTCGCCGGTATCGCGCGGCATCAGATGCATCAGCAGCCGCGCGGTGGTGGACTTGCCGCAGCCGGATTCGCCGACGATACCGACAGTCTCGCCCTTCGCGACGGAGAAGGAGACGTTATCGACGGCGCGCACGGTGCGCTTCGCGGCGAACAGCCCGCCACGCACCGGAAAATGCTTGGTCAGCCCGTTGACCTGAAGCAGCGGTTGCGCGACGCCGCCGACGTCCTCGACCTGCTCCAGCATTTCAACGGATGTGTTGCTCTCGCTCATGGCCTAGTTCCTGATGTCCATGGCGCTGCGCAGGCCGTCCGAGAGCAGGTTGAAGCAGATCGAGACCGCGAAGATCATCGCGCCCGGCAGCGCGGCAACCCACGGATTGACGTAGATCGCGGTGCGGAGCGTGTTCAGCATCAGACCCCATTCCGGCTCCGGCGGCTTTGTGCCGAGGCCGAGGAAGGAGAGACCTGCGGCCAGAATCATCGAGACCGAGATCAGGCTGGTGGCATAGACGAAGATCGCGCCCAGCACGTTGCCGAGGATATGGACACGCATGATAGTGAAGGGCCCGGCGCCCGAAGCGCGCGCGGCTTCGACAAAATCCATGTTGCGCACGCCGGTGGTGACGCTCTCGGCGACGCGGGTGATCTGCGGCACGAATACGACCGTCAACGACACGATGGAGTTGAGAATGCCGGCACCGAGAGCGCCGGAGATCGCGATCGCCAGCAGCACCGACGGAAAGGCGTAGAACACGTCGATCGTGCGCATGATCGCGGTGTTGAGCTTGCCGCCGACATAGCCGGCGACGAGGCCGAGCGAGGTGCCGATGCAGAACGCAAGGATCACAGGCAAAATGCCGATGACCAGCGACAGCCGCCCGCCGTAGATCAGCCGCGCCAGCATGTCGCGGCCGAGCTCGTCGGTGCCGAGCGGGTAGCCTGCTGTGCCGATGTGGCGGAGGCGGCGGATCATCGAGCCCTTGTAGGGATCTTCAAGTCCGAGCCACGGCGCGAGCATCGCGGACAGGAAGATCAGGAGCAGCACCAGCGCGCAGGCCATGCTGACCTTGTCGCGCGTGATGCGGCGGCCGACGGTCGCCCAATAGCCGCGCGCCTTGGTCGCGGGCGCGGCCTGGAGCGCAGCATCGGCGGTCGCTGACAACGGAAGCTCGCTCATCGGCTAGCCCCGCTTGATGCGCGGATCGATCGCGGCTTGCGCGATGTCGACCAGCAGGTTGAGGAAGACGAAGAACAACGCCAGGATCAGGATCGTGCCCTGCAATAGCGGCAGGTCGCGCTGGAAGATCGCCGAGTTGAGCAGGAAGCCCGAGCCCGGCCAGGAGAACACGGTCTCGATCAGGATCGAGCCGCCGAGCATGTAGCCCAGCTGAAGCCCCATGACCGCGAGCGCCGTGGGCGCAGCGTTCTTGATGACGTGACGAAACACGCCGGTTTCGTGCAGGCCTTTTGCGCGGAGTGCCTCGACAAAGTCCTGCGAGAGAATATCGCCGGTCAGCGCGCGCACGGTGCGGGTGACGATGCCCATCGGAATCACCGAGGTCGTGATCGCCGGCAGCACGAGATATTGCAGATGCGCCCAGTCCCACGCCCAGGCTGCGGACCCGCCGGGCCCGGCGCCGACCGCGGGCAGCCAGTTGAGCTGGACCGAGAAGATGATGACGAGCACCATGCCGAGCCAGTAATGCGGCACGGAAACGCCGGCGATGGCGAAGGAGGTCGCGACCTTGTCGATCCAGGTCTCGCGGAAATAGCCGGCGATCAGGCCGAGCAGGATACCCATCGTGAAGCCGATGATGGCGGCCGCAATCGCGAGCGTGACGGTATTGCTGACCGCGCGCATGACCTCGGCGAGCACAGGACGCCCGGTCGCGATGGAATTGCCGAGATCGCCATGAAGGGCACGCAGCAGCCACAGCCCGAACTGCACCGGCAGCGGGCGGTCGAAGCCGTAGGCGGCGCGGAGCTGCGCCGCGAGCTCCTGCGAGGCGTCGGCCGGCAGCACGGCAACCAGCGGATCGCCCGGCGTGATGTGCACGAGCAGAAAGCACACCAGCGCCACGCTGATGACGATCGGGATGACATAGACGATGCGGCGAGCGATATAGGCGAGCACTGGTCTTCTTTCTTCCTTCTCCCCTTGTGGGAGAAGGTGGCGCGAAGCGCCGGATGAGGGGTATCTGTCCGCGGATGAAATTGCATCTATTGAGAGGTCCGCATCCGCGGAGAAAGACCCCTCACCCGGCTTCGCTGCCGCGAAGCCACCCTCTCCCACAAGGGGAGAGGGTGCACTGAGCGTGTGGCGCGAACTACTGCATCGACACCAGCGAGAAGTCGATGAACCAGCTCTTCGGCTGCACGACGCCCGTCACCTTTGGGCTGATGGCGCGGGGGCCGACGTCGTGGGCGACGTAGAGGAAGGCGGCATCGTCGACGGAGGCTGCGTGCAGCTCGGCGAGCGCGGCGTCGCGTGCGGCGGGGTCGAAGGTCTGGCGCGCTTTCTTCACCAGCTCGTCGAACTTGGGCTCGTGGATAAAGCCCCAATTGTTCGAGACCGGCGGCGCCATGCCCGATTGCAGGAAGCGCACCAGCGCGAAGAACGGGTCCATCGCCGCATAGGTGACGTTGGTCGCGTTCGAGCCGTTGGCGCTGGGGTCCTTGGCGCCGCGGCGCCAGTTGGTGAACAGCGTGTTCCACTCGATGACGTCGAGCTTCACATCGAAATAGCACTCGGCGAGCGCCTGCTGGAGATATTCGTTCATCGGCAGCGGCTGCATCTGGCCGGAGCCCGACGCCGAGGTCTGGATCTTCACCGTCAGCTTCTTGCTGGGACCGAAGCCGGCCTCCTGCATCAGCTTCTGAGCGGCCGCCTTGTCATACTTGATCTCGAAGCTTGGCTTGCCGCGCCAGGGATGGCCGGGCTCGAAGGTGCCGGTCGCCGGCACCATCAGGCCCGCGAGCAGGCCGTCCTTGAGACCTTCGCGATCGACGCAGAGGTTGGCGGCCTTGCGGACGCGGATGTCGTTCCAGGGCGAGCCCTCGACGCGCGAGAACTGCCACGGCCAGACATGCGGCTGCTCGTTGGCGTAGAGCTTGAAGCCGCGCTGCTTGAGCTCGGGCAACGCGTCGGGCGCCGGCGCCTCGACCCAATCGACCTGCCCCGAGAGCAGCGCCGCGGTGCGCGCGTTCGCCTCCGGCATCGGCAAGAGCACCATCTTGTCGACCTTGGGCACGCGCGCCTTGTCCCAATAGGCCGCATTCTTCACCAGCTCGAGCCGCTCGCGCGGCGTGAAGCTCGCCATCTTCCACGGGCCGGTGCCCGCGGCGTCCTTGGCGAACGCAGTCCACGCAGCCTGCGACTTCGCCTTGGCGTCGGCGCCTTCCGCCTTGTCGTAGAAATGCTGCCACTTCGCCGGGCTCGCCATGAACAGGTTGGTGAGGTTGATCGGCAGGAAGCTGTCGGGCTCCTTGGTGGTGAGCTCGACCGTCATGTCGTCGATCTTCTTCGCGGAGGCCAGCGTCGGCATGCGTGACGCGGTGACGCCGACCTGGCTGGCGTCGAACTGCGGCGCATCCTGCTTCAGCACCTTCTCGACGTTCCACACCACGGCATCGGCGTTGAACGGCGAGCCGTCATGGAAGGTGACGCCGGGGCGCAGCTTGAAGATCCACTTGGTCTTGTCGGCATCGTCGACCTTCCACTCGGTGGCAAGGCCCGGGATTACCACGCTCGCCTTGTCGGCCGAGGACAGGTCCCAGCCGGTGAGCGCGTCGTACATGGTGAGGCCGGTGAAGCGGTTGCCTTCAAAACCCTGATCCGGCTGGCCCAATGTGCGCGGAATATCGGCAGCGGTCATGCCGATGCGCAGCACGGTTTCGGCGCTTGCCACGCTCGGCCACGCGGCCGCAGTCGTCAGAGCCAGCGCAGCAATCAGCGCCGCGCGGGTGGTTGTCTTCATAAGCATCGTCTCAGTCCTCTTCCGGCTTTCAATGACTAATTTTGATGCAAACGTATGCAATGGCTATGCCAATGGGGAAACTTTTTCTGCAAATTGCCCCTGCGACGACAAGTCTGTGTGATCACGTGTCGGCAAAGGCACCGTCCTGCCTATTCTGGCATCAAGATTGCAAGTTTGGCCCTGAAATCTCCTGGGAGCCTTGGGCCATGCGTATCCGACTATCGACCTGCCTCGCCGTGCTTGCGCTGGCGTTATCCGCGATCACGGCGCGCGCCGAAACGGTGGTGCGCTACGGCATCTCGATGGCGGACATCCCGCTGACGACGGGCCAGCCCGATCGGGGCGCCGGCGCCTATCAGTTCACGGCGTACACCATCTACGATCCGCTGGTCGCCTGGGAGATGGACGTCGCCGACCGCCCCGGCAAGCTGGTGCCCGGGCTCGCCACCGAATGGAAGGTGGATGACACCGACAAGACCAAATGGCGCTTCACGCTGCGCAAGGGCGTGAAGTTTCACGACGGCAGCGAGTTCAACGCCGATGCAGTGATCTGGAATCTGGACAAGGTGCTCAATGACAAGGCGCCGCAATTCGACAAGCGGCAGAGCGCGCAGGTGAAGACCCGCCTGCCTTCGGTCGCGAGCTACGCCAAGATCGACGATTTCACGGTGGAGATCACGACCAAGACGGTCGATTCCTTCTTTCCCTATCAGATGCTGTGGTTCCTGGTCTCGAGCCCGGCGCAGTACGAGAAGCTCGGCAAGGATTGGGACAAGTTCGCGAGCCAGCCCTCCGGCACCGGCCCGTTCAAATTGACCAAGCTCGTGCCGCGCGAGCTCGCCGAGCTCACGAAGAATCCGGACTACTGGAACAAGAAGCGCATTCCGAAGGCCGACAAGATCGTGCTGGTGCCGATGCCGGAAGCGCTGACGCGCACCAATGCGCTGCTCGCAGGCCAAGTCGACCTGATCGAGACGCCGGCGCCGGACGCCGTACCGCAGCTGAAAGCCGCCGGCATGAAGATCGTCGACAATGTCACGCCGCATGTCTGGAATTATCACCTCAGCGTGCTGCCGGGCTCGCCCTGGACCGACATCCGCCTGCGCAAGGCGCTGAACCTCGCGATCAATCGTGACGAAGTCGTCGGCCTGATGAATGGCCTCGCAAAGCCGGCCAAGGGCCAGGTCGACCCGTCGAGCCCGTGGTTCGGCAAACCGAGCTTCGAGCTGAAATACGATCTGGCCGCGGCCAAGAAACTGGTCGAAGAGGCCGGCTACTCCAAGGCAAAGCCGCTGAAGGCCACCTTCATCATCGCCCAGGGCGGCACCGGCCAGATGCTGTCGCTGCCGATGAACGAATTCCTGCAGCAGAGCTTCAAGGAGATCGGCATCGACATCGACTTCAAGGTGGTCGAGCTCGAGACATTATATACGCATTGGCGCAAGGGCGCGGCCGACGAGATGAATGCCGGCATCACCGCCAACAACATCGCCTATGTCACCTCCGATCCGCTCTACGCCATCGTCCGCTTCTTCGCCTCCGACCAGATCGCGCCGGTCGGCGTCAACTGGGGCGGCTACAAGAACCCGAAGGTTGACGCGCTGATCAGCGAGGCCAAGCAGACGTTCGACACCGCCAAGCAGGACGATCTGATCGCGCAGGCGCACGCGCTGATCGTCGACGATGCCGTGCTGGTCTGGGTCGTCCACGACACCAACCCGCACGCGCTGTCGCCGAAGATCAAGCAGTTCGTGCAGGCGCAGCACTGGTTCCAGGATCTGACGACGATCGGGACGGAGTGAAGGCGGCAAACGCCGGTGTCGTAGGGTGGGCAAAGCGGAAGCGTGCCCACCACTTCTACACGCGGAGTAAGATGGTGGGCACGGCGCTTGCGCGCCTTTGCCCACCCTACGGGAGTTGATGCTGGTGGCGAAGAGGAGACGGACGCTCGCGCGCCAAACACTGCTGTCGTCCCGGGGCGCGACGTAGTCGCGAGCCCGGGACCCATAACCACAGGGAGTGGTTTGGCGAAGACTCGGAGTTGCCGGCTCGCGCGATAAACATCTCCCTGGGGGTATGGGTCCCCGCGTACGCGGGGACGACAGTGAGTGTGCAGCACCAGCGATGCTCTCACACTCACACCGCTACTTCGTCAGCAGCGCATACGCCCCGGTCCATCCCTCCGCCGGCGGATTGATCTGGAATTCCTTGATCCGCGCCTCGTACAGCTTGAACAGCTTATCCAGCGTGTCGGCGTCCTCGCTGCGGCGGCCGCGCTCGATCGCGTCCAGCGCGCCCTGCCAGTCGCGGCCGCGGTAGCAGCCGAGCATCTCGATGGTGACGTTGCGCAGGCGCTGGAAGGCGCCCGAATGCATCACGTCCTCGCGGCCGGCGATGGCGTAGATCACCTCGGGCTCGGTCTTGCCCTTGACCATGATGAAGTCAAGCTCGAGGATCGCGAACTTGTCCTTGGCGGCGAGCGCGGTCCTGGAGCCGACGATGATGGGAAAGCCGTATTCCTTCGACTGGCCTTCCAGGCGCGAGGCGAGGTTCACGCTGTCGCCGAGCACCGAATAGTTCTTCTTCAGGTCGGAGCCCATGTTGCCGACGACGCCGATGCCGGTGTTGAGGCCGATGCCGACATTGAGCGGGATGTAGACGTGACCGCCGTCGGCGGCCTCCTGCTCGCGCTCCTTGTTGACGGCGTCGATCTGCTCCAGCATCTGGATCGCGGCCTCGCAGGCGTTGACCTCGTGATCGGCATCGTCGAGCGGCGCGTTCCAGAACGCCATGATGGCGTCGCCCATGTACTTGTCGATGTAGCCCTTCTGATCGATGATGACGTCGGTCAGCGGCGTCAGGAAGCGGTTCATCAGCGCGATCAGGCCTTGCGGATCCTGCTTGTAGCTCTCCGAGATCGTAGTGAAGCCGCGCACGTCGGAGAACATGATCGTCATCTCGCGCTCCTCGCCGCCGAGCACGAGCTTTTCGGGCGACTGCGCGAGCTGCTCGACCAGGACGGGCGACATGTATTGCGCGAACATGCCGCGAATCTGCACGCGCTGACGCTGCTCGCGCACGAAGCTGGCGAAGATCAGTGTCAGATAGATCGCGGTGGTCGAGAGCAGCGGATAGGTGAAGTCGATGAGGTAGCGGTACTGCGCGTAGAAGAACCAGGATACGCCGACCAGGATGGCGGCGAACATGGCACCCGCGAGCCCGAGGCGCACCGGGCCGAGATTCGGCGTGAAGATGATGACGAGCAGGCCGATCACGAGCGCGGCGATCAGCTCGACGCCGAGCGCATAGTTCGGCTGGGAGATCACCGCGCCGCTGAGCACGCTCTCCAGCACCTGGGCATGGATCTCGACACCCGGCATGGTCGATGACACCGGCGTGGTCTTGATGTCGTTCAGCCCGACCGCCGAGGTGCCGACCAGCACCAGCTTGCCGGCGATCTTGTTCGGCGGCGCGGTGTTGTCGAGCACGTCGGCCGCCGAGATGTAGATCGAGGGATCCTGGCGGGCGTAGTGCACCCAGAGCTGGCCGTTCTTGTCGGTCGGAATCTCCACGCCCTTGAGGCGCACGGCGCGCACACCGGTCTTGTCGGTCCGGACCAGCAGCGTCGGCGTTGCCGTGACGACGCGCAAAATCTCGAGGCTGAGCGAGGGCATGATGTTGCCCTGGGCGCGCATGATCAACGGCACGCGGCGGATCAGGCCGTCGCGCTCGGTCTTGATCGAGAACAGGCCGCGGCCGGCGGCGACCTTCTCGATGACGGGCACGTTACGCAACAGGCCGGGGAATTCGAACAGGAAACGTTCGGCATCCGCTTCGCCGACCGTCGCGACGCCGGTGAAGGGCAGCGACTTGTCGATCTCGGACGAGATAGCCGGCTGCCCGGTCTCGCCCAGCACCACGCGCGAGCGCTTGATCGCGTCGGAGAGGATCTGATCGTTGCTCGGGAGCTCGCGCAGCCTGGCGCGGGTGGCGTCGTCGAGATCGCGCATCTGGCTCGCGACCAGATCCGGGTTGAGCCGGTCGGCTTCGGAGAACACCATGTCGAAGCCGATCGTCACCGCGCCGTTACTGGTGAGGTTCTGGATCAGGTCCGCGATCCGCGTGCGCGGCCATGGCCACTGGCCGAGCTTGGCGAGGCTCTTGTCGTCGATGTCGACGATGGTGACCGGCCGCGCCGCCTTGTGGCGCGGATCGATCAACTGAAACATGTCGAAGGTGCGCAGCCGCAATTCCTGGATCGGCGGCGGATCCCACAGCCGCGCGCCGGCGAACACGACCAGCAGCGCAAGGCACATCAGCCGCGCGAAGCCAAGCTTCCGCGCAAACCACCGCCGCAGGATCTTGAGACGTTTCATTTTAGTCGGACTTCCTGACCTGCATCGCGCCGGGCGCACCGATCATGGAGCGTCCGCGGGCGATTGGCTATTCCCCGGCGGTTGAGGATTATGGATTTTTTGCCGCGGTCAAGCTGCGAGCCGGCCGCCAGGAGGCCCGGGCGGCGATCAGGTGATGTGGAAGATGAAATCGCTGGCCTTCAGATTTGCCGCGATCACGTTCTTCAGCAGGATCGTCTCGTGGTTGTCCAGCGTGATCTGGGCGCCGCCCGATTGCGGAGCGATATTGACGTCGTCCAGCGAGCTGATGCTGCCGAACTGCCGCAGGTCGATCTTGTCGAGGCCAATCTCGAAATCGTCGACGCTGTGCTGGACCGTGGACTGCGACGACGTCGGCGCGAACACGAACTGGTCCTTGGCGCCGCCGCCGATAAGCGTGTCACTCGACTCGGTGGCGAAGATCACGTCCTTGCCGTCGGTGCCCTCCAGGCGGATGCCCTGGCTGCTGGCGCCCTCGACGAAGATGAAGTTCACAGTGTCGGAATGGCCGGTCGAGTCGGCAACGGTCACCGTGATCTTGTCCGTCGCGGGCGGCTGTGGATACTGCTCGGTGCTGGCGCCTGTCGGGTCGTAGGTGATGCCGGCACCTTCTGCGAGGCCGGTGTTGATCTGCTCGAGCGAGCCCGTCGTCGGATATGCACTGACGCTGCTGGTATCCGGATGCGAGGTCGACACCGTGACGGTGAAAATGTCCGTCGCCGCGCCAGAATCGGTATCGGTGACCACCAGATCGGTGATGATATCGTTGCTGTTCTCGCGGATGTGCTCGACGTGGAAGCTCTCGGTATTGATGACTGGGCCGATGGCAGGCGTCACGCTCGTGCCGATGGTGGTGATGTCGTGCGAGATCGGCGTGGTGCCGCCGGGGCCCGTTGCCGTGAGATCGATCGTCGCCGTCGAGCCAGCGGTGGTGATGGCGCCTGTATAGGTGTCGTCGAGAGCGTGGACGCCCAGCGCGCCAGGCTCGCCGCTGAATCCGTCGGCAGGCACAAACCGGATCAGCGTAGCGGAGCTCAGCACGAGCGCATTCGCATCACCGACCGAGTCGACATCGACCCAGCAGCCGCCAACCTTGTACTGCCAGACGCCCTGGTCGGCGGTCGCGGCGTCCGACGTCACCGCGATGGCCTTGAAGGTCGCGCCAGTGTCGACATCATGGAACTTGTTCGTGAAGAGATCGCGGATCTTGCTGCCAGCCGGATCGCTGTCGTTGCCGGCGACGGCGGCCAGCGTCGCGCTGTCGAGCGTCGGCGCGTCGTTCTTGCCGGTGATCGTGATGGTGACGTCGGTCGTGGTGGTCTCGCCCCGGCCATCATCGAGCGTGATGGTGGACACAACCTTCGCCGTCTGGTCCTGGCCGAGGAAATCGAGCGCGTTGTCGGCGATCGAATAGTGCCAGGTGACAGTACCGTTGTTCTTGCCGGTCAGCTGATACGTCAGCGCGTTCTTCAACGCGGCGGTCTCGTCGGGCGTGAGCGACGCGGTGAGGTCGGTGGCGCCGTCGAGCCAGGTCACGTCCTGGTCGACCTTCGTCACCGTCGGACGGTCGGTCAGATCGATGTCCTTGAAGTCGATCGAGCCGGTCGCGGCCGGCGACGGGTCGATCGTCGAGGACGAACCGGTGGTATCAGGCTGCTCGGAGAAGCTTGCGGTCAGCTGCGCCACATCCGTGGTGGTGAATGTCGGCGCATCGTCGTCCGCATGGATCGTGATCAGCGTGTGGCCACCCTCATCACTGCCCGCGAAGTGCGCGTCGCGATAGTCTCCGACCAGGGTCAGGCTGATGCTCTTGCCATCGTCGCCGGTGACCGTCAGCACGCCGCCGCTCGCGGGATGATCGGCATCGGGGACATAGACCGCGCTGGTGCCGAGGCCCCACTTGATCATCGTCAGGTCTATCTTGTCGTTCGCGGACAGCTCCGCGATCGAGCCGCCGAAATCCTTCGTATCGATCTCCAGCTCGGCGCCGTCACCGGCAAGCGTGATCGTTTGCGATACCGCACCCTTGACCTCGAGCGTCGCGCCGGCATCGACGACGACCGCGCCCGTGGCCGAGCCCGACAGCGAGCCAAACAGCGTCAGCGTCCCGGTGTGAACCTCGATCGAGCCGGCGCCGGTGTTGGTGATGTCGCCCGTGATCGACGCAGTGCCCCAGCTGTCGATGTCGCCATAATTTTCGATGGTCAGCCCGACCCCGGAAATCGAGGCCGCGTGCAGATCGATGTCGCCGTGGTTGACGATCGACGACGCATCGCCGAACACGCCGCTGCCGGCGACCGTCCAGGTGCCGCCTGCGTTGTTATTGAACGTGGCGGTGGCAACCGAGATGTTGCCGTTGATGTGGCCGGTGTTGTTGATCGTGATCTCGCCGCCAGTTTCGACGATCGCATAGGTCGATGAGGTCACGCTGCCGGCATCGGCTGGCCCGATGGTGCCGGAGTTGATGATAGTCGCAGTGCCGGTGCCGTTCTCCTGGATGGAGATCGCAGCGACGCCATCGGCGCCGACCACGGAGCCGGTGTTGGTGATGTGCGTCGAGCCGGCCGCGCCCGCATCGTCCTGGTCGACATTGATGCCGAACGAGGTCGTGCCGGAGATGTGCCCGTTGTTGGTGACGGTGACTGCGCCGTTGCCATGGGAGACGATGTCGAGACCGACCGCGCCGGAAACGCCGCCGCCGATCGTCGCCGTGATATCGCCCGCACCGTTTGCACCGTCATGCAGCACAATGCCGTTGCCGGTCAGGCCGGTGACGTCGCCTGATGTCGTCAGCGAGATGTCGCCGATGCCATTCTGAGTGACGACGATACCGTTGGTCGCGCCGGTCAGCTTACCGCTCGGGGTCAGTACGATGTTGCCGCGATTGCCGATCGTCCCGCCCGAAGCGGTGAAGTCGAGCGCGTCGCCCTTGCCCGAATTGATGTCGGCACCGCCGGTGACCGTGAAGGTGCCTCCGGTCGTCGCCTGACCGGCGATAGTGCCGGTAAAGGCATGGCTCGTCTTGTCGATCGCGAGCGTATTGGTGCCGCCGGCGAAAGTGACGGTCTGCGCGTCCGCACCACCGAGCTCCAGCGTCGTGTTATCGTCGATGATCAGCGTGCCCGTGCCGGTGATGCCGCCGGACAAGTTGAGCGTGCCGCTCTGAACCTCGATGGTGCCGGTGTTGGTGACGCCGCCCGTGATCGTGTTGAGGCCGGCGACGCTGTAGAGATTGCCGGCATTGGTCACGCTGCCGCCATTGATCGAAACGTCGGTCAGATAGAGTTTTGACGCGCCGTCGACCGAGATCATGCCGCCGGCGTTGGCGATGGTGGCGGTCGTGAGCTTCAGCGTGCCGCCTGTCACTGCCTCGATCTGACCGTGATTGGTGATGGCGTGAAGGATGCCGGGATCGATCGTCAGCGTGCCGCTGGTGACCGAGATCGTGCCGGTGTTGCCGACGTCGGCGTTGTCGATCGCGCTCGCGCCGGTCGATTCCAGCGTGCCGGCGATGGTGAGCGTGCCGCCGGCCAGGCTCGCACCGTCCAACGTCAGCGTCTTGCTCGCATCGACATTGACGGTGCCGTGATTGACGATCGCGGTGCCCACAACGGTCGCGTCGTCCAGCGTCAGCGTGACGCCGCTCTCGACCGTCACCGCGCTGACGCTGAGCGTGGCGGCGTTGTCGATCTTGCTGGCGCCGGTGACGTCGATCGTGCCGGCACCCTTGATGGCGCCGCCGCTGAGCGTGGCGTCGTCCAGCGTCAGGACCGCATTGCTGTTGACGATGACATTGCCGCTCGAATTGTCGACGGTCGATCCCTGCTCGATCGCGAGCGCGCCGTTGGCGAGCACTTCGATGATGCCGGCATTGGTGACGGTCTCATCGCTGAGCGCATTGCGCGCACCGCTCACCTTGAAGACGGTATTGTTTTTCAGAATGCCGCCGCTCAGGACGGCATCGCCGGTCAGATCAATCTCACCGTTGTTGGTAATCGTGCCGGCGCCGCGAATGCCGGCGTTGAGGACGGGGCCTCCCTCGTCATCACCGCCACCGGTGTCGATCACCGCACCAGCTCCGCCGATGGTCGCATTGCTGACGATCAGCTTGCCGCTGGCGTCGACCGTGATCTGGCCGGCATTGGTAACGCTGGAGCCCTGATGGATCGTCAGCCAGCCGTTGGCCAGCACCTCGATCACACCGGTCGCGGTGTTGGACACGGTCTCGTGGGCGAACTCGACCGTGCCCTTGACGTTGACAGTGCCGGAATTGTTCAGCGTGCCGTTCTCGATCAGGCTGGTGCCGTCGAGCTCCAGCGTGCCCAAAATGCTGACGGTGCCGCCATCGACTGTCGCGGTATCGACGATCAGCGTCGAGCCGGCATCGGCCCTCAGCAAGCCGCCGGCATTGTGGATCGTGGCGAGCGTCTTCAGCGTGCCGCCGGACAGCTCGATCGTGCCGGAATTGGTGATCTTGGTGCCGCTGGCGAAATCGCCGCCGCCCGCGAGCGTCAGATAGCCGGCATTGGTGAGCACGCTCGTGCCCAGAATCTCGGCCTTGCCGCCGACCGACATCGTTCCGGTCGCGGCGGTCGTGAGGATCGAATCGGCGCCCATATTGAGCGCGCCTGATATCGTCAGCGAGCTCTGGACGATCACCTTCGGCGGCGGGCCACCGAAATCGTTCATCGTCAGCGACTTGGCGTAGGCCGCGGTGTCGATCGTCACCGGATAGGACGGCGTCAGGCCGTGCAGCTGATCGGTGATGACGATGACGTCGTCATTGATGGTCGGGACCGTACCGGTTGCCCAGTTCGCCGCGTCCTTCCAGAAGCCGCCGGAGGGAGCGCCGGCCTTGTCGGTCGCGATCCACACCACCGCGGGCGCGTCGGTGCCGGTGATCGTGACGGTGATGGTCTGCTGCGAGGTCGCGCCTTGCGAATCCGTCAGCGTCACGGTGTAGACCAGCGTCAGGACCTCACCCTTCGGGATGAAGTCGGCGAGATAGACCGGCAGATCGGCCAGCGACCAATTGATGGTGCCAGTGCCGTCCCCGGTGCTGTCGGCGCCCGCCGCGATCGCGACCGACATCGCGCTCTGGAACGCCGCGAGCGGGCCCGGCGGAACGGTGCCATCAGGCAGGGTCGCGCTGGTCAGCGCCACCGACACCGTATGCTTGTCGGTGAGATCGACGTCGTCGAAGTTCAGCGTGCCCGTCGTCGGCACATCGCTGGTGAGCGGGCCACCCGGCACGCTGGTGCCGCCTTCGAAGATGATGACCGGAACGCTGGTGGTGATCACCGGCTTGTCGTTGGTGCCGGTGATCGTGATCGTGATGGGGATGAAGGCGGTCTCGGGGCTGACCGAGAAATTGTTGTCGACGCGGACCATGTAGGTCAGCGTCAACGTTTCGCCGGCCGCGAGGAAGTCGAAGACGTGGTCGGGGATCGTGTAGGCCCAGACCGCCGAGCCGTTGTTGTTGTTGCCGCCGTCGGCGACGACGTTGATCTGGATCTGCGTCGCCGCGATGTCCTGCTTCTGGAGCGCGGTGAGCGAGCCGGTGACGTCCTGGCCGGCACTCTTGTAGACGTAGTTCGGCGCATCGGCGAGACTCACGCTCACCGTCGGCCGATCGCCCAGGTTCTGGTCGACGAAGGTGATCCGGCCGGAGATCGTGTCGGAATGCGTCGTGTCGCCGGTCGTGTCCGCGCGCTCGGTCAGCGCGAACGCCGTCTTCACATTGCCGTTGAGATCAAGGCTTTGAGACAGAGGCTTGCCGGGGTAACGGTTGAAAGGCGTCGTGTGATCGCTGGGCCCCTGCGGTCCCTGCTGACCGAGGTTGGTGAAGAGCGCGGTCGCGATGTAGCCGGCCGGAGTCTTGATCACCAGGCCGTCGCTGGTCTGCGTGATCGTGTCGGTGAAGTTCGTGGTCAGCTTGGTGTTGGTGTTGTTGTCGGTGAACTTCAGCGTGAACACGTCCGTGATCAGCTTCTGGACGTCCGGCGACAACAGCCCGTTGGTGATCGAAACGTTGCCGCCGCTGATCTGGATCATCTGGCCGGCCTGGTTGACCGTCGCGATCGGCAGCAGCGTGACCTTGTCGAACAGGATGTAGGAGCCCGTCGTGCCGTTCGGCTCGACCAGCACCTGGAAGCTCGCCTGCGGCTGCGGATCGCCGCCGCCGGCAGGAACGACGAAGTTGATCTGGGTCAGCACCGCCGTGCCGCGGATGCCCATGGTGGCAACCGGCGTGTCGATCTTCATGTCGCCGTGCTTGGCGGTCTCGCCCGCGACGAAGGTGATGGTGCCCGCAACCAGGCTCAGCAGCGAGGAATTGCTCGACCCGTTGGGGTCGTAGACCATCTCGTTCAGCACCATCCGCGCATTGGAGGACAGGCCGAACACGGTGCCGTCGATGAAGGTGATGCCGAGCGTCGAATCCGCGCCGGTCGAGACCACATCGCCCTTCTCGACATTGTCGCCGTTGTTCAGGATGACCGACACGCCGTTGCGAACCGCGGTCGCGCTGCCGGAGAGTTTTGTGACGTGGCCGATGACCTGCGCGGCGGCGATGCCGGGCGCGGCCTGCGCAACCTGCACATGGCCCGTGAGCGCGTTGACGACATCGCCGGTGAGATGGGCGCCATCGGGCGAGGCGATCGCTGCGCGCTTGTCGCCCTTGAAATAATCGTGAACGACGAACTCATGCCCCTCGTGGGACAGCACGAGGTCGAGACCTGCGCGCTTGAACTCGCCATTGAAGATCAGGTTAGCATCGGGAACAACGAACGTGCCGTCGGGCACGTGACCGTGCGCCTTCGCGACAAAAGGCTTGGCGATAAAAGTCTTGGCCGTAAAGGAATCGATATGAACGTCCGCGGCCGAGCGGGAACCCTCGCCATCAAGGGGAATCGTGGCGTCAAATTTGCCAGCGTAATTCAACCGGGGGGCACCGCAAAAAGAGTTAAAATCTAAGTAAGTAACGACCGCCTAAGCTTGAATAGCATTACCAAGTCCTTAGCGAAACCATCTATTGCTTGTGTGATTCCCATCACTTGGCTGGAGGAGTCCCCAATAGCGGCGCCTTCACAGAGAAGCCGAAGTAATTCTTCAAATATTCAGAGGTCGGTTTTCGGCTTATTTTCACGCATTCCCAGTCATCCAAAGTAATCAGTCGCCCCTATCGAACGACGGATACTTGTGTCATCTTTTGTTCGTAGTACCCCGCAGCATCCTGCGACAAATACGGGGCAGAATCTGTGACCCAACTAACAGAACCCGTGAAATAACGGGCTGTTAGCCATAAGCGGTAGAATCAGCCCTCCCGCAACTTCTCCCTGCAATTGGTTCCATTTCGCGGCGACGGAGCCCTCCTAGCCGGCGAATCGTAAAATTTTACGCAATTTGCACAGGCCCGTTTCAGCCTGTCCCACGGTTTTGGGACCCCTGCCGGGCGCATTAAGCAGAACAAAACGGCCCGTCTCGCACTATCTCCGCGAAAGCAACAAAGCCCGGCACGTACAGGTCGAGGGGGACCTGGCGAAGCCGGAAGGGGATGTCAGATGGAGACCGCTGCTCGCTCGCGCGCCTGGCGCGCTGTCCTTGTGCTGTGCGGATTGATCCTGCTCGGATCGGCCGCCGAGCTCCGCGCCGGCACGCTGCTGTCGCCTGGAGCCGGCGTCCTCGTGCGCAGATCCGCCGAGCCGTTCGGCGTGTTCGCCTTCGCCATCTCGTCCGGCAGCCTCCAGCAGAAATGGTTCGCGCTGAAGCAGAAGCTCGACGACGACATGGTGCAGCTCGCGCTGTGCGACGGCGACCGGGACAATTGCGCGTCGCCCGCGGCGCTCAAGCTGATCGCCATCGTCGACCAGGCCCGCAGCCGCGACGGCCGCGCGAAGCTGGGTGAGACCAATCGCGCCATCAATCTTGCCATCCGGGCCGCCAATGACGGCGCCGACGACGTCTGGAGCTCGCCGCTCGCGACCTTCGCGCGGGGCGCCGGCGATTGCGAAGACTATGCCATCGCCAAGCTGGCCGCGCTGCGGCTCGCCGGCGTTGCCAATGAGGACCTCCGCATCGTCGTGGTGCGTGACGTCAGGGCCGGCGAAGAGCATGCGGTTGCCGCAGCAAGGCTCGACGGCCACTGGCTGATGCTCGACAACCGCCGCATGGCGATGGTCGAGGACGACGCGGCCCAGACCTACCAGCCGCTGTTCGTGCTCTACCAGTCCGCCGTGATGAAATATGTCGACGAACCCGTGCGGTTGTCGATGGCCGCGCCCGAGGCGCACTGATTTTCTTGTAGCCCGGATGGAGCCAACGGGTCGGCGCAAAGCGCCGCCCGATGACAGGCTCCGCGCAATCCGGGACTCCAGGACGCGGACTCATTAGCGCGCAGCTGCATCGCGTCGGCGAAGAAGATGTTCACCGCGTGCGTCGCCGCCAACCGCTCGGGGTATCGCCGGTCAGCTTCCTGAATGCCGCAGCGAAGGCGGTCTGCGAGGAATAACCAAGCGCGGCTGCGATCGACACGATCGAGTCGTCGGTGTCGCGCAGCATGTTCATGGCCTGCTCGAGCTGGTGCTGGCGTAGCCAGGCATACGGCGACAGCCCGGTGCTTCCCTTGAAGGCGCGGCAGAAATGGAAGCGCGAAAGGCCGGCATCGGATGCCAGCGCCGCGAGCGAGACGTCCGCATTGCTGTCCGAACGCAAGCGTTCGATGGCGCGACACAGCGCCTTGGGCGACAACCCGCCGGTGACCGGCTGGACCGTTACAGGCGAACCTGCGTGGGCAACCAGCAGGCGCGTCGCCAGAAGATCAGTCATCTGATGCCTGAACAGGGCATCCAAGGCTGCGCTGCCTTCCAGCACATCCGCAGCACTCAGGAGCAATCGGGATGTAACGGGGTCGGGATGGACCGTTCGCTCCACGAGATCACCAGGAGCGGCCACGTCGGCTTCGTGGGCAACGCGCTGGAGCGTTGCGTGCGGCAGGTAGAGCTGAACGACATTCAGAGGCTGGTAAATGTCCCATCGTGAGCTCGAACCGGCCGGAATGACTGTCACGGTCCCGGGACGCGTCATTCCATTCACAAATGCTTTCCCGTTACGGCGCTCGAACCGCACCGACCCGGCGGGGAACGTCATGATGACGTGATCGTCCATGGGCTTGACGACGTCGTGCAGCGGATCATGCTTCCAAAATGTGATCGCGCCGCAGGACGATGATGCCATTTGAACGGGCTTCGTCTTGAGTACGCGCGTCATTTCCGCATCGGGACACTCGCCGATCGGCAACTGGGAAGTGTCGGATTTCTGCGAAATATCTCGCAAGCGAGGTTTGCTCATGGACCTGTTCTCGCCGTTGAGAGGGTCTGGTTTGAGCGTTCGAGGCGTTCTCAGGAGACGTACGGATCTGGGGTCTCTTCCCAAAGTGACCCTGCTGCAAGTTTAGACGAAACGCGCGTTCAGATCGACCTGTATTCTCGGATAGTGCGGGACCATGGTGCCCGCAGGGCAAGGGCTCGCAGGTTCCGCGGCAGCTCGGCCAATGACCAGCTGGTTCATGTTCTTCCGCTTTTGGCCCGAAGGCGAAGTCCGCGATGTCCGCGATGTCCGCTCCCGCGCCGCTGTTGGGGGAGAAGCAGACATCAGGTGGCCGACTCGCAGCAACCGACTTTATAACCACTAGCACCGGCCCCGGATTGCGCTTCGCTTCATCCGGGCTACGGGACTCGCACAACCACCCGCCACAAAGCCGTTTCGCCGCGCGATCCGGGGCGCTAGTACCCACTTTTCTTGGAACGTGAGTCGTGATTCAAGATATGGATGATCCCTGAAGCAAGAGAAGTCCGCCTTTCGCGGAAAGATCGCACGG
>NZ_JBEPQI010000019.1:0-190153 GCF_040547725.1 Bradyrhizobium sp. LA2.1
GCCGTCGCCCGCAAGCTGCTGACCATCCTCAACGTCATGATCAGGACGAAAACACCATGGCAACCCGCTTGACAGCGAACACAGTCGCTCACCCGGATCGCGCCGGACGATGCTTCGCATCGCCGGGGGCGATCCGACCTCTCCCCGCAAGCGGGGAGAGGTGAAGCGGCACCGTCCGCGCTAGCTAACGTTCCCGCCGATCGCCTGCTCGATGATCCGCGCCTCCCGCAGCAAAATCTCCGCCACCTCATGCTCGCGGCGCGGGCCGAGCCTCGTCCGAACGGCGGAGACGGTGATCGCCGCGGCAGGCTGTCCGTCCGGGGTCTTGATCCAGGTGGAGATCGATTTCGTGCCCTGCACGAGGCCGATCTCCCTCATGCCGTATCCCAGCCGTCTCGCGGCCGTGATCTGGCCGATCACCGTCGCGACGTCGGTCCGGTAGGCCCCGAATCGCTTCTCGTTGGCCGCGACGATTTTTCGCGCATCCTGCGCCGGCATCGCGGCGAGGATGGCGACGCCTGCGCTAGAGACGCCGAGCGGCCGGCGCGCGCCGATCTCGATCGACAGCACCTGGATCGGATAGATGCCGATCCTGCGATCGACGCACAGCGTGTCGTTGCCGGTCCGCACCGTCAGGAACAGCGTGTCGCCGATCTCGGTGGAGGCACGCCGCAGCGACGGATTTGCCGCGACCAGCAGCCGCGACGGCCGCGGGCGCGCAAGTGCGAGCTCCGGCACCTGGTTGCCGATCGCGTAGCGGCCGGTTCGCTCGTACCGTTCGACGATGCCTTCCTCGATCAGCACGTGGACGATGCGATGCACGGTCGGGCGGGTGAGGCCGGTCGCGCGCACGACCTCGGCCAGCGGCACGCCGTCTTCGCGGCCTGCGGCAAGAATACGCAGCACCGCGAGCGCGCGCCGGATCGCCTGCGCGCCCTGTCGCGGCTCTGCCGTTCCGCGGGCGGATCTTGCGGAGTTTGTCTTGTCCATATTATGGACAAGAACGCCACAATTCACTCGACAGGTAAAGCGCTCATCTGGAGATTGCGCCGCGATCGAGCGCCATGCGCGACGTCACGGCATTCGATATGGAATTGGAAGCGCCGCCGGGAGGTTAACATGAGATTAATCTGGATTGCCATAGCTGCCGCAGCCGCGATGCTGGCGGGACCCGCATCGGGCCAGCAATGGCCGGCGCGCAGCGTCAAGCTGATCGTGCCCTATCCGGCCGGCGGCAATGTCGACAGCGCCGCGCGCATCGTCGCCGACAAGCTCCAGGAAAAGCTCGGCCAGCCCTTCATCATCGAGAACAAGGCCGGCGCCGGCGGCATGATCGCGGGCGAAGCCTTCGCGAAATCGGCGCCCGACGGCTACACGCTGTTCGTCGGCGCCAACGGCCCGGTGCTGTTCGCGACCGAGATCAACAAGCGCGAGGCCTATAGCTGGAAGAAGGATTTTCTTCCGATCTCGACGATCTCGATGACGCCGCTGGTGCTCGAAGTGCACCCGTCCGTGCAGGCCACGACGTTCAAGGAATTCATCGAGCTCGCCAAGCGCGAGCCCGGCAAGCTGACCATGGCCTCGCCGGGCCCCGGCACCACCAACCATCTGCTCAGCGAACTGATGCAGTCGAGCCTCGACCTGCAATGGGTCACCGCGCATTACCGCGGCAACGCGCCGGCGATCAACGATCTCCTGGGCGGCCAGGTGCAGTTCGCATTCGACCAGCTCACGGTCAGCCTCCAGCACATCAAGGCCGGCTTGTTCCGTGCGCTTGCCGTCACCAGCCCGCACCGCCTGAAGTCGCTGCCTGACGTGCCGACTTTCGTCGAGCTCGGCTACAAGGACTTCGACGGCCAGACCTTTACGGGCCTGTTCGCGCCTGCTGGCACGCCGGCGCCGATCGTCGACAAACTTCACGAGACGCTGATTGCGATCCTGAAAGATCCCGGTGTGATCGACAAGTTCGAAAAGCTTGGCGGCGAATCCACCCCGATGACGCCGGCCGAGTTCAAGGCCTATCTCGAGCGCGAGGACGCCAAGTGGATTCCGGTCGTGCGCAAGGCCAACATCAAGGCTGACTGATCGATGCGGATCGACCCCACCGAGCTCGGCGCGGAGCGCATCTACCGGCTGATGACCGGCATCGTGGTGCCGCGCCCGATCGCCTGGGTCACGAGCCTGTCGCGCTCCGGCGTGCTCAACCTCGCCCCCTTCAGCGCCTTCACCTTCGTCTCGCAGAAGCCGCCGATGCTCGCCATCAGCGTCGGCCGCAAGGGTGCCGACTACAAGGACACCGCGCACAACATCCTCGACACCGAGGAATATGTGATCCACATCGCCGATACCCCGCTGATGTCCGCGGTGCACGACAGCTCGGTCGAGCATCCGCCTGAAATCAGCGAGGTCGAGCATCTCGGTCTGGAGACGCTGCCGTGCGAGCGGATCAAGGTGCCGCGGCTTGCGGCGGCACCCGTGGCGATGGAGTGCCGTTTCCGGCAGTGCCTCGAATTCGGCGAGGCTCGCAGCCGGCTCATCGTCGGCGAGGTCGTGATGTTCCACATCCGCGACGGCCTCGTGAACGACGGCA
This sequence comes from Bradyrhizobium sp. LA2.1, assembly GCF_040547725.1. Lineage (NCBI taxonomy): Bacteria > Pseudomonadati > Pseudomonadota > Alphaproteobacteria > Hyphomicrobiales > Nitrobacteraceae > Bradyrhizobium > Bradyrhizobium sp. LA2.1. The sequence goes on from NZ_JBEPQI010000019.1 coordinate 2,591, forward strand.
AGGTCGAGACCGCGGCGCTCGACCCGATCGCGCGCATCGGCGGCCCGCGCTACGCCCGTCTCGGCGAGATCGTGACGCTGAACACCGTCTTCCAGACGCCCAAATCCAAAGACTGAGCGCGCGGCCTATCGCGCGGGCCCTCGTGCCTGAAGACCATTGGAGAACACGACAATGCGACTCGTAAGCTATCTCTTGGACGGAGAGCCGCGCTATGGCGCGGTGGTGGATGGCGGTGTCGTCGATCTGACCAGGCGGATCGGACGCGATTTTTCCGACGTGAAAGCGCTGATCGCGGCCAACGCGCTCGCGGACGCGCAGGAAGCGGTGGCCGGACAAAAGCCCGACCACGCGCTGGAAAGCCTCGTCCTGCTTCCGCCGGTGCTGGCGCCGGAAAAGCTCTGGTGCATCGGCGTCAACTACGCCGAGCGCAACGCCGAGTATAAAGACAGTTCGGACTTGCCCAAATATCCCAGTCTGTTCGTGCGCAGCATCTCGTCGATGACGGGCTCCGGCCAGCCGCTGGAGAAGCCTCATGTATCTGAGCAGCTCGACTACGAGGGCGAGCTCGTCATCGTGATCGGCCAGGGCGGCCGTCACATCCCGCGCGAACAGGCCTTCGCGCATATCTTCGGCATGACCCTGTGCAACGAGGGCACGATCCGCGACTGGCTGCGTCACGGCAAGTTCAACGTCACCCAGGGCAAGAATTTCGATCGCTCCGGCAGCATCGGGCCGTGGATCGTCACGTCTGACGAGCTCGATCCGCGCGGGCCTCATGACATCATCACGCGCGTCAACGGCGAGGTGCGGCAGCAGGACACGACCGAGCGGCTGATGTTCCCGTTCGATTTCCTGATCTCCTATCTCTCGACCTTTGCCACCCTGAAGCCCGGCGACCTGATCGTAACAGGCACGCCGACGGGCGCGGGCGCGCGTTTCGATCCGCCGCGCTGGCTTAGGGTGGGCGACGTCGTCGAGGTCGAGTCGAGCCGCATCGGCGTGCTGCGCAACGCCGTCGCCGCGGAGCAGTAAGCCATGCTTGATACCGCCACGATCGAACGCCTGGCCGCGCGCCTGGATGAGGCCGAGCGCAGCAAGACGCTGATCCCGATGTTCTCGAAGGAATATCCCGACTTCGCCATCGAGGATGCCTACGCCATCCAGCGCGCCTGGACGAAGCTTCAGCTCGACCGCGGCCGCATCATCAAGGGGCACAAGATCGGCCTGACTTCGAAGGCGATGCAGAACGCGGTCGGCATCTCCGAGCCCGATTACGGCGTGCTGTTCGCCGACATGTTCTATGCCGACGCCACGCCGATTCCGTTCGACCGCTTTCACGCGCCGCGCATTGAGGTCGAGCTCGCCTTCGTGCTGAAGGCGCCGCTCCGCGGGCCTGACTGCACCATCTTCGACGTGCTCAACGCCACCGACTACGTCACGCCTGCGCTCGAAATCCTGGAGACGCGCATGCATCGCGTCGACCCTGAAACGGGCAAGACGCGTAAAGTCATGGACACGATCTCGGACAACGCGGCCAATGCCGCGCTGGTGCTGGGCGGCCGGCCGTTCCGCCCGATGGACGCGGATCTGCGCTGGATCGGCGCGCTGCTGTTCCGCAATGGTGAGGTCGAGGAGACCGGGCTCGCGGCCGGCGTGCTCAATCATCCCGCCAACGGCATCGCCTGGCTCGCCAATCGCCTCGCGCCGCATGACGAACATCTCGCGGCCGGCGAAGTGGTGCTGGCGGGATCGTTCACGCGGCCGGTCGACATCCGCCGCGGCGATACCTTCCACGCCGACTATGGCGTCTTCGGCTCGGTGTCGTGCCAGTTCGTCTGAACCAATGCATAAGAGGGAGCGCATCATGACGGGTCAAACGCGGCGCAAGAGCATCCACATCGGTGGCTTCAAGCACGCCAACCCGATTCCGAACGCCTGCCGCATCGGCAATCTCGTGATGTCCGGTGTCATCCTCGGCCGTGATGCGGCCGGCGTGATGCCTGCGAGCCTGGACGCGCAATGCGCCAACATGTTCGCGCATATGAAGGCGACGGTGGAAGCCGCCGGCGGCACCACGGACGACATCATCAAGATGACGGTGTGGCTGAAGGACCGTACGCAGCGCGGCCCGGTCAATGTCGAGTGGCTGAAAATGTTTCCGGACGAGCATTCGCGCCCGGCGCGTCACGCGCTGCAGATGGACAATATGGACGGAGGCGCGCTGGTGCAGTGCGACTTCACCGCCGTGATCGACTGAGGGAGCTTTGCGCATGCCGACTTATCTGCCGTTCGATCCGAATCCCCGTCGCCCGGTCAAGACGCCGCCGCCGAAGACTGTCGACAGCCAGTTTCACGTGCTCGGACCCATCGACAAATATCCGGAGCGCCCCGGCGCGGCCTATCGGATGCCGAGCGCGACCTGGGAAGCAGCGCTGCGCGTGCACAAGACGCTCGGCATCGAGCGCGGCATCATCGTGCAGACCACGACCTATGGTGCGGATCATTCCGTCGTACTCGACGGCCTCGCCGCGATGGGCCCGAATTATCGCGGCTGCGCCAACGCACTGGTGTTCGCGGAGGCGAACGACGCTTATCTCGCCAAGCTGCATGACGCGGGCGTGCGCGGCGCGCGCTTCAGTTTCCGCCAGGAGCTCGGCGCCGTGCTGTCGGACGCCGATTTCGCCCGCGCCATCGCGCGCATCCGCGAGCTCGGCTGGTATGTGAAGATCCAGCCGGAGAAGGACGGCATCATCTCCAGCGTCGCCAAGTACGAGAATCTCGACGTCCCCGTGCTGATCGATCACATGGCGCGGCCCGTGCCCTCGAATGGCAAGGATGATCCGAACCTGCGCAAGATGCTGGAGCTGCTCGCCAAGGGCAATTTCTGGGTCATGCTGTCGCTCGGCGAGAAGACCTCGCAGGCCGGCCCGCCCTATGACGACGTGATCCCGATCGCGCGCGCCTATATCGAGGCCGCCATCGACCGCTGCGTCTGGGCCAGCGACTGGCCGCATCCCGTCTCCGTCAAGCAGCCGCCCAACGACGCCGACCTGCTCGAGTTGATGTACCGCTACGCGCCCGACCAGGCCGAGCTGGAGAAGATCCTGGTGCACAATCCGGCAAAGCTGTTCGGCTTTCCGGACTAGGGCGGAATTGATTCACACCGCCGGCTGCGCCGCCAGCCGGTCGCGCACCTCGGCTGCGATCTCGAACGAGCGCAGCCGCGCGGCGTGGTCGTAGATCTGGCCCGTCGTCATCAGCTCGTCCGCGCCGGTCTCGGCGATCAGCGCCTTCAGCCTCTCCTCGACCATGTCAGGCGAGCCGACGGCGGAGCAGGACAGCGACTGGCTAACCATAGCCTTCTCGGCCGGTGACCACAGCGCGTCCATGTCGTCGACCGGCGGCGGCAGCGGCCCGGGCGTGCCGCGGCGCAGGTTGATGAACTGCTGCTGAAGCGAGGAGAACATCCGCTGCGCTTCCGCGTCGCTGTCGGCGGCGAACACGTTGACGCCGACCATCGCGTAAGGCTTGTCGAGCTGCGCCGACGGCTCGAAGCGCGCTCGATATTCGCGCAGCGCCGGCATCATCATTTGAGGCGCGAAATGCGAGGCGAAGGCGAAGGGCAGCCCAAGCATCGCGGCAAGCTGCGCGCCGAAGGTGCTCGATCCCAGGATCCAGAGCGGCACCTTCGTCCCAAAGCCGGGCACGGCGCGGATCGCCTGGTTTGGCTGGACATCACCGAGCAGCGCCTGCAACTCCAGCACGTCGTGTGGAAAGTTTTCGGAACTGGTGGCGAGGTCGCGCCGCAATGCCCGCGCGGTGAACTGATCGGTGCCCGGCGCGCGGCCGAGCCCGAGATCGATGCGCCCGGGATAGAGCGACTCGAGCGTGCCGAACTGCTCGGCGATGACCAGCGGCGAATGGTTCGGCAGCATGATTCCGCCGGACCCGACCCGGATCGTCCTGGTCCCGCCCGCGACATGCCCGATCACCACCGACGTCGCCGCGCTGGCGATGCCCGTCATGTTGTGATGCTCGGCGAGCCAGAACCGCTTGTAGCCCCAGGCCTCGGCATGCTGGGCGAGGTCGAGCGAATTGCGGAACGCCTGCGCCGCATCGCCACCTCTTCGGATGGGAGCGAGGTCGAGCACGGAGAAGGGGATCATGTTTGGCGTACCGGGTGGGAGTGGGATGTGCGCTGCGGCCTGACATGTAGTGGCTTATTATGGAAATGTTAGCGCGGCCGTAGCGCGCAAATGCAATCCAAACCTGCTGTGCTAACGTCAGAAACGACGTAGCGGGCCAGGATTTACCTTTTTGCTTCTCAAGAGCGAAATCGTCCTCCGTTTACTAGTTTTGGCTCCATCTCGTGAATTGTTCTGCCGTTCCTATTCCACGTCTCTGGGGTCGAGGGACGAACCTCCATGATTGTCGGTTCGGTCGAGATGTGGCCGGCACCTTTCCCGTTGGCGGCAGCTACAGCAAGCCGCGCTTGTGCTGGATGATGATGATAACGCGAATGATGCAGTCCGATACTGACTCGCCGGGCCGCCGTGCCTTGTGCAGCATTTGCCACGTCACCTCATCGATCTGTATCTGCCATTTGCCGCTTGCCATGCGTTGTCCGGTATCGTCGGACGGGAACTCGGCCGCAATCAGAGCGCGGCACTCGTCGGTGATTTCAATTTCCGGCATTGTTGGTCGTTCTCGCGGACGGTGTGCTCGCGTGCAGCCCTCGCCCGATCCGGAGAGATCAGCCAGTTAAATCGCGGTAACAACCGATCCAGCCGAAGCCGATGCCGATCGTCCTGACCATCGACGAGGAGCGCGACATCTGGACGCAGTCGCGGCAGGGCGCTGCGGCGCCACCAGTGGATGCCTGCTGAATATTGAGGGACGCGGCGCTGACAAAAAGGATCATTCAATGGCTTGGGTCTCGTTCGCGCAGCCGTGACGCTTGAGTCGTCGGGCTCCCGTCGTCGCCGGACATTGCCGATCCTTCACAACCTTAATGCGATTTAACGAGGTTTCCGTAAGCGGTGTGGGTAAACCGCGAGTCGCGGGGGCGTCCTCCAGACACGAGATGACGCCGTGAAGTTTGACGAACAGGAACGCACCGCGCTGACGGACGCTGGGTTTTCCGTCGCCGACAACAGCAAGGCTGCCTACGTCGAAGCCGTCGTGGTGATCGCCGCGTACGACGCCGAAACCTATTGGCTGACGTTCGCCCTGCCGAATGATGCCCAGATCGTGTGCGTTGTGCCACGCGACCAGATTGCCGACGCGATCGCAACTCGTAACTACGCAGCTCGGCGGAACCAACTTCAGTGAAGCTGACCTTCCCTCATGCAAGGCTGAAGGCGCTTTGGAACGAGGCCGTCCGGCAATGGCCGGTTTCGGTGCGAGCCATGAACGGTCGAGATTCGCCCGGTTTCTGGCTTGTCGGTGGCCAAGGCATCTATCTCGTGCATAACGGCGCCAGGCCTCGGGGCAGCGTGACTCTGGCCTACGCAAACGAATGCGACCCGGTCAGGGTGCCGGTCCAAAGTTGGTTGGGTATCAAGCGCGCCATCTTCGGCGATAACGATGGGAGGGAATTCGTCGATCTGGTGATGATCGGCACTGCCGTCGATGCCGGCGCCGACCTCGAGGTGACCTTCGAGCCCGACACGATGACGGTGGCTGTCGTCGAAAAAGGGACGGCGAGCATACGACTGCAATCGCTGCGCATCCGGGACAAAAATGACACCACGTCAGGACGCAGTTGTCGGGTTTGAGTCTGAATCTCGGCTAAGGACCAGACGCGGTATCTTGGCCCGCTACTCTCTCCAAGCCTTGCACATCGTCGTCCTCCCAGTCCTCCCATTCCACGTTGTTGGTTTCGAGATAGCGGGCGACGGCTACGCCGATTGTCGGGAAGAAGTAATTCTCTCCAAGCTGCGCGAAGAGGCCAAATCTTTTCAGCTTGTCCTTCACGGGATCTTTGAGTTCGGCAAAACAAAACTCTATGCCTTGCGCGTGCAACGATCGGTCCAGTTCGGCAACCACGTCGCAGGCGGTGACGTCTACGCTCGTGACCGGCTCCGCGGCAACAACTAGCCAACGCACGGGTGTTGGCGATGTCGCTACGGCATCCAGGACGCGTTCCCTGAAGAATTCGGCGTTGGCAAAAAACAGAGGTGCATCCCAGCGAAACAGGACCAGCCCGGGGACCCGGCGCGCATCCGGATATCGTGTGATGTCGTGATAGCCTTTGACGCCGTGGGCGCGCCCCAATACGGCGGAGTGTGGGCGCCAACCGTCCCACAGGAACTCGATGATAGCGATTGCGATCGCAAGACCAATTCCTGGAATGACTCCGAATACTGCTACACCGACAAAGCAGACGATCGCCAGCCAGAATTCCCACCGTTGAATGCGATAGATTCGTTTGAGGTCGGCAACTTCAATCAAGCCAATCGCCGATGCGATGACGACGGCGGCCAATGCGGCGGTGGGTAAATGTTGGAGCAGGCTCGGCGCGACCAGGAGGAGCAACGCGATGGCAAGCGCGCCTACGACGCTGGTGAGTTGAGTGCGGGCACCGGCGGCTTCCGCAACGGGTGTCCGTGAACTACTGCTGCTGATCGGGAAGCCCTGGAAAAATCCCGTCGCCAGATTGGCGGCACCGAGCCCGACCATCTCTTGGTTGGGATCGACCCGAGACCCCAATCGCGCAGCATAGGTACGTGAAAGTACGCTCGTATCGGCAAACGAAACCATCGCTACTGCACAACCGCCGATCAGCACCGGCACGAGGTCGCTGGAGGTGATCCATGGGACAACGAAACCGGGCAGGCCCTGGGGAAGGGGGCCCAGCACCTTGACGCCGTATTGCGTCCCGAGATCAAGCACCCCGACGACGAGCGTAGCCCCAACGACCGCAATCAGAAGGCCCGGTACCCGCTTGTTGTTCCTGAGAAGCAGGATCACGATCAACGTGGCGAGGCCAATCGCGAACGCGACCCAGTTTATCTGCCCCCCAAGGATCGCGCTGACAATCGCCCACAGGCTTCGCAGTGGCCCCTCGCTCTCGATGGAAAAGCCGAAGAGCTTGGGCAGCTGGCTGATCAATACGGTCAGGGCAATTCCGTTCATATACCCGTAGCGTATCGGCTTCGAGAGAAGCTCGGTGATAAAGCCAAGGCGCGCGACACCTGCCAGGATACAGACCGTCCCTGAGACAATCGCCATCATGCCCGCGAGTGTCACGGCCCGCAGGGGATCGCCCTGAGCCAAGGGAGCGATGACTCCAAGGAGTATTGCCGCCAGCGCCGAGTCCGGGCCAAGGACGAGAATGCGGCTTGGGCCGAACAGCGCGTAGGCCAGCAGCGGCACGATCGTTGCGTACAAACCGTAGATGCCCGGCAGGCCCGATGCAGCTGCATAGGCAATGCCGACCGGGACCAGCATTGTCGCCAGGACGATGCCGGCGAAGATATCGTGCGGAAGCCATGCTGCTTCATATTGACGGAGAGTGTCGAGTCCGGGCAACCAGCGCTTCATTGATGGTTTCTCCCAGCCCGCATTGAGCAAGTTTGCCCCGCATGATGTGTTGGACCGATCAGGCTATTACGCCCGCAGCAGGCTGAACAGTGGCCCGGCGCTATGGCCGAAGCAGCACAGCGGGCCATGGGTGCCAGCCGGCACCAAGTCTTCCCTGCGCCCTCTTCACGGACGAGAGGGAAGGACCAAAACCGAACTCGGGCGTTTCATGCCGCGAGAATGGCGTTCGTTCGCGGCTGTTTGAGTGGCCTGTGCCTCCGTTCACAACCCTGTTATTGCGACCTATGGCGCCCTTTGTCTCAACTGGGCGTTTTGCGCCTGTTGTTGTACCCTCGGCGAAGCCACTGCACGGGTCGAGGAGGAACTGACATGACCATGGTCGTACTCAACCGACGCTATCTCCTCGCCGCCGGCGGCTCGGTCCTGGCGGCCGGGGTCTCCGGGCTCCTGTTGCCTGCCCGTGCGGAAGGCCTCGCACCGACCGAGTCGATGTCGGGTGGCGCGAACAACTACCGCAAGGGCGCGGCGATCGTGGACAGGATCGGCAAGGGCGGCTTCTGGATGAGCGGCACCGTACGCCGCGCAGGCGACGGGGCTCCACTTGCCGGGCAGCGCATCCAGATCTGGGCGCACACGACCGAAGGGCAGGAGCACGAGCCGCAAAGTCATGGCGCCACGCTCACCGACAAGGACGGCAAGTTCCGGCTTGAGATGCCGCAGATCATTCCGATCTTTGGCCAGCCGCATGGTCACCTCGCCTATGACAGCGATGAGTTCAAGACCGTCTTTCTGCGGCCGGTGATGCGGAGCGCGAAGGAGACGAGCCTGGAAGCGCACTTCGTCCTGCAGCCGGCCTGACCGGGTTGCGAATGAAGGGGTGGAGACTGGCCCGGGTGATCCTGATCTGGGTCGCCCTTGCTTTGGCCATTGGCGTGCCGATCGCCGCGGCAGCGGGAAGCGAGCAGCTCGCATGGCGCGGTCCGCTCTACATCATGGCCGGGTTTGCGGGGATTGTTGCCCTCGGTCTCGTGCTCGTTCAGCCCCTGCTGATCGGCGGATATCTGCCGGGATTTCCGGCCTATCGCGGACGGCGTGCGCATCACTGGATCGGCGGCGCGCTGGTCGCAGCGATCGTGATCCATGTCGTTGGCCTCTGGATCACCAGCCCGCCCGACATGATCGACGCGCTGACCTTCTCATCGCCGACGCCATTCTCTCCCTTTGGCGTAACCGCCATGTGGGCCATCTTCGCGGTCGCGCTTTTGGCCGCCCTGCGCCGGCGATTGGGACTGCGACCGCGAACCTGGCGCTTCATTCACATGCCGCTGGCGATCGTCATCGTCGCAGGCAGCGTGGTCCATTGCCTGCTGATCGAGGGGACGATGGAGACGATCTCTAAGGCGGCGCTCTGCGCGCTCGTCCTCGCGGCAACCGTAAAAGGCATGATCGACCTGCAGGTGTGGCGAAAGCGAAGAACGTTGCGCGGCGAGGGCACTGCGCCGCAGTGACATGGCCGCGCGTAGCGCGTAGTAGAGCGAAGCGAAACCCATCGCACTTTGTCTGCGCGGAAGCATGATGGGTTTCGCAAGCGCTCTACCATCCTACGAAACTTTTGCTGACCGCCTTGTTCAAACACGTTCGGCGTCGTCAGCGCCGATCTCCGCTCCGCTTGTCGCAGATAGCGACGGGGCGTATCCTAGCGCGATGGTTGTCAGTGCCCCCGAGCTGAAAACGTTCCTGCTCGCGACGCCGTTCTTCGGCGGTCTTCCGGACCCAAGCCTCGACCTGCTGATTTCGATGCTGGTCGAGTGCCGCTTTGATGCCGGCGCGACCGTCGTGGCGGAGGGCGAGCCGGGACGCTCGCTGTTCATCGTCAAATCCGGCCGGCTGGCGGTGAGCAAGCAGGCGAACTCGGGGAGCGTCATCCCGATTTCCGTTCTGGAGGCTGGCGATTTCTTCGGTGAAATGACGCTGATTGAAATGCAAAATCGCTCCGCCACGGTGGTCGCGGAGAGTCCGACGGTGCTGTACGAGCTGACGGCGCAAAAGCTCTACGCCTGCTACAAGGCCGATATCCACGCCTATGTGATCGTCCTGCAGAACATCAATCGCGAGCTATGCCGGCGGCTGCGCCGTGCCGACGATCGCCTCACCGGACACCAGGCGGACGAAGACGAAACCCCCGCGAGATGACTGTGCTTCTCTGCGCCGCCGCAAGTTCGCTCCGCGGCTGACGGTCCCGGATTACGCTCGCGCTCCATCCGGGCCACGCCACTTCGCGTGGGACGTTCAGCCCACCGGTCCCGGGATCCAATCGTCCCCTGAAAGTGGGATCACTCTTACGCCAACAATGACTCCGAGCTCCAGGCTTGGATCGAAATGGCGCATCGTCCGCTCGTTGAGGTCGATGATGCGGCCAGGCCTTAATGGCCCCACGTCATTTATCTTGACGATGACCTTCTTGCCGACGGCCTCGACGAGGGCATATTTCGGCCTCGCGCCAAATTGGACCCCACCAAATTTCCCGCGCAAATTCGTCTTGATGGCAGCCGCCCAGACAGAGGGATCATAGCGCTCGCCGGAGGCTGTGTTCGGACCGCCCTCTTCCTTGCCGGGCTTGAACGGATTGTACATGGATGCGGCGCCAACGATCGCCTCCCCGGAGGCGGCATCGACGACGGCGCTTGAGTGAACTTCACACGCTTCACTTCGATCAACGGGAACAGAAACGGCAAGCGCAACCAGGGCGCCGCAAATTGCGGCGCTCGAGCGGAACAGCATTATAACTCCTGTGATTTTTTCGATCGTCCGGTTCCGACACCGCAAACACGGTCAAGCGAACGCGGAAGCGTTCACGAACTTGCACCAGTGCTTTGCGGATTCGAGCCAACCCCTGGCTACGGAACCGATGTGCGAACCAGAGCGGTCCGCACGCAGTGTTTTAGGTTGTCCCCGTCTAAGACAGAGAATGCGTCAGCAGCATGACCTGATGGAACCTGCGGCGAGTGACAAATGCGATGTCGCCAAAAGCCGACACGCTCGCGCTAATTGATGCGTCGGGCAAAACACCCGCCGCTCGCACAAACCCGTCAATCCTCTGCAGTAAAAATATTCCACTTTACCGAAATTCGGAATTGCGGCATTCTCTCCACCATCCCGACCCGAGAAGAGGGGCGATCGTACGTCGTCGCGAACGTGGGCCGGGGTGCGGTGGACGCGGCAGTGCCGGGCACGCGAAGGCAGGACCAGGGCGAGATGAACCTCGTGAGGGCCTTGACTGCGTGCGGAACGGACGGCGCCTGTGTCCGGCGAAGCCCTTGGGCGGAGCTGGATCGCTGCGTACGGCGAAAACGCGTGGTCCTGACCGTCGTTGCTACGGTCAAGCCTTGCGGAGATGGATCGGGGCTCTACCGGGTTTCGAGGCATCGTCAATTCGCGAGGTGACGGAGGCCAGAAGGAACTCGGCTCCGGGGAGAGCGCGCATAAGCCGTCAGACCATCGCGCAGGGAAGGCCGGGTGTTTTTCCGGCCCACCTGTTTCCCGCCTGCGCATTTGCGTGTGCAAATTCCTGGCGCAGCGGATCATGGGTGTCAGCCGGCACCCGGCCTTCCCTGCGGCCTCTTCACGGAAGAGGGCGAAAGAGGAGAGCAAAACTCGGGCGTTTCATGCCGCGAGAATGCCGCTTCATGCGTGAATTGAGAATCGTGTTGCCCGATGGGATTGATCGAGACGCGGGGTGCGTGTCGCTCAAAATCCACATGGGTTCGGAATCGCCAGCTTAGGTGCCTCAAACGGTCGCATCCGCGGACGCGATATCTTTGCGATGGCCTGACCAGGTTCCATAGTGTCAGCGATGATTTGCAACCGAGGGGCGGGGTATCAAATGACAGCGCGTAAATGTTTCATCGTGGCCGCGGGATTGATGACGGCGAGCGCCGCCCATGCCGAGGACGTTCCCTCCAACGCCGAACTGTTTCGCATGCTGGAAGCGCAGCAGCAGACCATCTCCGAGCTGCGCGCCGAATTGAAGCAGGCCAAACAGGAGCGGCGCACGGTCACTCCGCGAGAGGCGGCTGCACCGGCAGCCAAGCCAGCCGGACGCGACGCCGCGAGGGAGACGGTTGCGGTAGCACCGCCTGCGCAGGCTTATGCGATGTACAACAAGGGACCCGCAGTCGCGCCGGCGCGCACCGGCGGTGCCTATGTCGGTGTGTTCGGTGGCGGCGGCAGTCGCGGCGGCACTGACGTCAGCCAGCTCGGCACCGTCTTTTTCGTTGAGGCCGTCGGGGGCCCCTTGGCTGTCGACGCCACAGGGCGGACCAGTAGCGGCGGCGTCGGGTTCGGTGGCGCGCATCTCGGTTATGAATGGTCGTATGGTACGTATCTGCGGCCCGCTTTGGAGATCGAAGGTTTCTATCTGGCAGGTAACCAGCCGCGTGCGACGTTGGTGACACCCACAGACCGATTTGCAGAGCACTCCTTCGACACGACTTTCCCGACGCGCACTACGGTGCTGCTGGCGAACATGGTTGTCGGCTTCAACACGCCCTATCAAGGCATCACGCCCTATATCGGTGGCGGGATCGGGGCCGCGAACGTCTCCATCAACGGCGCCACGTCCACACAGACCGACCCGGCCGAGCCTGGCATCAACCACTTCAACGCGCGTCCGGACTCCTCAGCCTGGACCTTTGCGGCACAGGCCAAGGCCGGTGCGCGCTTCGCCCTCGGCAACAGCGGCGCTTACCTGTTCGGCGAGTACCGCTATCTGTACGTCGGCGATGTGAATCAGGTTTTCGGCTCCACCGTGAATCCCGCTCATGCTGCGACCAGCCCGTGGACGGCCAGCTTCGGCGGCACATCGCACCATCTCGCAGCCGGCGGCATCGGCTTCGGCTTCTAGCTCAGCTCGATCACTGCGAGAATCGGAGGGGGGGACGACACGTCCGGCCCCTCCCAGGAGGCAACCGGGCAACGGAAGAAGGCGATTTTCTGAGGAAACTGGTGCTGCCAGACAGGATTGAACTGTCGACCTCTCCATTACCAATGGTGAGGGTACAAGTCAGATAGCATTGCAGCACAGCGATATCTTGCATCGATATTCCGACCTGCACTGATTTTGCACGGGTCACGCTATCTTCTTCGGCAGCAAGTCGTTGCGCTTACCAGTGCCTTCGGCAAGCTTCGACGCCCACGCGATCGGGTCTTTCATCCACGGCGCGTTTGCCCACCGATCAATGATTGGCAGCGTGTTGATGGCATCGAGCAACTGAGGGCGCGGGACGTTGGTGTAGTGTCTGCTCATATCGTTGGTTGGCTTCGCATGCCCCATGATCTGGTCTTTGACGAATTGGTGAACGCCGTTGACCACCAGTTGCGTAGAGACGGAATGGCGGCCGGTATAAGGCGCTATATCTTTAATCCCAGACCGCCTGCGAGCGCCGTTGATGGCCGTCTTCATCTGACCACCGCCATCTTCTTTTGGCTCGTATGGCTCACCACGGGGAGTCCTAAACAGGAACCCGCCTCGCTTGCATAATCCGGTGAATAGCGGAACGAGAAACTCGTGCATTGGCACTTCGCGTTCTTCACCGCTCTTGCTGGCTTCAAGCGTGATGCAGCGGTTCTTGATTGAAACCTGTTCGGCCTCCAGCGTAAACAATTCAATTGGCCGCATACCCGTATAGAAAAAAGCAGTCATCAGCATGGCCGGGGCAGGCGACATAGCCAGAACAAATTCAGCAGCCCTGTCGTAACCAACCGGCTTAGTGCCAGCGCGAACTTTCTTTTGGGTAAACTTCAACATCGTGCCCTTCGGCTTTCGAGGGCGTACCCATTGACGCGGATCAGCCCACTTGTTGCGTGCCGCGTGATTCCAAACGGAAATGAACGGCGCATGGCACTGCCTGTTCTTTGTCATGTACTGTGCAGATGGAAACAACTTGGTCGCTGCTGCGTCCAAATCGGATTGTGTGATCGTGTTCAGCTTGCGAGTCCCGAACTCGCCGATTAATCCGGTCCACTTCTCGTTTTTGAATTCTCCTAAGAATCGAGGTGAGCCGCCACTGGCAATGTAAGAACTGGCCGCCTCAGCGAATGTGATAGTAGCCGTTCGTCCGTGGATGCTTTCCTCTAAAAGCTGCGCATCGCGTTTAGTGAGGATTTGTTCCGCCGCTTTCTTGTCGTCTGTTCCAGTAGTTTCGAAAACACTTTTGTTTCTGACGGTGCCGCGGACGTACCAGTGTTCAGAACCTTTCCGTTTGACGAGTCGCAACGGCATCGCATCCCCTCCCAAATCAACGCAATATCGTTTTCACAAAACAGATAGACCTTGCCGTTTTTCGCGTAGTGTGGGTGCAGCTTAACAAGCTCTTGCAGGCGTCGTTTGCTGACTCGCAATTTTTCGGCGGCTTCTTCAAATTTGTAGATCGCACCAATCTTGTTATCGTTAGCTGCCGCAGGCAACTCCATTCTATTCCCCTGAAATGAGAAGCCGGTCCGGGGCGATTCCGGGCCAGGAAAATCAACATGATGGTTTTAGACGAGTTTGGTTCGGATTTCTTTGGTGTTTCCACTTGATCGCAGCCGGACGGAAAGCCGCCCATGCTAAGTCGCATGGACGGCGCTTCGCATCGAATCGGCGAAGCTTAGATAGCCTGCAGCAGCCTCATGACGAGCTGCGCCTTGAAATGATCGGCGAAATCAATTTGGCCATCTTCGTATAACGTCGTTCGAGCGGCCAGGACGGCGGCCCGCGTCTTCAGCGGTGCGGACAGAATTGCCGACTCGGCTGCGTAGACATCCGCCATTTTCTTCATCCCACTTTCGTCGTCGGGGCTATTCTCGACGACGCGCCGGGCTTCGAATAGCTTTCTGATCATGGTGGGCACGTCTGTGGGTGGCGTGCTAATCACGCGGGCAGCCTTGTGCATGTCACGTCCTTGCGCTGGGTTAGAGCCGGAGCGGAAGCTGTAACTTCCCTCCGGCTTGAGTTTGTGCTAACCCTAATTCATGGCAAAGTCAATTCGTGTTAACACAAAAAGGCAACGCGGCCGTCCAGTCACCACGGGCAAGGGCACGCTAATTGGAGTCCGACTGCTCGATGCACCGTTGTCGGCGCTAGACGATTGGATCAAGCGACAACAAGAGGCGAACTTGTCTCGACCGGAAGCGATTCGTCGATTGCTAGAACTCGGCATCAAGCATTTAGGTACTCGCCCTTCTTGAGCCCCAGCTCAGTAAGTCGATACGTTGGTTTGCCGGGCCCAATTTCACCAACTATCTCTACAAGTCCTAGTTCTGTAAGCGCAGCGTATGTCTTCTGGCCGCAACCATCAGCGCGGAAGAACGGCCCTTCCCGAAATTCGTACATGTGGGCCAATGCGCGTTCTTGAAGCTGTGGCAGCGGACGCGTCTCTATCGGCCACTCGCTGATTGGCGGACCGGCTGCAAATTCGAATATCTCCTCGCCGGCCAAGTCCAACGAATTCCCGCCGTCCAACAGATCGAAGAGCCTGTCTACTGCGATCTTGTCCCATATGGTGCGGCCATAGAACCGCTTTGGTTTTGGCATGTCGCCAGCCGCAACCATCCTATCCCAGAGCGCGTGCGACACTCCGATGTATGTTGCCGCCTGAATACGGTTAAGCCCGCGTGGCCAGTAAGGATTGGGGTCCTTTTCATGTCGCCCACGTCGATCAAACATTTCTTGCCGCGACCTTTGCCGAGAGCCACTCGTCAATCTCGGTCTCAACCCACCCAATTCTATTTTCCCCAAGCCGAACTCGCATAGGGAATTTCTTTCCGTCTTCCAACCGCTGTAGATGACGGCGACTGAAGGTAATTCCGCGAGCCGAACTCAGCTCGGCATAACTCAGAATCCTTGTCGGACCGCGGGGCCAATGCGGAGTCGTACGCCAACGCGGTCCAATCAGATCATGGGGCAGTTCTGGTCTCCATCGGCCCAAGCCAGGATCAGGCTTTTGTAACGCTCGCTTGCCAGCGTGTTCCCAGAACGTACCGTCAACTTTGAGCCGGCCGGGTCCTTTTCGACGCGGACGGAAAGGTAGTAGTTGCGCGTCCCCACATTGATCAATGAGAGCGTTGCTTCGCCGTACCCAAGTTCGGAATAGAGGTCCGAGTCGACGGCAAAGGACGCGTAGGCCCCGACGTTGCCGGCAAAGCAACGCTTCGCGGTCGTAGAAACGCGCCGATAGATTTCTTGGTAATTCTCTCGGTACGTTCGAACGACGGGCGTGGCTTTCGCCTCAAGATCGGCTGGCGTCGAAGAACAACCGGCCAGCAGCAACGCAGCCGTCAGCGCGGCAACGCCGTGAATTTTTTGCATATCGCCCCCCCGACCCGGCTACACCCCAGTCAACACAGTGTCGTAGTGAGGAGCGCCTGTCAAACGTCTAAGTTGTAGCTAAAATTGCTACACCGCCTGCTTCTGGTGACTAAGCATGAACGAAACGCCTCGTTGCGATCACTGCGAAGAAGACTTCCCGCCCGATGAATTGGTAGTTCTCGCGCCGCCGCCTGGGGATGGCGATAAGTCGGCGCTTCGCTGCAGCTTTATCACTCGTGCGTTGAAATATATTCTTCGAATGTAACGGCCTTTATTCCATCGACGTTCAGGTATCGGCGCTTCCTGCTTTCGTCAGTCACAACAACAAGTTTCTCGCATGAGGCAACGCCGGCAATTTTCCAGTCAACAGCGCTATCGTTAGGTCCTTTACGTCCAAACGTTGCTTTAGCACGATCGGCGATGGCTATGATTGATGTTCGGTGCTCCTCTGTTAGCTGCTCGCGCTTAACTTTGAGCCCGGCAATCGTCACCGACTCGTCTTCGTAGACTTCGCAGAATTCATTGTAAGCAGCCGCAAAAATGCGCACCTTGCCGCTAGCCACGTCTTCTTGCGCCACGGCAAATTGATTGCCGGACGATGTCGACCAAGCCAGCAAACCTTTCACATCGAAGGTGAACGCGGTGCCATCAGGCATCGGGCTCGTCCACCTCATCAGTCAACAACGCCGTTGGGGCGTTGCTGAAATAGTCGGACTGGTACTTCGGCTTAATTCCGGACAGTCGATAAAAATCCAGATCGTCAACTATCCCGGCCCGAATGGCAGGATCATAAATTTCCGCGAGCCGCGAGCCGTATCGTGACAGCTTATACTTCCATTCAGGCTGCCGATTTTTGCCACCACCTCCAGACTTAACGAAATCTGGATTCCCTGAGGCTTTGATAAACGCGTGCCATGCCGCTATCGCCCGGTCACCGTAGTATCCGGTTTCGACGAGGCGAAGAACGCTAGCATACAGAGATATCTTCGTGATTTTAGCAAACGCCCTCACTTCATCTATCTTGAACTGCTTTGAAGTGATCGTCCTTTGTGCTGCCGAGCTAACAAGAGAGCGCGGAGCCAAAAAATTGACGGCGAATAAATTGCACTTTCGCTCGACCGCATTGTTAAGAACGTCAGGATCGGAAATGCCTGTCTCACCTAAGATACAGTGATATATCTCGTGGGCGAGTGTGAATAGACGACGCGAGTAAGATTGGCCAAGTGTATTTACAACGATAGCATCAAACGTATTATTCCCGGCTACCGCGAACCCGACACCGTCCTCAATCGAAAAGCTAAATTGAAACACAAGCGTTTCAAATTGCTCGACCCACCTACGAAGACGAACATAAAGCTGCCGCGCGTCGCCAATCTCTGACTGCAGATCATCAGTCAGTCCAATTACGGCACGCAACTTGGATGCTGCTTCTTCCGGCGTCCAAGACTTTGGAATGATCTCAGTCAGCCGACGATTTGAATGGAAAGCTAGTCGTGCTAGCGGGTCGCTCTGTATACTTTTTGCAAGATCGATCGCCTTAAGCGTGTCCCGCTGGTACGCTCTGCGGGCGGGAGTCGACAAACGAAAATCAGCGATGCTTGACGCTGGGACTAGACTTTCACCCTCAGCAAAAAGGTAAAAATCGGGTACCAGAAGTTCAGTGGCGATTTTTTTGACCACCGTCTCTTTTCGTTTCGGCGGGTCGTCTAGCCAATGATGGAATTCGTCCGGCTCCATACCGACACGCGCGCCCAAATCGCGTTCGGTAAGACCACGAACTTGTAGTAGTCTAGCTACATTGTGCTTTATTGACGCCAAGACGATTTCTTCCGAGGCCGGACGGTTGATCATGAAACTAAGCGATTTCTCTAGCGTATTGCAACTGGGAGTTGGGCTCCATCTCGGAACAGCACTTCTTCAATCCATAGCCGAGTTCGCAAGCTCCCCTCTTTCGAAGCGAATCGAGCGTCTAGCTAAGCTCGCTGCGTTGCGGCGAACGCGACTTGAACAGCGGAGCGACCTCGCGGAAATGTCCCTCGAACTGGAAAATGAAGTACTCGACCTCCATTCGACTTTAGAACTAAGGAAGGTCCAGTTTTTCAACGAGTACCGCATCGCCGCTGAGGTCAACACCATTGCAGCGGTAGGGCTGTTTTGTCTACTGGTGTGGGCTGCGGTGCAAGCAGATGATCCGGCCAGTATCTATCTCGCTTTCTTTCTCATTGGCGCGAGCTTTGCTCCTGCCGTTCTGTCCCTTGGCACGCTATGGTGGCGATGGAATATCAACACCGCCGATGTGAGGAAGACAACCACGGAGATTGAGCGCAAACTGCTGGGCTAGGACGAAGAGGCGGCCCGGAGACCGCCTTAATCCTTTACAGACGCCGCGTCTGCTTCGCTTTGGTGACAGTGTTTACAATGACGTTCGGCAAGCTCGCCTTCAGGTCCGCTAGCTGCGCCTGAACACGAGCAAGGCCGGCTTCGTCGGCGCCGCGTGCGTCGATTGTCACGCTCACTGGCGCACTTACAGAGCCGCCCGGGGTCACGCCGTTAGGCAGGATTTGCGCGCCCTTAGGCACGTTCATAAACTCCGGCCCGTTTTCACCGACGATCGACCAACCGCCCGGAGCATCGTCCGTGCCGTTGGCGTAACCGGGTGGAGCCGTTGGGCCGTACCCGCCAACACCGTCCGTTGCGTTGCTGCCGAGCCCGAACAAACTTAATAACCCACCGCCGCCGCCACCGCCTCCGGGGAATGCTTTCGACCAAAGCTGGTCGACGGCCATAGACGTGAGCTTGTCAGCGATCTTGTTCAGCGCGTTCGTTCCGGCCGCAGCGAACGAATCCCAAGACGATTTGCCTTGCGCTAGGGCGTGCTCGAAATCGAGCGCAAAGCCCCTCGCTGCGTCCTGTGACGTTGAAGAGAATTCCTTAATAGCGTTGTTCATCCGGATTTGCGCAGCCTCTGAACTGTTCAGGGCTGTAGTCACGTCCGGATAAATATTCTTCAGGGTCGACGCTATCTGTGCATCTTGCGGAGTAAGCAGCGCCGTCTGACGTGAGAAGTTAATTTGGTTTGCGACCTTCGCCTTCTCCAAGGCTAACGCCGCATCACCGGCCTGTTGTGCTAGCTCTTGAAATGCTTTCGCACGCTGGCCCGTAACAGAAACGCCTTCTTTCTCCGCTGCAGCTTCAAGCAAAGCCATAGCCTTGAGGCGTTCGATGTTGTCTGCCGTAGTGCCAACTGATTCAGCCGCGGCAAGCGTCGTCTTTGAGTACTTCGTCAAAGACTCGGTGGCTCTGTCGATGGCATTACTGCCGAGGTCCTTTGAAGCCACCCTGGACGGTATCGGGGACTCGTAATCCGAGGCGGTCAAACCAAACTGAGTCAGCGGCTTGGCCCTAGAGCCGGGGTCGGGTGGATTTGCCTTATCGAACGCGGCATCCATTTCCGAGGCTGTCGGGTAGCGTGGTTCATTCACCAAGCCGGCCGCGACTCCGCGAATCTTTTCGGACGCCTCTTTCTGGCTCATGTAGCCGAAGCCGTCCCACAGCGCCCTTCCGAACGTTGACCAAGTTTCCGTTGAGAAAATCGGAGAGTTGTTAAACTCATGGCTAGCCCGTTCGAATGCTTCCGTATCGATAACGATTCCCTTTTGAGGATCGACACCGGCCGCCTTGAGCGCTTCAGATGCGGCGCTTTCCACTACCGCGCGAGCGGGGTCGGACGCCCCCCCAGCGCGATCTCTGGTTTCCTTAATGAAGGATGCAGCTTTATCAATGTACTTGTCGACTTCTGGCAGAAGCTCAGAAATCGCCGCCTTCATATACGTAGACCATTCAACGCTAGACTTTCGCCAACGCTCGTCGAAGTCCTTTGCCTTCTCAATCGTTTCGTCGCTGATAACCGCCCCAGCGCTTTCCGCGGCCGATCGGATGCCATCAAAGCCGTGCGAGGCTTGCTCAAGGAACGGAATCCATTCCTTCGTAAATCCCAGCATTTGAGCGATAGCTATTTGATCTTGAGGAGTCTGCGCTCGCCGCACAAGATCGCCAGCAATCTGTAGTAATTGCGTCTCGCTGATCAGTTGCCCATTTGCATTTTTGATGCTGAGTCCATTCGCTTCAAATTCCTTGGAAAGAGAATTTGCGTTGCGTTGCGCGTCGTTCAGCAACTGCGCGGACCTCGACAGACCGGCATTTGCCTCGTCCAGACTCAGGCCTTTTACCTGCCCGGCGAACGTGACAGACTGGAAATCACGCACTGACAACCCGGCCTGCTCTGCCGTTGTCGCCATATCGGCAAGCTCTTTGTTAGCTTGTGCGACGTAGTTTAGAAAACCAGCGGCGGCGCCAAATGCGCCGAACCCCGCTAGTGCAGTCGATAGCAAATCGGTTGATGAAGAAACGCTTCCGACAGCATCACCGAGCGACTCGACCGAACGTGTCGTGCTGTCTATGCCTTCGCCGGTCGCAGTGATTGTTACTCTGCGGACAATATCGCCGTCAGCCATGCGCCACGCCTCGCGCAACGGCTTCGGCCACGGCCTGAATGGCCGCGGCATCTGTAGTGCTTGTCAAAATATTTTCCCTTAGAATTTGATGCTGCCAGTCGTCACGGCAGCGGCGATCGTTTTTAACTAACCAAAGAAGCTGGTGGCGTCGGTGGTACCTCCTACCGTACCCGGGAAAAACGTGGACACTCCGGCGCCGGCAGTGCCGGAACATTGCGCGATAGCGTGCCGCTGGCCGGTGACGGTGAAGCCGCCGAGCGCGAAGGTCATGCTGGGGCATTCGCAGTAGCCGAACCGGCGCGCTGTGAACGTTGCCCCGCTGTACGTGACATTTGCACCAAAGGTGAAGGTCGAACTGCTGGTGGTGAGCTTTGCCGCCCCATCCCCAACGAGGAAGAGTCCGATCCCGCCCGTCAGCACCTTGTGATTTGTCCCGGCACAAGTCAGTTGTCCGCCGCTGTTCGCATAGATCCGGAAATTCGCGCTCGATCCGTTGTATTCCATGTTCTGGAGGGTGACGCTCGTTGCCGACGAGACGGCAACATCCTGCGCCGTCGACGACTGCACCCGGAAGCCGGAGACTGTAAACCTTCCACCCACAGCGGTCGTAGATAGGGCAGCGCCAGACGCACTGATCACCACGCTCGACGGGCTGGCGTTGTTGCCTTGGAAAGTGACCGATCCGGAACCCAGATAGCTCTTCAGGATGAGCGCGGCATATGTACCGTTCGTAACATTGACCGTGACGTCGTAGGTCGAGCAGTCGAGCGCAGCGATGACATCCATAGCCTTCTGCGTCGTCGCGAATGCCGTGCCGGTCGTGAGACCGTCATTGGCATCGTTGCCGGTCGATGAGTTGACCTCATACGTCGCGTTCGCAGTGAGCACCTTACGCACACCAATGTTCGACTGCGCCTGCGTCTTCTGTGGTGAAGAAAGCGATTGCGAGCCGCCATATCGAACGACGCCTAGATTTGTCGCCGCGGAGGTCGCGCTTGCCACATCCGAAAGGTTGTTCGTGCTCGTAAGGTCTCCCGCACCCTTCTGCGCAACAAGCCCCCATTTTCCAGCCGCAAGATCAGTGGCGAACGTGCCCGACGTGTGAGGCGCAAGGCACATATAAGACGAGCCGTTATTCGAAACGTAGCTCGCGGGCGGTCCAACCACATAGGCCGTCGCTGTCGCCCAGCTTGCGATGGGCAGCAACGGGGAAGGCCCTACTGTACCAATGTCGCCTTTGCTTGCCTGCAATTGCCAATACGTTGCATTGGGCGGAGTCTGATTTGTGTGCGCAAGGATGCACAGATAAGAAGACCCGTTGAGCGCAACGACATCGCCAATTGCATAGGCGGTAGCGCCGCTCCACGCCCCCCTAGGAGAGAAGCCTTTGTACGCCCCCTGAAATACCCAAGCGCCGGCAGTCTTGAGCCAAAATTTATATGCTCCCGGCTGAATCGCGTACTGATCGTCTTCTCCAAGAGAGGGATCAGGCACAGTTGCAGTTGGCGGAACGATAACCGGCACGCCGTTAGTCTCTAGCGCGGCAATCAACTTCGATACGGAGGCCATGGCATCGCCGCCAGCAAAACGCAGGGGCGAACGCTGAACGATTTTGTACGCTGTACCGGAAGTGACAGCGGAGTACGGCCACGCGTCGATTGTAAGTGTTGTCGGGTCGACAACATCCATGACAATAACAGTGTGGCCAGCGACAACGATGTCATCACCCGGCTTTGCGTTGGAGCCAGACCAGTTGGAGCCGCTTCCGACAATAGAGGTTGCTCCGGCACCGATGGCTACGGTGCCGGTCGAGTAGTTGTTAAATGCAGTCATCGTTTAGGAGTTGACCTCGTTCGCTTCGCCGATCGGCAGCCAATCGCCGTTGACTTTCCGCCAGATTTTTCCGGTCGAAGGTTGGTACGCGAAATTGCCACTCGCGTCGGGTGGCGGGGCCGCTATATCGGCCGGGAGTGATTCAAGATGGATCAACGGATAGCTTTCAACATTGGCTGGCTCTAAGTCCCCTGCGCGACGCTAACTGTCGTGCCCAGTGTCGACCACGCGAAGATAGCGTCGGTAGGAGCGTCCAGCTCGCCGTACCAGATGGAGCCGCCTTGTCCGCCGACCACGCTCGATCCGTCCAGGCTGATGCCATCAGTCACACTAGCCGGCGCGGACCCAAACTTGATCGTCACTGGGTTCACACCGTTGACTACGATGCATAGGTGCTTCCTATCGTTGTTTGCGCCTACCAATGGCGTCGGTGTAGCCGCGGGGACTGCTACGGAAGTTGCCTTAATCGAAATGCCCATGAGTGGGGTCCTATGAATATGAGTTAGAAATATTTTGCGCTAGCGTCTTCGCTTGACGCTTCATCATCCGGCAGAGACACCTTCGACGAGTCGGATGGTGTCGCTCCAAGCTGAGCAAGACAAAGTCGAAGCAGGTTTAAACCGCTCACGCTAACTTCGGTACCGGCGATCAATTGCCCTCGAATTTGCGATGCAATTGCGACCAGAGTCCGATGCTGCTTGTTGCACCATGGCAGCTCGTCCGAAAACATCCGCCACGCCGCAATCTGGTGCTTGTCAGTCATCCACTTTGGTGGATCACCAAGCGGGCCGTTTGATTTCGGCTCGCGCCGCGATTTGAATCTCTTTGGGTCGTGCAATGTTCGACCCGTGGCTTCAGCCTTAAGTAAGGGCACTCGTCTCCGTGCCATGCAGTTAAATCCTTGAGAAAATAGAAAAAGCAAAAATGTTGGAAATGCGGGAGTGCACGTGTTGGCCCATGTCGGTTCCTACTGCCCGGAGGGCCTAGACTTTTTGGGGTGCCCCCTTGGGGATCTCCCGCCAAGGTGCTGCCTGTTACACGATCGACACCTTGGCGGGACGCGGCGGAGCGGTAGCCACGCCTACAGAAAGAGACCGTGGTGCCCCCGCGCAACAGCTTGCAGGCGCTCTATCTCTGCCGTCTGAAAGCTGTTCAACTGATCCAACGTCATCGATCGCCGAGGGCGTGGCAACGTGCCGTATGTGGAGATGGCCTGTGCTTTCAAGGACCGCACCTTGCGCGACAACTTGTGCAACATCTGGGCCGCCCGGAAAGTCGCTGAACGATGGCCAGCCACTGGCCTGGGCGTAGCTGTCTTGTCGACCACAAAGGCGAAGGCATTATCGCCCGCTGCCCCTTCCGCACAAATCGTCAGTTCGGTAAGCCGCGCCCGAGTGATGACCCGCACCGTTTCTCCGTCGATTTCCTCTTTGCGTTCAGCTAAGATGTCGCAACCAACCGACATGCTCGCTCGATTACCTGAGTTGCACATTCGAGCGACCATGGGGCCATCCTTGCACTGATCAAGGTCAAGCCGGAATTGCACACCTTCGTCGTCAATCATCACCGATAGAGCATCGTCGGTGCTTGCGACCTCAAACGACGCCTGATGATCGATCCAGAAGCCAACACGTCGATTGCTGATATCACCGAAGCACCCTGACCCAAGCGCGACTCGTTCGCCCTTGTGCGTGAATACTTCGTTGAATTTAAGAATCTGCCCATCAAGCGCCTGATCTTCGACCACATCAAAAATGACGTTCATGGCGCCGCCGCGCTCTACTCTGAAAGCGCGCGCCTCAGAGCGCTCCAGCGAACGGAGGTCCGCAGGGTCAATTACGATAGTCATTTAGCGAACGGCCTCTGGGATTGAAGACTTTCCGATCAGGTTCGCTTCGTGCAACTCTTCAAAGATGTAATGATAAGGACCGCTTCTATCGGAAATTCCGCCGAGTGCATTTGACCAGACACGCTTCAACGCACTGGTTGACGCGCCTGCGTCTTCGATGGCGTCAAACATCTTGGTGTAGGCCGAGTGCGCTGCATAAAGATCGATAAATGCCTTGGCGAAGTTCCTCCCTAGACGGGTCACTTCGTCCTTAACTTCCTCGCAGACCATGCGAGAGGCGACTGCACGTTCGCGCTGAATAGTGCCAGCTTCCCGTCCTCTTGCAGTCTTGAGGTCTTGGATTTTTCGCAAGATCGTTTCTAGCTCGGTTTGGCTTGGTACGCCGACGAGAGGTGGCAGACCGGTCAATGCGCGAATGCGATTCTCTTCCGCCACATTTACGTGAGTAGCAGGCTGGTCCCGCTCTTCGGCGCGTAGAACCATTGCGCGTGCCATCAGTGGGGCAAGAGCAAGGGAATGGTCTGTATCCCTCTTGAGCGCCTCTCGAAGAGGGGGATGCAGTTCTTCTGGACTTGGGATAGTCTTCACTTTGTTTCCAATTTCTCTGTAACCTTGGCGACGACGTACCCGCAGTCGCAGATGAACGCCGCGCGATCATTCGACAGCACGTCGCTGATGGACTTGTCGGGCGGCACATTGATCACTTTGCTCTTCCCGTCCGGCAGCCCAACAAGCAGCGTCTGGCCCAGAGGATAGAGTTCCCCCACAGGACGGCCGGTGCCTCCCTTGTCGCTGAACTCGAAAGCGGCCTTGGCGGCCCGTGATGGGCCAATCCCTAGCCGGGTTAGCTCAGTGGTTAGTGCGATCTGTAGGATGCGCCGCAATGAATAGCCGCGGTTCTCGCCGCAGCCCCTGGACGGCACGTCGCACGGCTGTAAGGTGATGTGAGAGCGTTGCAGATACCGTTGCAGCGTTGCCAACGGCGTGCCGGTCGCCTTTCCAGCAACGCCGGTCGGGTAAGTTTTCATGAAATCCTCGTTGTGAGTATGCATCTGGCCTCTCCAGCAGGCCGGAAAAAGAAGCAGCCCGCGCGGTGACGCGGGCTGCCTTGAAGCTGGTCATGAGAATCGAGGGGCGGTGCGAAACGCAACCTCTATTCTTAATGTACCCCATTGCCGATGCGTGGTGTCGACACCAACCAAAACGCTTGCGACAACAATGCCGCTAAGCTGCAGCGCCATCCGATGCGGGATGTCGCACGACATAGTTCCGAGACTGGTTCATGTATGAAGCTTTGAGCCTGAATTCTCGCGGGTATTTCACGGTCGGATACTGCGTTCCGATAAGCGGCCACACGTCGATTGGACGATCGCCACTGAGTTCCAGGCGATCGAGGCGGTCATAGAACCGTGCAAGATTGCGCAATGCTGACCGTATCATTCCCTTGCCGCATGCGCTCGCTGTTGCGCGATGGCCGAAAAGTTCGTTTTCTCCAACTGCTTGCGCCGTCCAGTTGTTTACGATGACGGATTCCAAAACTCCGTAGTCGTCGCCGAGAACTTCTTTCGCGAGCGCCACCACTTGCTGAACACGGTGAATACATACTTGGGCGCATTCAGTTCCGGCATTGTCGACGACTGCAGATTGCTCCGGCGCGTCTGTGTCTTCGAATTCAAGCTCATCACTCAACAGTATTTCGTTATCAGAGCCCAACGAGTCTATTCCCTCGCCGAAATAGTCTCCGCGCAGTTCACGCCAGTCGTTGGCCGCAGAATCGTTCAACGGCTCCCCCCTGGAAACTGCGATATCTCGTTTCAAACGTTCCGCGGCAAACGCGTGGCGACGATTCTCCGGCTCATTGACTCCAAGCTCGCCACGCTGCGCCATTTCTTTCAAGTGCTGTCTGACAGGACGGTTGTTATTCGCAGGCTGCGGAGTTGGGCCGTTATCAACGGTGGTTACCAGCGTTGCAAGGGGCAAGCATGCACCGGGCCGGTAGCTCACGCCTATCCCGTGCCACTGGCCATCCAGTGTTGTGGCAACATCATCGCTGCTTGTGGAAATGAGTTCGCGATGTTCATCGCGCGTCTGGTCTGTAATTGTTCTTCGCATAGAAAATCCCATGAATAAAATAACCGCTGCGTTGATCGCCGGTCGGGCCGCAATGAATCAAAAATAGATCGTCGCCCGCCAACGCGGGCGTTGTGTCTCCTTCAATACGCGGCAAAGCGCTCGCCCAAGCTAGGCGATGTCCTGCCAGTTATCTTGCTGGTGTCCCTTGGCCGCTCAAGGCGGCGAAAATCAAATAATCAATATCGACACGTGTAGCCGAATCCGTGACAAAAATCCAGACTGTTCAAGGTCTTCACCTTGCGGTCAGATCGCCCACTACCCGACGCGCTGGTTATCTTGCTATCCCGAGCCGCCAACGACCGGCCGAACAAGTCTGCAATTCGAGTTTTTGTAGCAAAATTGCTGGCCAAAAGCGATGCCGTTTCCACTTTTGAATTTGCATGCGGGTCCGGTTCGCACCGTGACGGCGGGCGTCACCATGCGGTGGGGGCGCGCGAGAGCCCGCGTTCGGAAATGCGTTCTCACCAGACAAGGACGTAGAGAACGTAAAGCGAATAGCCGATGACAAGAATGCCCATCATCACTGAGAGCCATGTTAGGATTTTATCATGGTTCATTAGTCGTCTACTCGAGTTTCCATCAGTTGGGTTTTCGCTGTCGTTGGGCGTACTCGGCCCCCCATCCAAGTCCCAAGGTAACCGAGATCAGCGAGCCGAACAGCACGCCGAGCTTCGCCGCATCGAGCAACTTGTCGTCGCTAAAGGCGAGCATGGCAATGAAGATCGACATGGTGAAGCCGATGCCGGCGAGCAGCCCGACGAGACAAACGCCGCTCCATGACACGTCCGGCGCGAGGCGGCACCAGCCCGTGCGCACCGCAAGCCACGTCGCCCCGATCACACCGACCGGCTTTCCCGCACACAGCGCGAGTGCGACACCGAGCGTCACGAACTGAGCGTCGCCTGATAGCTCCATACCTTTGAAACTGACACCCGCATTCGCCAACGCGAAGACCGGCATGATGGCGTAGGCGACCCAGGGATGCAGTGCCATCTCCACACGAATGACGGGCGGCACGATCCAGGGATGCCGCGACCGCGCCGGTGTGATCAGCCCAAGCACGACGCCTGCGAGCGTCGGATGAACGCCTGCCATGAGAAAGCCCGCCCAGACGATGAACGCCGGCACGACATAGGCATAGGCGGAACCGATCCCGAGGCGCTGAAAGCCGAGCGCCATGACAACGCCGAGCGCCGCGACGGCGAAGCCACTGGGATCGAGTCCGCTGGTGTAGAACAGCGCGATGATGAGAACCGCGATGATGTCGTCGATGATAGCGAGCGCCAGCAGAAAGACCCGAATGTTGCCTGGAATCGATTTGCCTAGCAGGGCGAGCACGCCGACGGCGAAAGCGATATCGGTGGCGGTCGGTATCGCCCAGCCATGGCCGCGCCCCGGAACGGCGTTGAAGCTCAGATAGATCAGCGCAGGAACGACGACTCCGCCGAATGCCGCCAGCACCGGCAAAATAGCTTGGTCGAACCTGCTCAGCGCGCCCTCGTGGATCTCGCGGCGAATCTCCATGCCGACAACGAGGAAGAACATCGTCATCAGCGCGTCGTTGATCCAGAAATGCAGCGGCCTTTCGAAAGCAAATGCGCCGAGACGAAGTGGAATCGTCAGGTTCCAGACGTCATGATACGAATGGGCCAATGGCGAGTTGGCCCACAGCAATGCGGCCGCCGCGGCCGCGAGCAGCACAATCCCGCTGATCGCCTCGACATGCAGGAAGTGCTGGAGTGTCGCGAGCGCTCGCTCGGCAAGAGATTGGGACTTTAAAGGGTTTCTGCTGGGCAGTTGATCGTTCATGGGCACACGCATTCTGCGTGGCGGCCCGACCATCGCTTAACCTGTCACTGCTTTATGCAGTGAGCACCCATGGTCCTTCTACACAACAGAGCCGAGAACGCAACTGTGATGTCTCCAACGGGTCACAGTCGGACTTGACGGCGGGAATGGGATGATCTCTGCAATACCTCCCAAAGCGGACTCGTCTAACGATTAGGCGAGTGACGGTGGCGGCGCGGGCCCGGATTCCCATGGCGCTATAGAATATTCAAATCAAACCACCGGACATGGACAGGGTTCTAAAGAACCCTGTCCTGTCCTGTCCGGTAGAATGGTCCCGGACAAAAACTCAATGTCCGGACATGTCCGCCAATGTCCGGCTGTCCAGCCAGAACCATTGGCCGGATGAGCCGACCTTGTTGCCTTCGGTAAGCTCTACTACGGCCCGTCGAAATCGCTTGCTGAGCGTATCTTCGGTAGCCTTGGGCTCTTTTGCCCACGCATCGGCAAGAAACCGATTGCGCCAAGCGTCCCGGGTCACCGCCAAAAAGCCTTCTGGAAAGCCGGGCGAGCCCGCTGGTGGGCTTTCGCCGTCCGCCTCGATAGTCGCCTTGAGAGACTCTAGAGCCTTGGCAGCGTTGCCCTTGAGGTTTGACCCGTCGGTCTTGCAGGGTACCGCGTCGACCTGCACAACCACCGGGGCGGTCGTCACGTTGCCGTCTGTGTCGGTGCCGATTTCCACCGAGTCCAGCCGGAAGGAAGTTACCGGCCCTTCCTCCCCGTCGTTCGCGCCAGTGCAGGCTAGGGTGAACACCTTGGACGGCCCGGAGCCCTTTACCGTGACGCCGAACGACACGTCAATTGCGCCGTCAAGGTCGATAGCCCCCTTACCCCTGTCGCCCTCCCATCCGGAGTGGTGGATAGCGGCTACGTGCGCCCCGGTGGCCCGCGTTAGTTCGTCAACTGAGGCGATGTATCGCTGCATGTCTTTGGAAGCGTTTTGATCCCCTCCGCCGAAGGTCCGAGTTACGGTATCGAGAACGATCAAAATACACTTGTGGTCTATCTTCGCCTCCAATCCCTTAATGGTCGCTGCCAATGCCTTGGCATCGATCGCACCGGACGTAAGATCAAGCTTGCCCCCGACCACAACAAACGGAATGCCCGATACACCATGTGTCTTGCGCCACGCCGCAACGCGCCTCTCCGTGAGCTTCTTGCGCTCTGCAGCGAAGAACACCACCAACCCTTGCTTGACCTTGCGGCCATGCCACTCGCGGCCAGCCGCGATGTGGCATCCAATGTCACCAACCAGCACGCTTTTTCCTGTCCCGGGTTTGGCCACGAACAAACTGAACTCACCAGCGCCCAAAACGCCTTGAAGGATTTCCTCCTTCGCCGTCGATTGGTCTACGTCATCGAACCACGTTACTTGGAATCTCTCTTTCAGGTCTGCTTTCGCCGCGTCAGGTAACTGTAGAGACTTTGGCTTATTGTCGTTGGTCGCCTTCGAAAGATAACTCTCCCAGAGTTGGCTTCGGGTCATGACGACACTTCGACCGTGACCGAAAGCATCATAGACATCTTGCCGATAATCTTCCGGGATATCCCGCTCATTGAGGTTTAACCGGAGTAGTTCTTTGCTCCGCTCATAAGAAATCGAGCGAGCGGCTTCTAGATGACCGATTTGCATTGCTGCGATACAGGCGGCCGGCAAATCCTTGGTTTTCGGCCATTGCGAGGTGATGAAGCCTGCGGCGAGTTCGCCTTTTTCCTTTACGATCGTGGCGGCGTTCTTCCCCTGAATGAAGGGGGGGCTAAGTGCTTCCAACTGCTCCGACCTCAATTCGCGGCCAGCAAGTTGTTCTCGAATTCTAGCATCCACGCCGGGAAGTCGGCTGGATGGGTTCGAAATCCCACATCACGGTTGGTATCGGTCAATGCAGCGAGAGCAATGTTCCGATCGACAATGTGAGGCTGTAGCTTCCGCCAAATTTCATCGTCGAACACGATCGATGATTCAAAATCAAGTAGCCATTGCGCGGCCTGCTCGTTTCTGCTGCTATCGTTCGGAAACCTTCGGGAGTTGTTTTTGCGCCAGTTTGCGGAACGTCGAAACTGAGAACGCATAATGGATTCAAATTCTATCTTGATCATTCTTCTTCTGATGATGCGCCGCGCAATTGCGGCAGTGGTGCAGCGCTTAAAAATGCCCGGGCGCTGCGAGACCGGTGGTGCTGTTGGTTCGCGGAAAGCGCAAGCGCTTAGATAAGCGTCTCCGCTTCTGCCACGAGCTTGGTCAAGTATTCGAAACCAAGTGACGCGACACCAATAAGCGAGTTGTCCTCGACCTCGATAGTTTTGCCCATATGCGTCGTTGGTGGATCGTAAGAAACACCGCGGTCGTGGACTCTAATCATAACCAGCGAGGGACCGTGCAAAATGGCCTTGATATTCTGTAACTTGATTTCTCCGGTCTCGCCGTCGCGCACGTCAGTAATAACATGCTCTCGGTACTCGTTGAACATTAAGGGCTTGCCGCCCAAATCTCGTATGTTGCCTCCGCGTTCCGCTACACGTTCGATTCCGTGTTCGTCTGAATTTCTCGCATGATGCAGAAAGCTCAACAGGGGATCGTCTTTACGCTCTTTCTTTTTGCGACCATGCCAGCCGGCGCTTGATCCCTTTGATTTTGATCCTTGCTCAAGCTTTGAGTAGATCGTTGAGGCGGCTAATAGAAAGTCAGACCAAGCCTCCTCTGCCTCTTCGTAGCGCGTGGCGGTTTTCAATGCATACAGCGCCTTGTCGGCCCGCTGCAGACGGCCTCTTGCTTGTTCTACGGCTTGAGCGTCCATACGAGGGTTCCTTTCGGGCATGGGTGAGCGTCGTCGCCCGCACTTGGAAAACGGGTCAGACTAGAGAACGTCACGCGAACCCACTGCACGGATATTGCACGCCACTGCACGCCATTTCGTGCTTTGTTCTGCGCGCAAGCGCCAAATGCGCACGCTCGATATCGATACCGAGTTTCGAGAACGATTGATTTCATTGGAATAAATGGTGCTGCCAGACAGGATTGAACTGTCGACCTCTCCATTACCAATGGAGTGCTCTACCACTGAGCTACGGCAGCATGTGCTGGGATGAGAATCGGCCGCCACATGGGGGCCTACCAAGCGGGCCGATATCTGCCACAAGCCCCCCTGCTGTGCAAGCTTGCTCGCCCCGCCAAAACGAGAAAATCGGGCCGATATCGGGGCCAAAATGCCCGTTTTCACCTGAAAGTACCGACTTCCCGCCGATTTCGGTTCCGATATCCCCGGCCAACTGGCCAGTTGGCCGCGGCATGGCATTCGGCCCATTTTGGATTTCGCACGAACAGTTCGTGAGGGGCCTCTTGAGCTGCCGCATTCTCCGGGCATGTTATCGCGGATCGCTGGTATGGACCGCTGATGGCTGACGAGAACGACAAGAGCACGAGACAGGCGAGGGGGGCGCGGGGCGACCGGCTGAAATCGGCGCTGCGCGAAAACCTGAAGCGACGGAAAGTGCAGGCGCGCGAACGCGCCGCAATCACCGACCCCTCGCAGAACGACGATGCTTCCCTAGATGAGGGGACCGCCGGCAAGACTGGCGATTGAAGACTGGCGATTAGAATTTTTGGAGTGCATGGACGTGGCAACGGGGCAGGACGAGCAGCAACGAGACGATGGTGACGCGCAGATGTCGCGGTTCACGCGCCCTGAGCAGACCTTTCCGGCGCTGACATCGGCCGAGATCGAGCGCATGCGGAATTTCGCCGAGGTCCGCACCTACGCTGACGGCGAATTCCTGTTCGAGACCGGCAAGCCCGGGCCGGGCATGTTCGTCGTGCTGAAGGGCCACGTCGCCATCACCCAGCGCGACGGGCTCGGCAATGTCACGCCGCTGATCGACCAAGGGCCGGGGCAATTTCTGGCCGAGCTCAGCCAGCTCTCGGGCCGGCCGGCGCTGGTCGACGGCCGCGCCGAAGGCGAGGTCGAGACGCTGCTGCTGCCGCCGCCCCGCCTGCGCGCGCTGCTGGTCGCCGAGGCCGAGCTCGGCGAGCGCATCATGCGCGCGCTGATCCTGCGCCGGGTCAATCTGCTTCAGGCCGGCGTCGGCGGTGTGGTGCTGATCGGTCCCTCGTATTCGGCCGGCGTGGTGCGCTTGCAGGGCTTCCTCACCCGCAACGGCCAGCCGCATCATCTGCTCGATCCCGAGCGTGACCGCGACGCCGCCGAGGTGATCGCGCGCTATTCGCCGAAGCCGGAAGACTGGCCGCTGGTCGTCGCGGCGAGCGGCGAGGTGCTGCGCAACCCCAGCGAAACCGAGGTTGCGCGCGCGATCGGCATGATCGGCGGCCCCCGCAACGACCGCATCTACGATGTTGCGATCGTCGGCTGCGGACCCGCCGGGCTGGCAACCGCGGTGTATGCCGCCTCCGAAGGGCTTTCGGTTGCCGTGCTCGACACCCGCGCCTTCGGCGGCCAGGCCGGCGCCAGCGCGCGCATCGAAAACTATCTGGGCTTTCCGACCGGCATTTCCGGCCAGGCCCTGACCGCGCGCGCGTTCAACCAGGCGCAGAAGTTCGGCGCCGACATCATGATCCCCGTCACGGTGAAGTCGCTCGACTGCACGCGCAGGGATGGCGCCTTTGCGGTGACGCTCGACGGCAGCGATCCCTTGCGCTCGCGCGCAGTCGTGGTTGCGAGCGGCGCGCGTTATCGCCGCCCCGAGATCGAGAACCTCGACAAGTTCGAGGGCCGCGGCGTCTGGTATTGGGCCTCTCCGGTCGAGGCGCGGCTCTGCGCCGGCGAGGAGGTGGCCCTGGTCGGCGCCGGCAATTCGGCGGGCCAGGCGGCCGTGTTCCTGTCGGGACACGCCAAGAAGGTGCTGATGATCATCCGCGGCGGGGGCCTGGGCGCCAGCATGTCGCGCTATCTCATCGAGCGCATCGAAGCGACGCCCAACATCGAATTGATGTTCAACACCGAGATCACCGCGCTCGAGGGCGACGAGGCCTCGCTGCTGCGGCGCATCCGCTGGAAGAGCCGGCTGTCGAGCGATGAAGACTCTGCCGACATCAAGAATCTCTTTTTGTTCGTCGGTGCCGATCCCGCCACCGGCTGGCTCGACGGTTGCGGCGTCACGCTCGATCGCGGCGGCTTCGTCGTGACGGGTGCGCAGTCCGAGCTGAACCAGGGCAAGCTGGTGGCCCCACTGGAGACCTCGGTGCCCGGCGTCTACGCGGTCGGCGACGTCCGCTCCGGCTCGGTCAAGCGCGTCGGCGGCGCCATCGGCGAAGGCGCGCAGGTCGTGGCCTCCCTGCACGGCTATCTCGGCGACGCCGCAAAACCGGCGCTTTAGTCAAGGACAAGGCAAGCAGACGGCAAGCGGAATCTCACTTGCCATCTTGCGGTGTCCCACAGACTATCGCCCCGTCGCGAGGCCAATCGCGCGTGGAAGAACAAAAGATTCACAAGGGAGGACTAAATGGCCGAACTCGTCGTGCTCTACAAGACGCCCAAAGACGCCGCCGCCTTCGACAAGCATTATGCCGAGACCCACATTCCGCTCGCGAAGAAACTTCCCGGCCTGAAGAAATACGCCGTCAGCACGGGCGCAGTCGGCTCGCCCGCCGGACCATCGGGCGTCCACCTCGTCGCCATTCTCAGCTTCGACAGCGTGGGCGACATCCAGAAGGCCTTCGGCAGCGAAGCTGGCAAGGCGGCCGCCGGCGACGTGCCGAAATTCGCCAGCGGCGGCGCCGATCTGCTGA
The DNA here is from genome assembly GCF_040547725.1 of Bradyrhizobium sp. LA2.1. NCBI lineage: Bacteria > Pseudomonadati > Pseudomonadota > Alphaproteobacteria > Hyphomicrobiales > Nitrobacteraceae > Bradyrhizobium > Bradyrhizobium sp. LA2.1. Next base: position 36,400 of record NZ_JBEPQI010000019.1, read on the forward strand.
TCTTCGACACCAAGGAAGTCTGAGCGCGCGCGAAGCGTCTCGCCAAATTCGATTCAACTTTCGTCGAAGACCTGCAAGCTCGTAGCCCGGATTTAGCTGCGCGCCATCCGGGCTACAAACTGCCGTCGTTTGTGACAGCGGTGCAAAAAATTCAGTCATGCGTTTGTCGATTCGCACGACGGCGCATGGCTCCGCACGAGCCTGTGACATCGCGCATGTAGCCATTCAATGAGGGCCGTAATACCATCCAAAGCTTCCAAACGGAGAGAGTAAGATGATGCTTGGGTTGAGCCTGCCCGCCTTCACGTTGGTCCATGTCATCATCAGCCTGATCGGCATCGTCGCCGGCCTGGTCGTGATGTTCGGCCTGCTCGGGTCGAAGTCGATGCCGGGCCTCACTGCGATCTTCCTGCTGTTCACGATCCTCACCAGCGTCACCGGCTTCCTGTTTCCGTTCAAGGAGCTGCTGCCCTCGTACATCATCGCCGGCATCTCGCTAGTGCTGCTCGCGATCGCCTGCCTCGCGCTCTACGGAATGAAGCTCAAAGGGGTCTGGCGTCCCGTCTACATCGTGACCGCGATGATCTCGCTCTATTTCAACGTCTTCGTGCTGGTGATCCAGTCGTTCCTGAAGGTGCCGGCGCTCGCCGCGCTCGCGCCTGCCGTGCCGCCGAATCCGCCGGGAGGCCCCGTCTTCGCCGTGGTGCAGGGCATCGTGCTGGTGTTCTTCGTGGTGCTGACCATCGGCGCCTGGCGCCGCTACAAGCCGATGACGTTTGCCTGATCGCACGTTCACGGTCGGTGCGCGGCATCGACCTCGTGACATCGCCCGACCATCTCCGGATTGCCGGCTCGCGTTTTGCGAGCCCCGGATTGATTTTCACTGAAGGAGCCATTCATGCCCACCATCACCACCAAGGACGGCGTCGAGATCTTTTTCAAGGATTGGGGTTCGGGCCAGCCGATCGTGTTCAGCCATGGCTGGCCGCTGTCGGCCGACGACTGGGACACGCAGATGATATTCTTCGCCAATCATGGCTACCGCGTCATCGCCCATGACCGCCGCGGCCACGGCCGCTCCTCGCAGGTCGCCGACGGCCACGACATGGATCACTATGCCGATGATCTCGCGGCGGTGACGGCGCATCTCGACCTCAAGAACGCCATCCATGTCGGCCACTCCACCGGCGGCGGTGAAGTCGTGCACTACATCGCGCGTCACGGCGAGAGCCGGGTGGCGAAGGCTGCGATCCTCTCGGCGGTGCCGCCGCTGATGGTGCAGACGGCGGCCAATCCCGGCGGCCTTCCGAAGAGCGTGTTCGACGATCTCCAGAAGCAGCTCGCCGCCAGCCGTACGCAGTTTTATCGCGATCTCCCCACCGGCCCGTTCTACGGCTACAACCGTCCCGGCGCAAAGCCGTCGGAAGCGGTGATCCAGAACTGGTGGCGCCAGGGCATGATGGGCGGCGCGAAGGCGCATTACGACGGCATCGTCGCGTTCTCGCAGACCGATTTCACCGAGGATCTGAAGAAGATCAGCGTGCCCGTTCTGGTGATGCACGGCGACGACGACCAGATCGTTCCCTACGCCGATTCCGGCCCGCTGTCGGCCAAGCTGCTGAAGAACGGCACGCTCAAGACCTACAAGGGCTTTCCGCACGGCATGCCGACCACGCACGCCGAAACCATCAACGCGGACCTGCTCGCGTTCTTCAAGGGGTGAGAGAGTCTTCCTTCTCCCCTTGCTTGCGGGAGAAGGTGGCGCGAAGCGCCGGATGAGGGGTCTGCTTCAACGAGTCGAACTGCAAGAGTTCACGAGCGGAGACAATCCCTCACCCGTCTCAATCGCGCGAAGCGCGATTGAGCCACCCTCTCCCACAAGGGGAGAGGGGAAGAGTGTCACTTCAAGATCGCCCTGATCGCATCGAACGTGCGCTTCACGAAGACCTCCGGCTTTTCCCGTACATCTTCGCCGATCCAGTTTTCGCCGCCGACGCGCATCGCGCCGGTGGCGATCATGGCGACGAGCCGTGCCTTCAGCCTGTCCGATTTGGTTTTCGCACGCTGCGAAAGCCCTTCGGCAAGTGCGCGCTCGAGCTTCTCGTATTTGAGCTGGTCGCGCGCCTGAAGCGCAGGATTATCGCGCTTGAGCCGCGACATCGCCGCCGCTTCCGCCGGGTCGATCCGCCTGACCGCCGCCGCGATCGCATTCTCCGCCGCCGTCAGCATGGTTTCGCCCGCTGGCCGCGCCACGACCTCTGCGACCAGCGCGCTTGCTGCGCCCTCCTGCCAGGCGGCGACCACGTCCTCTTTCGACGCGAAGTAGTGGAAGAAGCTGCGGCGTGACACGTCGGCCGCGGTCGCGATGTCGTCGATGGTCGTGGCCTCGAAGCCGCGCTCCAGGAACAGCGCCATCGCCGCGCGGGTCAGCCGCTCGCGGGTCTCTTGCAATTTACGCTGGCGCAGGCCGGGACCATCAGGGGATTTTGCTCCTGCCGGCAATGGCTTGGCGCCTGTCCTGACCGATTTCCCGCCGGGCTTCGAAGCCTTCAAATTATTTCACCTCTTGCAAACTTGCACTCAGTGCACATTTAGACCGGTCGCGGGCCTCATTCCAGCCCCGAACGGAGATACGGCATGACCGACTGGAGCACGGCAGACATCCCCTCCCTCAGCGGCATGACCGCCGTCGTGACAGGGGCGACGGGCGGCCTCGGCTACGAGACGGCGATGGCGCTGGCGGGCGCCGGTGCCATTGTCATACTCACCGGACGCAACGACGCAAAGGGCCTGCGGGCGATCGAGGGTATTTGCGAGCGGTTTCCCAACGCATTGATCGCCTACGAGCATCTCGATCTCGCCAGTCTCGCCTCCGTCGCCGATTTTACCAGGCGCTTTGCCGCCAGCAACGAGCAGCTCGATCTCCTGATCAACAATGCCGGCGTGATGGCGCTGCCGAAGCGGCAGCAGACCGAGGATGGTTTCGAGATGCAGTTCGGCACCAACTATCTCGGCCATTACGCGCTGACGGCACAGCTGTTGCCGCAGCTCCGCCGCGCGAAAGCGCCGCGCATTGTCAATCTGTCAAGCCTCGCGCACCGCTCCGGCGCGATCAATTTCGACGATCTGCAAGGCAAGCGTTCCTATCGTCCCTGGCGCGCCTATTGCCAGTCCAAGCTGGCGATGCTGATGTTTTCGCTGGAGCTGCAGCGCCACAGCCTCGCCGCCGGCTGGGGCCTGACGAGCCTTACTGCCCATCCCGGCTACGCGCGGACCGATCTCATTCCGAACGGGCCGGGCGCGAACACCTTCCAGTGGCGTGTGAGCCGTTGGCTCCAGCCTTTCATAAGCCACTCTGCAGCCGAAGGCGCGCTGCCCACGCTGTTCGCGGCAACCTCTCCGGCTGCAGAGCCCGGTGGCTATTACGGTCCGAATTGGTTCTACGAATTGAAGGGGCCGCCCGCGCCGGCGAAGATCATGCCGCAGGCGAAGGATTTCGCCGCGGCCGCCATGCTGTGGGATGTCTCGGCGACGTTGACCGGTGTATCCTTCGACGAGATCGCGGTCGCCGCATGAGCCGCGGGCCGGTTGGGGACGTCACGATGCAAGTCATCATCTTCGGCGCGACCGGCATGGTCGGGCAGGGCGTATTGCGCGAATGCCTGATCGACACCGGCATCGACCGCGTGCTCGTGGTCGGCCGCAGCCCGACCGGCGTGCGCAACGCCAAGCTCACCGAAATCACGCACGGCGATTTCACCGACTACTCGGCGATCGAAGCGCAGCTCACGGGCTTCGATGCCTGCTTCTTCTGCCTCGGCGTCTCCTCGATCGGCATGAGCGAGGATCGCTATCGCCATCTCACCTACGATCTCACGCTCGCGGCAGCGACGACGCTCGCGAAGCTCAATCCGCAGATGACGTTCGTCTACGTCACCGGCGCCGGCACCGATTCCACCGAGCAGGGATCGCGGATGTGGGCGCGGATCAAGGGCAAGACCGAAAACGATCTGCTCAAGCTGCCGTTCCGGGGCGCCTACATGTTCCGGCCCGGGGCGATCCAGCCCCTGCACGGCGCCCGCTCCAAGACCGCCTGGGTGCAGGCCGTGTATACCGCAACCGGGCCGCTCTGGTCGGCGCTGCGCCGGATCTCGCCGCGGCTCGTCACCTCGACCGAGCAGATGGGCCGCGCCATGATTCGTGTCGCCCGGGAGGGGTATCCGCGGAAGGTGCTGGAGATGGAGGATATCAATAGCCTCTAACCGGCTAGCCCGTTAGTTTCACGGAAATTTCCGCGTCCGCGCGCGTTGAGCCTTATCGGCCCCGAGGAGAAATGCCGGCGATGTCTCCCCAGCTGAAACTGATCGCGCTCGACGCCGACGATCTCGCTGTGATCTCGACCCATGTGCAGGACGCCCGCGTCCAGGCCGCCGACATCATCTGGCGGCAAAGCGAGAAGCGGCTGGTGGTCGGGATGAGCCGGCTGGACTGGGAGCAGTCGCTGGACGGCGAGGCCGAACCCCGCCGGTTGGTCGCCGCGCTCCGCTTCGACCGCGTGCTCGCCTGCAAGTCACGCAACATCGACCTCGGCGCCCCGGACGAGGTTCTGGACCTCGTCGGCATCGAGTTTCACTCCCAGGACGGCCGCGACGAGGAGCCCGGGGGCAGCGCCCTGCTGCTGTTCGCCCATGGCGGCGCCATCCGCCTCGACGTCGAATGTCTGGAATGCGAGTTGACCGATCTGGGGGCGGACGCGCTGGGGGCCGGACTCGGCCTCGAGGAGGAGGGGTGAGCTGACCGGTATACCAGTCAAGCCAGGTCGGGCCGCTGCCGGAACGGCATCTCCCGAGGGTTGACGCAGCTTCCCCGCCGCGCCATTGAGCAGGGGGTCGGGTGAGCCAATCCGCCCCAAAGACCAGCCGGAAGCCAAGCCCAAAATGCCCGTTCGTCTCGACCGCAGCAGCGCCGATTTTGACCAGCGATTCGCGGCCTTCCTCGCCGCCAAGCGCGAGGTCTCGGCCGACGTCGAGGCCGCCGTGCGCAGCATCGTCGACGACGTCGCCAGGCGGGGCGATGCGGCCCTGCTTGAGGCCACGGCAAAGTTCGACCGGCTGAAGCTGGATGCATCCGGCCTGCGCGTCACCGCCGCCGAGATCGAGACGGCCGTGAAGGCCTGCGATGCCCCGACGCTGGATGCGCTCAAGCTCGCGCGCGACCGCATCGAGACCTATCACCGCCGCCAGCTCCCGAAGGACGAGCGCTTCACCGATCCGCTCGGCGTTGAGCTCGGCTGGCGCTATACCGCCATCGAATCCGCAGGCCTCTACGTACCTGGCGGCACCGCGGCCTATCCCTCCTCTGTGCTGATGAACGCCGTACCCGCGCAGGTCGCCGGCGTCGCGCGCCTCGTCATGGTGGTGCCGTCGCCGGACGGCAAGCTCAACCCGCTGGTGCTGGCGGCCGCTTCGCTTGGCGGCGTCAGCGAGGTCTACCGCGTCGGCGGCGCGCAGGCTGTGGCGGCGCTCGCGCACGGTACCGCCACGATCGCGCCGGTGGCCAAGATCGTCGGCCCCGGCAACGCCTATGTCGCCGCCGCAAAACGGCTCGTGTTCGGCAAGGTCGGTATCGACATGATCGCCGGCCCCTCCGAGGTGCTGGTGATTGCCGACGACACCGGCAATGCCGACTGGATCGCCGCGGATCTGCTGGCGCAGGCCGAGCATGATGCCAGCGCGCAATCGATCCTGATCACGGATTCCGCGCGCCTCGCCGCGGATGTCGAGAAGGCCGTCGAAGCGCAGCTGAAGACATTGCCGCGCACAGCGATTGCCGGCGCCTCCTGGGCCGATTTCGGCGCCATCATCATGGTCAAGAATCTTGCCGACGCCATTCCGCTCGCGGATGCGATCGCGGCCGAGCATCTCGAGATCATGACTGATGATCCCGATGCGCTTGCCGCAAAGATCCGCAACGCCGGCGCGGTGTTCCTCGGGGCGCATACGCCCGAGGCGATCGGCGACTATGTCGGCGGCTCCAACCACGTGCTGCCGACGGCGCGCTCGGCGCGGTTCTCCTCAGGCCTCGGAGTTGCCGACTTCATGAAGCGCACCTCGATCCTGAAATGCGGCCCGGACCAGCTGCGTGCGCTCGGACCTGCCGCGATGACGCTCGGACAAGCGGAGGGGCTGGACGCTCATTCGCGCTCGATTGGATTGCGCCTCAATCTGTCATGACCCAGCCGCCCGAACAGGACGACTCGACCAATCGCATCGTCGCGGTCACCCTCGACGAGGACTCGATCGGCCGTTCCGGGCCGGACATCGAGCATGAGCGCGCGATCGCGATCTACGATCTGATCGAGCAGAACCTGTTCGCGCCCGATGGCGCCGACGGGAAGGGGCCGTTCACGCTGCATATCGGCATCACCGGCAGCCGGCTGATGTTCGACATTCGCCTTGAGGACGGCGCGCCCGTGGTCGCGCATCTGTTGTCTTTGACGCCGTTCCGGCGGATCGTGAAGGACTATTTCATGATCTGCGACAGCTACTATCAGGCGATCCGGACAGCTACGCCGGACAAGATCGAGGCCATCGACATGGGCCGCCGCGGCATCCATGACGAGGGATCGCGCACGCTCCAGGAGCGGCTGAAGGGCAAGGTGCGGGTCGACTTCGAGACCTCGCGCCGGCTGTTCACGCTCATCACCGTCCTGCACTGGAAGGGTTAGGCGCATGATCCCGAAAAGTGGGCACCGGTTTTCGGACCAGATCATGCGCGAGACAAACGGCTTAATGGCCCGGAAAAATGTGCAGCGGTTTTCCGACAAGGCCATGCCCTCTTTCAAAAGAGGCTAGGCGCGATGGCGGGTCCGCCACGCGCACGCGATCCGCAATCGGTGCTGTTCGCCTGCGCGATGAACAGCGTGCGCTCGCCGATGGCCGAGAGCCTGCTCCGGCACATGTTTCCGCAGGGCCTCTACGTGAAGTCGGCCGGCGCCAGAAAAGGCGAGCTCGATCCCTTCGTGGTCGCCGTGATGGACGAACTGGGGCAGGACATCTCCGCCCACAAGCCGCAGACCTTCGAGGAGCTGGAGGATTGGGAGGGGCTGAATTTCGACCTCATCATCACGCTCTCGCCCGAAGCGCACCACAAGGCGCTGGAGCTGACCCGCACGCTCGCCGCCGACGTCGAATACTGGCCGACGCAGGATCCCACCACCATCGAAGGCAGCCGCGATCAGAAGCTCGCCGCCTACCGCGAGGTCTGCGACCAGCTCCTGATGCGCATCCGCAGGCGTTTTGCGAAGGTCGGCGCGGCGAGCGGGTAGCCGTAACACCCGCGTCACAGACCGAGGGCACACGCATGTTGGACGCCTCGAATCAGTAAAGTCCGGGTTCCCGGGTTGTGAAATCAGCCCCCTTCCGATAGGTTCCGCGCGCAATTCACCCCCTGCTTCATCCCCCAAATCACCTGATGCTCGGCCGCCCCAAATTCGTACTTGCCTCCGGTTCGCCGCGGCGCCTGTCGCTGCTCAACCAGGCCGGCATCGAGCCGGACGCGCTCCGGCCGGCCGACGTCGACGAGACGCCGAAGCGGGGCGAGCTGCCGCGCGCCTGCGCCAACCGTCTCGCGAGGGCCAAGGCCGATGCGGCGCTGAAATCGGTGCAGCTCGACGACGAGCTGCGCGGCGCCTTCATCCTCGCCGCCGATACGGTTGTGGCGGTCGGCCGCCGCATCCTGCCCAAGGCCAACCTCGTGGACGAGGCGGCGCAGTGCCTGCGGCTGCTGTCGGGCCGCAACCACCGCGTCTACACGGCGATCTGCCTGGTGACGCCGCGCGAGGCCTTCCGCCAGCGCCTGGTCGAGACCCGCGTCCGCTTCAAGCGCCTCTCCGAGGACGACATCCAGGCCTATATCGGCTCCGGCGAATGGCGCGGCAAAGCCGGCGGTTACGCCGTGCAGGGCATCGCCGGCTCCTTCGTGGTCAAGATGGTGGGGTCCTACAGCAACGTCGTCGGCCTGCCGCTCTACGAGACCACGACGCTGCTCGGCGGCGAAGGTTTTCCGATCCGATTCGGCTGGCTCAACGCCACGGCCATCTAGCGCGCCGACAAAAATCTCGAAAACAACCCCATGCACAGTAGAATGGGCCGACGGGACCCGGCCCGCGACGCCTGCGCGTCCGCCCGAGGAACCGCTTTGCCGACAGGCTCTTGAACGCCTTCACCCCGAGTAAGCTGCCGACATCATGGACGACCACGTCAAAAAGCCCGCCGGCCCGCTCAAAACCTGCCCGATCTGCGGCAAGCCGCAGTCGGAAGCCACCCGCCCGTTCTGCTCCTCGCGCTGCCGCGACGTCGACCTGAACCGCTGGCTGAAAGGCTCCTACGTCATCTCCGGCCGCGATGACGAGGCGGACGGCGAAGAATAGCCAATAATATCAGATGCTTATTTCGGCTTCCGATTCGCCGCGCACCAGCCGCGGCGACGCCCTCGCACCTTGTGCACAGCCGGGCCGCGCCCGGCGAAGCCACTTGGCGAAGCCGGGTGGACATGCCGCTTCTAGCCCACTATAAACCGCCCGCTCGATGGGCCTTGGCCCCTCTTTGGAGCACGCCCAGGTAGCTCAGTTGGTAGAGCATGCGACTGAAAATCGCAGTGTCGGTGGTTCGATTCCGCCCCTGGGCACCATCCTGGTGTTTGCCCTCGTTCTCCGGCATCCGCTGACGCCAATTTCTCCGGCCTATTTCACGAACGCCACGCATCGTGGCTGAGCGCGAACCTTGGTTTAGCGGGCGCGGTGCTGCTGACCATGCTCATTCATGGCTGCGCCCGCTTCAAGGCGGAATGCAACGATGATTTCCGCCCGCTCCAGGAGCCAAACCTCATCGTCGTCGCCATCGCGGTCGCCGTTCTGATGACGTTCTTCCAGTGGTTGATCGCCACGGGCGGATGACGAGAGCGGCCGAATCAAGTTGCAGGGTTTGGCGATGCAACTTCAATCGGCGCGTGATATCCTCGTCTCGGGGGATGGAATGGACTGTCCCTCCGCATCTGGAAGGACATGGCCATGACGTTGTCGTCACGCTTCGTTGCGCGTCCCGCTGTCACATTCCCGTCGATTGCACTGTTGCTGTGCGGCCTGAGCGGCACGGCGATGTCTCAACCGACGCCCATCGAGACCCAGCTTCCCAGCATCACGGTCGACGCGCCGAGACAGGTGGCGAGGCCGCACAAGCCAACGCATCACGTGGCCACCCGCAGCACCGGGTATCGGACATCGCCAGCCGCATCGACCGCCGCGGCGGCGCCGATGTCGGATGCCGCGAGGCTCGCCAAGCTCGAACGCGAAACGAGCAGCTGTGCCGGCGGTTGCCAATCGAGCTTCAAGACGGGAAATCAGCCCTGGGTCGGCTGCAACGCTTCGGGCGGCGTGTACTCCTTCACGTGCCGGAACGTCGGCAACTTCAAGACTTACGACGAGTGCAAGGAAGCCGGACGGGTCACCGGCTGGCGATCGGGCGAGACCTCGGCGTATTGCAGCAGCCTGGCGTTGAAGTAGGGGGCGAGGCTCGCCGGCCAGCATTCACTCAAGTAACGAACGCGGAAGCGACATTCGGGTTTCGGCTGACGTATGCTAGCCGCCGATACCGCACAGCTGAAGAAAATCCTCGGAAAAGCTGACGTCCACGCTCTCACCATCGATGTTTACTTTGTAACTATGGAGTTCAACCCCGCACTCGCGGATCGCTTCAACAAGAGCGCTCGACGGGCAGCCGGGAAGAAGAAGGATCCGACGATGGTCAGCAAGGTGCGGTAGTAGCTTCGGATAAACAGTCAGCTGACCTATTCCGGCATAGACGTCCGATGCCGTCGTATCGATCTTGATTTCGAGGAGCAGGCTTTCGGTCGCAGTTTTGATTTCGCCGTCGACTTCGTAGCCACGGGCGTGTCTGGGCTTATCGAGGTTGCGACCATCGGAGGTGAGCAGCATCCGCAGCCTTTGCGAAACCTCGCCTTGAACGCGATGGCGTTGGTTGGGATTGATGTACGGTTGCCCGCTAATTCGACCACCCTGCTCTGGCTTGCCGAAGAGTTGAGTCAGATGCTCATCGTCCTGCTTTGCAATGGCTGCAGCAGTCGGGTCCCTGGCGAGGCGGCATCGCTCCACGAATGTTGCCGTATTCTGACAGATTTCCGCTGGTGGGCAGTCCAGCGCCGCGACGATGAACCACGAGCGCTTTGCAGGCTTGCCATCTATTGTTACGTCAGCGGGACTAAGGCCAGTCCGTTCTTCAAATACGTCGCTTTCGATCCGGACAGATAGAGCATTTCTATGCAGGGTACCTTGTCTGAGTAGATAAAGCCGGCCGGTCGAATCTCGTGCAAGGCCCGACAGGGGATTTTCCGTTCCCTGCTCTGGCTCGTTCAACTCGACGACCCAGTTCTCACCCTTATCGTCAAAGCCGAATTTGAAATTGTTTCCTGTGGTGAGGAAGTACACCCGCTCTTCGGGGAGCCAATGGGTGCCGTGGAAACGCTCTCCGCGCTGCTCGATGGCATTGCGCCAAATGGAAAAAGCCTCATGGATCTTAACCTGATTGGTCAGTAGCTGAAGTTGTGCCTGCACGGTTACCTTTCCAACTCAGCGTGCCCCTGCGGGTCGCCGAGAAATGCAATCTGTCAGTATGAAAGCTATCGAAGATCAAACTGCGGATTCGAGCTGCGATTTACCCATGATGATACGATGCTCCGACATATTACCGGTAAGCTGAAGCACTCCTAGGGATATTCTAAGTCTGCCAGGCGTCGAAGGCCTGAAAATCATCTGCATCACGCCGAGCGTTGACGAACCCTGCTACCTTCCCGCCTTCGCCAAGCCCGCCAAGCTCGCCGCCAGCTCGTCGCTTCGGAACGGCTTCGTCAGCCGCGACAGGTCCGGCGTGATGCCTTCGTTGTTGGCGTAGCCTGACACGACGAGGATCTGGAGCTCGGGATATTGATTGCGCAGCGCGAGGCCGAGGTCTGTTCCGCTCATGCCGGGCATCAAATGGTCGGTGACGAGCAGGTTCGGCCGCAGGCCTTCCCTGACGCGCTGAAGCGCATCCTCCGCCGAGCCGGCTTCGACGACGTTGTAGCCGAGCTCGCCCAGCATCTCGGCGGTGCTCATGCGCACCAGCGGTTCGTCGTCCACCAGCAGAGCCGTGCCGACGGGCTGTGGCAGCAGTTTTGATTGCGGGTCGGCATCAATGGCGCTCGCGACGGCGTGGCTGACCGGCAGCCACAGCTCGACCGTCGTCCCCGCGCCCACGGCGCTCCTGATCGTCAGCGCGCCGCCGAGCTGTGACGCAAGGCCGTGGACCATCGAGAGGCCAAGACCGGTGCCTCGCCCGACGCCCTTGGTCGAGAAGAACGGTTCGACGGCGTGGGCCAGCGTGAACTCGTCCATGCCGATGCCGGTATCGGCGACGGAGATGCAGACATAGGCGCCCGGTGCCAATTCCGAATTGTGAGAGTCTCCAACCGTCCGCGCCTTCGCCGAGATGCGTAACTTGCCGCCGCCGGGCATGGCATCCCTGGCGTTTACGCTGAGGTTCAGGATCGCCATCTCGATCTGGTTGGGATCAGCCATGGCCGCAGGAAGGTCTTCCGGCGTGTCCACCGTCACCTGGATCTGCGGTCCGGTCGTGCTCGAGATCAGATCTCCCATCTCGGCAACGAGGAGGCCGATGTTGACGGGAATGGCCTGAAGCGGTTGCCGGCGCGCGAAGGCGAGCAGGCGCTGAACCAGCGTCTTGGCGCGCTCGGCCGCCTGCGCTGCGCCGGCGATGAGGCGATGCTCGCGCTCGCCGCCGATGCCGCTTGGCTTCAAAGTCGAGGGGGACAAGGACGGATGGCGGAACTCACGCTGCGGTTCCGGTCGAAAACGCGACCAAGCCCAATAATGCTCAGTAGCGCTCCGTCAGAACTTCGAACCGACACCTCGATTGTCGATGCGAGAGCGATCCGGTGGGCAACCTGCAAACCCGCAAGACGAAGTCTGCCTTCTAATTCCCTTTGGGCCCGGGCGGTCCGATCGGGCCCGCAGGTCCGGCCGGCCCTGGAGGACCCGCTGGCCCGGGGAGGCCGCAATTCTGTATCACCACGTCTCTTGTATCCGGTCCGGACGTGATCTTTACGATACAAGTCGATGGAAACTCCGGTCCAATCCACCGAAATCCTCCGGTCGAAGTGCTCTCGACTTTCACGGTTTTGCTCGGACTGATCTTGATTTCCACGCTGGGCTCGCGGGGCCGTCTTACTCTTCCGACGATGACCAACTCGCCCTGCGATATGGTGGCGGTTGTTATGAATATTTCCGCATGCGCGCTTTCAGTCCACGCAATTGCAAAGCCAGCAATAAGAGCTCCAACGGTGCCAAAAGGCTTTGCGAACATCATGGGCCTCCCCGCTTCCCTCACCGATGGTTAGGAGACCAGCTTGGTGCGAAGGCGCCCGTACTCGGTGTCGGTTATGGATCCCGATTTTTTGAGCTGATCGAGCTTGGAAAGCTCGTCGGCGACACTAAAGCCGACGATGTGCCGTAATTCCTCGCGCGCCCGCTGAGCCTGCTCAGCGCTGCGTTCCGCCATCCCCCTGCCTTGGGTGATGAGGTAAGCAAAGATGCCGAGGTAGGAGGTCAGAACAAGTGCAAGCACCCACAGTGCCTTACCCCATCCGGAAATGTCGTGGCGCCTGAACAGGTCGCCATAGATGACAATGAGCAGCCAGAACCAAACGACAAATGCGAATACAGCAATTATATCCATCAGAAAATTTCGATATGTGAATCCTTCCTGAGCGAAGAACATTGCGATCCCCTTATTGAGTTGCCGTTCTCGATCTTTCCTGTAGGCCAGTCGCGCGGCCCGCTACGCGAAGGCTCAACGGCAGTACCGATGCGACACGCGGTGCGATCTTCCGCTGGTCGAGCGGTACCAGCAGTTGCCGTTCCTCCAATAATATCGATGCCAATGGTGATGTCGCCGGTGGGCGCCCGCGATGGCTCCGGCCGTCGCCCCTATGGCAGCGCCGCGGCGACCACCAACAGCACCACCGATGACGGCACCTCGAAGCGCACTCTGAGCAAATGATTCGCTGGAAGGGACCATTCCTGCGAACGAGAGCAGGATGACGAACAGTGCAAGCTTTCGCATCGGGGGCCTTCCCTTGATTGACCGCTTCTGCCATGCCGTGCCGCCGAATAGCTCCGAGCGGTGATTAGCGCCGCCGCGGAGCGGCATAGCGCGGGTTGATGCCGCAATATGCGTTCGTGCCAGAAGCAGCAGCCAGGCATTGCGGGCGGGTGGCGAACTGACAATTGCCCGGAAAGCCCCAATTGCGACCTCGCAGGCAGTATCGATCCGCCTCGACAGCTCGGACTGGCTCCAAAAAAGCAAGGAATACAGTGGCAGTGAGTAACGTCAGCATCGGAGCGACACGATGCATATCGATCTCCGTGGATGGATGGAGGTGAATATACTGGCGGCGCGAGGGGAATACCGCCAGTAAAAGCCCTTGCCAGACGCTGGGGCGTTTATTGATGCTACCTGGCGCGAAAAGCGCTCATGCTATTCAGGCTCGGAACTGCTTGTAGGTAAACGTAACAATTGCCATTGCGTGTCCTTGAATGCGGACCGCTGGCCGGATGACGTACGGCTTTCGGATATCGAGCCCCGTTTCATCTGCGCCGCTTGCGGCAGGCGGGCGCCGATGTCGAGCCAGATTTTGAGCGAGGCAAGCCGCCGGCTCACCTGCTGGGGTATCAAAACACGCAATGACCAAGGGCTGGGGGCGGCCTTTCGAGGAGCCAATCGAGGTCGACGGCCGCAAGCTGGCGACGCCGCTTAACGCCGGCGAATACATCGCCGCGCTGCCGAAGAAAGAGCACGATGTGCCGGAGTGGCAGGCAGCGGTGGAAGCCCTGCTCCTGGGGGTCGAGCGCGGCGATCCGACGATTAACCCCGAGGGAAAGAGCCGCATCGGGGGGGCGCAAGTGGAAGAGGGATCAACGACCGTCTTCGTTTACGCCAACATCGCCAAGCAGGTCGGCGACAAGGACCACATCAAGGTGTTCGCCAGCCAGGATGCCGCGGAAGCATGGTTCGTAGAGAACGATCCTGAGGGAGTGGCGTTCGAATACGAGGTTTTCGAATGAACCGGATCGGCCGCAGGACTATCTACGCCATGTTAGTAATCGTTGTGCTGCTGATCGACTGGTAGATTCTCGCACCGCTTTGAAGGGGTGAGACGTCGTCGCGCAAGGCCAATGAACCTTGCATACTTGTAACGAGGCGGACACCGAAGCGCCTTCTGGGTGGCCAAATGCTGGCGGAATGTGAGGGCTTATAAAAGCCGACCCTGGCCCACGGGATTTACTCCGATGTTATTTCAAGCGGCGATTATTTGCCTGATCGTACTCAGCATCGGCGTTCTCGTCGCCCACGCGGTTGACGCTCTCAGAACGTAGCGAGCCCGCCAGCGTGAACCGGCGGGCCTCCACCTCGGTCTTCTCAGTTCACGCCCAGAGTCTGGCGTTGAAGTAGATGCGGCTGGGGTTGAGGAGGCTCGTCGGCTAGGCCAGCCTCCTCCGATCGGACTGGGCACAGTCGCCCGCGCATCGATAATCACGGCGTGATCGCCGATACATGTCATCGCACCGGCATGTCGCTTTCGCTCATGCGAGCTGCTCGCCCGCTTGCGTCGCCTACCGCCCCGCCTTCGCCAAGCCCGCCAAACTCGCCGCCAGCTCGTCGCTTCGGAACGGCTTCGTCAGCCGCGACAGGTCCGGCGTGATGCCTTCGTTGTTGGCGTAGCCTGACACGACGAGGATCTGGAGCTCGGGATATTGATTGCGCAGCGCGAGGCCGAGGTCTGTTCCGCTCATGCCGGGCATCAAATGGTCGGTGACGAGCAGGTTCGGCCGCAGGCCTTCCCTGACGCGCTGAAGCGCATCCTCCGCCGAGCCGGCTTCGACGACGTTGTAGCCGAGCTCGCCCAGCATCTCGGCGGTGCTCATGCGCACCAGCGGTTCGTCGTCCACCAGCAGAGCCGTGCCGACGGGCTGTGGCCGCAGTTTTGATTGCGGGACGGCATCAATTGCGCCCGCAACGGCGTGGCTGACCGGCAGCCACAGCTCGACCGTCGTCCCCGCCCCCACGGCGCTCCTGATCGTCAGCGCGCCGCCGAGCTGTGACGCAAGGCCGTGGACCATCGAGAGACCGAGACCGGTGCCTCGCCCGACGCCCTTGGTCGAGAAGAACGGTTCGACGGCGTGGGCCAGTGTGAACTCGTCCATGCCGATGCCGGTATCGGCGACGGAGATGCAGACATAGGCGCCCGGTGCCAATTCCGAATTGTGAGAGTCTCCAATCGTCCGGGCCTTCGCCGAGATGCGCAGCTTGCCGCCGCCGGGCATAGCATCCCTGGCGTTCACGCTGAGGTTCAGGATCGCCATCTCGATCTGGTTGGGATCGGCCATGGCCGCGGGAAGGTCTTCCGGCGTGTCCACCGTCACCTGGATCTGCGGCCCGGTCGTGCTCGAGATCAGGTCGCCCATCTCGGCAACGAGGAGGCCGATGTTGACGGGAATGGCCTGAAGCGGTTGCCGGCGCGCGAAAGCGAGCAGGCGCTGAACCAGCGTCTTGGCGCGCTCGGCCGCCTGTGCTGCGCCGGCGATGAGGCGATGCTCGCGCTCGCCGCCGATGCCCTTGCGCTGAAACAGGTCGAGCAGGCCGACGATCGGCGTGAGCAGATTGTTGAAGTCGTGCGCGACGCCGCCCGTGAGCTGGCCCATGGCCTCCATCTTCTGGGCCTGGCGGAGCGCTTCCTCGGCCTGCGCGAGCCGCGCCTGCTCCTCCAGGCGATCCGTCACGTCGACCCCGGTCAGGAACGCGCCGATTCGCGTGCCGTCCGGAGCGCGGAGCGCCTCGAACTTCATCTCGTAGACGCGGCGGTCGAACCGGGGATCGCCGAACTCATCGATGTTGGTGAAGGCCTCGCCGGCCAGCGCCCGGCTCCAGATCGCGGTCGCCGCAGCGAGATGCTCGGGCCGGTCGGCCAGAAATTCGTGCAGGGAATCGCCGATCTGCGGCCGCCTGCCGTAGATGCGCTGATAGGCATCGGCGCAGGACGTGTTGATCGCCAGCCAGCGATAATCGAGATCGAGCGCCTGGATCTGTCCGTCGGTGGTTTCCACGATCGTCGCCAGCAAATGACGCTCGGCGGTGCGTTCGGCGACGCGCTGCTCGAGGGTCGTGGTCAGCTCCCTGTATCGCGCTTCGCTCGCCCGCAGCCGCGTCTCGCCCAGCACGCGCTCCGTCGTCTCGGACACGATGCAAAGCACTCCGCCGACCGAGCCGTCATCGTCCCGTACGGCCCAGTAGGAGACGTCCCAGTAGCTGGTTTCGCCGTAGCCGTGGCGCTCGACGTAGAACGGACGATCCTTGGCGGCGAATGTCTTTCTGGTTCGGCGCACGCCTGACAGCAGCGGTTCGAGATCGTCCCACAGCTCCCCCCAGTTTTCGATCGCGGGGCGACCAAGGGCGCGGGGATGATTGGCGCCGATGCCCGGGGCGTAGGCGTCATTGTAGAGCGCGACGAAGTCGGGCCCCCAGAACAGGACGATCTGGGCTTGCGCGGCCAGCAGCATGCTGACCGTCGTTTTCAGCGCCTGAGACCAATCGCGGGGATGACCGAGCGGTGAATCCGACCAGTCGCGGGCGCTCATCATCGCGCCCAGCTTGCCTCCGTCAGCGAGGAAGCCCATTTCAATCGACCGCCGAGCAGCCTTTTCAGACAGCACCGGATCCCCCGCTACGCGTGACACGGGCGTCCTTGCCCATTCGAGCCAGCTTTCGAGGGCTCGTACTCAAGCGCAGATAACACCCGGCGCGCGCTCTGGTTCCATTCCAGTCGTTTCCCGCCGTCCTTGTGCTATTGCTGCTCCCCGCAACTTGACGCGAGGTTCCCATGCTCCCCATTCCCGCAGACATCTTCACCGAACCCGAGGACGTCTCGCCCGACGGCCTTGCCAATCTCGGCCCGCTCCGCCGTCTCGCAGGGAGCTGGCAGGCGGACAAGGGCATCGACATCAATCCGAAGGCGGAGGGGCCGGAGCGGCGGACCTTCATCGAGCGCATCCGCATGGACCCGATCGACCCGCAGGCCAACGGGCCGCAGCTGTTTTACGGGCTGCGCTATCACATCCACATCAACACGCCCGAGGAAGACATCACCTTCCACGACCAGGTCGGCTACTGGCTGTGGGAGCCCGCGACCGGGCTGATCATGCAGACGCTCGCGATTCCGCGCGGACAGGTCTTGCTCGCCTCGGGCAAGGCCGGGCCGGATGACAGGAAGATATCGGTCACGGCGAAGCGCGGCGATACGGCTTACGGAATCTGCTCGACCGATTTCCTGGAACAGGCCTTCCGCACCGACTCCTATCGCTGCGACATCACCTTCAACGATGACGGAAGCTGGAGCTATCTGATCCAGACCGAGTTGTTCGTGCGCGGCGCGCCGTTCAATCATCACGACAGCAACACGCTGAAGCTCGTCGCGCCGCCAAAGCTCAATCCGCTGGCGGTGATCGTGAAGGATCGCGCCGGGCGCGATGGATCAGCGGCCTGAAGCGTACCCGGAGAATTGCATGAAGCCCTACGTCATTTGCCTGATGCATTCCAGCCTGGACGGCCGCACGCATCCCAGCCGCTGGCGGCCGAAGGGGGCGGGCACAGACTGGTTCGAGAAGATCCATGACGAACTCGGCGGCGACGCCTGGGTGATCGGCCGCGTCACCGGCTCCGAGTTCGCCAAGGGCAAGCCCTATCCCGAAACGGCGGGCGAGACATTTCCCCGCCAAAGCTGGTTCGCGCGGCGCGATGCGAAAACCTACGGCGTCGTGCTCGACGCGCAGGGCAAGATCGGCTGGGGCCGGTCAGACATCGGCGGTGACCCGATCGTGGTGGTGCTGACCGAGGGCGTGCCGGATTCGCATCTGGCGGGGCTGCGCGACGAGGGTGTGTCCTATATCTTCGCCGGCAAGTCCGAGATCGACCTCGCACTGACGCTGGACATCCTCCATCGGGAGTTGGGTGTGAAGCGCCTGCTGGTCGAGGGCGGCGGCGTCGCCAACGGCGCCTTCCTGCGCGCCGGCCTCATCGACGAATTCAACCTGATCCTCAGCCCCGCGATCGATGGCGCCAAGGGCGCACCCTTCGTGTTCGATTCGACGGATGCGGACAGCGACAAGCGCGCGCCGCTCGCCGCGATGACGCTGGAGAGCACGTGCGACCTCGGCGGCGGCGTTCTGCTGATGCGCTATCTGATCAAGAACGACCCGCAAGCGATGCCCAAGTAAGGCATCGGCATGGGACAATTGGAGCACATCGTCATCGTCGGTGCCGGCGCGGCCGGGCTGATGGCGGCGCGCGAGCTGGCACGTGCGGGCAGGACGGTCACGATCCTGGAGGCGCGCGAGCGCTGCGGCGGACGCATCGATCCGCTGCCGGCGTCGGAGTTCGGCTACTCCGCCGATGGCGGCGCCGAATTCGTCCATGGCGAGGCGCCGGTCACGCGCAAGCTGGTGCGCGAGGCGGGACTGTCGCTGCAGGAGATCGAAGGCACCCAGTGGAGTTTTGACGGCACGAGGCTCTCGCACGAAGACCGTCACGATCCGCACGAGGCAGAGCTGTACGCCGCGCTGGGGGCGTTGAAGGATGACCTCACGGTTGCCGATTTCCTGCGCCGTCATTTTGCCGACCCCGAGTATGTTCAGCTGCGCCATTCGATCGAGCGCATGGTCGAGGGCTACGACGCCGCCGACCCCGAGCGCGCCTCGACGCTGGCGCTGCGCGAGGAATGGATGGACGGCGGGCATCACACCCAGGCGCGCATCGTCGGCGGCTACGGCGCGCTGATCGATTTTCTAGAGGGCGAGTGCCGCGGGCTTAGCGTGACGTTTCGCTTCGGCCGCGCGGTGTCGGCGATCGAGGAGACGGGCGGCGCGCTGGCCGTCCGCTGTGCCAGCGGTGACATGCATGGCTGCGATCGCGCGGTCCTCACCGTTCCGCTGCCGTTGCTGCGCGAGATCGCGCTTCCGGAGCCCGCACGCGCGAAGGCTGCGGCAGCTGACGATATCGGCTTCGGCAGCGTGATAAAAATCCTGCTGCGGTTCGCGCGGCCGTGGTGGCGCGAGCGAAACGAAGATCTCGCGGACATGACCTTCCTGCTGTCGGACCAGTCGATCCCGGTGTGGTGGACGCGGCATCCGGACCAGCATCCCGTGCTCACCGGCTGGTTCGGCGGGCCGCGCACGGCCGAGCTTGCGAAGCTCGATCGGCAAGGGCTGATCGATGCCGGGGTCGATTCGCTCGCGGCCATCTTCGGCGTGTCGCGAGACGACATCGCGCGCGATCTCGTGGCGGCTGCGGCGACCAACTGGCTGCACGATCCCTTCGCCCGCGGCGCCTATTCCTGGGCGACGCCGCGGACGCGCGAGGCCCAGGCGATCCTTGCGCGCGCCGACGGTCCGGTGCTGTTCTCCGGCGAAGCGCTCTATCGCGGCCGCGACATGGGGACGGTCGAGGCGGCGCTGGCGAGCGGGCTGGAGACGGCGGAGATGATTTTGCGGGGATGAAAAAAGGCCCGCACAAGGCGGGCCTTAATCTCTCACCAGCAATCTCTCACCAGCGGCCGCCGCCGAAGCTGAACGTTACGCCGGGACCTCCGCCGCCATAGTAGCCGTACGGTCCGCCGCCGTAATAGCCTTGGTGCCGCGGGTAGTAGCCATAGTTCCGGTAGTGCGGGCGATAGTAGCCGTGGTGGTGATGGCGCCATTGGTGATGGCGATGGCCGTGGTGGTGGTGCCTGTGCTGCGCGCTGATGTCGGTGGACTGGCCGGCTGGCGCGTTCTGCTTTGCGCTAGCCTTGCCCGCCGCGTTGGCCGTGGATCCGCCGGCGAGCGCCGCTGCACCCACAGCCATCGCGACTAAGAGATACTTCATGTCATCACTCCAGTTGAGAAGTCGTGTGACAACAGATGGCTGTCCGGAGCGTTCCGGCTAGTGCGGGCGTCGAAACGACGCAGACGAAGTTCCGATCAACGTGTGAATTGATCTGATGTGGCGCGATCTATTGTCGCATCGCTTCGAGCGAAGCGATCACGTCGGCGGCGGCGACGATGCGCGCAAATTCGCCGTTGAGATTCGACAGCGTCATCGCATGAATCTCTTCAGCCGAATGCTTGTCGCCATCTGGTCCGATCCGGTCGAAGGTCCAGGTCGCATCGCGCACGAGGCTCGCGTCGAAACCGAGATTGCCGGCCATCCGCGTCGTCGTCTCGACGCAATGATTGGTGGTGGCGCCGCAGATCACGAGCGTCGTGATGTTGTCTGCGCGCAGGCGCGTCTCGAGATCGGTGCCGATGAAGGCGCTGTTGACGCGCTTGACGATCACCGCCTCGCCCGGCGCTTCGCGCGCCTCGTCCTTGACCGCGTAGCCGGAGCGTTGCGGCAGGAACGACGAGGTCGGCTTCGTGCCCTCGTGGCGGATGTGGAAGATCGGCGCCCCGCGCTTCCTGAATGCCCTCAGGAGATCGGCGATGCGCGCCACCGCGTCCGGATTGTTGCGCCGCTTGCCCGCCGCCTCCCATTCGTCGAATGCGCGCTGGACGTCGACGACGACGAGGGCGGGGAGGGAGTGGGACATAAGGAGCGGCTTCCAGACTTGCTTGCTGCGCGAAGTATGCGGGGCGACCGACGTGGCAGGCAATGTCGATTTTCCCTCGTTTCGCGACAGCTCTCGTGCCCCGGACGCGGAGAGCTGCGCGAGTGCTCGGCCCTCACGGATGCGGATCGGGAAACCCGTGGCGTTCGGAGAGCGCGGCGAGGATCGCGTCCTTGTCGGCGATGAAGGCGCGGCCGTGGTGACTGCTGGTCTGGTGCGGCGACGTCGTCCCGTCGGCCAGCACGAGCAGCGGCAGCGACTGGTTCTCCTCGCCGACCAGCGCGATCACCGGCAGCCTTGGCCGCGGCCATGCGATCCGCTCGACCTCGAGCTTTTCGGCGAGCTGCGGAAACGAGGCGAGCACGCCCTCGATCAGCGCGCAATGCCAGCAATAAAAGCGCCGGCCCGGAAAGGCGGGATCCTCGAAACCAGGGCGCAGCAGAAACAGGCGGTCGCGCGTCATGAATCGCTCCAAAGCATGGCGCGATCATACATGCCGGCAGCAGCGGATGATGCCGTTACTTGAACGGATCCTGGATCGATGGCGACGATTGCCGGATGCGGCGTACGCTCACCGGCTTGCCGTCGGAGACGAACAGCAGCTCGTACCGGCGGCCCTCGCTGTCGGTCGCCGTGCAGGTGACGTCCGTCACCTTCCTTGCGGCGAAATTGCCGGTCTGGCGGCAGACGCCGGTCGAGGTCTGCTCGGCCGGCACCGGCAGGCCGTCGACCTTGGGCCGGTCCTTGGAATTGAGCAGCATGCGGTCGATTCGCAGCTCGTAGGAATTGTCGTCCGCGCGCTGGCCGTTCTCGCCGGAGAACGACACGACGTGGTTGGCGTCGGAGGGGTCGTCGACGGCGACTGCGAAATTGACCCGGCCCTTGTCGCCATGGGCGTAAGCCACCGTCTTGCAAGCGAAGGTGCGCCCCGCGACTTTCAGCGTCTTGCAGTGGCCCGACATCAGCGCCAGCAGGTCGATAAAGGCGTTCTGCGCCGGCGGGTTGTTGACGGGAATGGGCGCGGAAGACTCGGCAAAACAAGGACTTGCGAGAGTCGCGAGGGCCGCGGCGAGGACCGGTCGGCGGAGGCGCATCATCAGGCTCGTATGCCAGGGGGCCACGGCGGCGGAAAAGTTCCGCTCAACAACGAGCGAACCACAAATTGGTTGCGATCTCGTTTGTTCAGCTAAACCCGACTGGAATACCACCGCGCCACCCATCGGCGATTCATCCGATCGCCCCATCCCGTCCTAGCAGGCCACTTGCTGCCAGACCGATGTTTTTTTCGTGGCAGAGCTAAACGGTCGCCCCCTGCCAGCGCGTATCGCGAAGGGAGGGCCGGCGGTGCAGGCGGGCGTCGAGCAGCGCGCGGGCGCGGGGCAGCTCGCCGCTGCGCATGAGCGCGACGATGTAGGTATCCTCGATCAGTTCGCGCTGGGCGTGGCTGCCGCCGATGCGCACGACCTCGCCGAGGACGGGCGCGAGCGTTTGCGCGCATGAGGTGTAATCCTCGCGGGCAAAGGCCGCGAGCGCACGGCAGATCGCCGGCACCACGGGACCGGCCGGCAGCTTGCCGTCGCCGAGCCGCTGCTCGATCGCCGCAAGGCGCGCGGCCAGCGCCTCCTGGTTCTGCGTCGCCGCAGCGAACAGCGCCATGTGGACGTCGGCAAAGGGCAGGCTCGATTTCGGAAACAGTTTTTGCGCGGTGGCATCGGCCTCGAGCCAGAGCGCTTCCGGCACGGTGTGGCCGTAAGCCGACAGGCGCCAGAGCAGCGAGGCGCCGTCGGTGACGACGTTGAGCGGCGGCGCCTGCGTGGCGGAGGGCTGAAGCACGTCGGCATAGATCGCAAGCGCGCGGGCAGCATCGCCGTGTTCGAGCGCGCCGAGCGCCTGGTGCCAGCGAATATGGCCGTGCAGGATGCCGGTGCGGTCGTAAGAGGGGATCCATTCGTCGACGAGACGATCAGCCGCGTCGATCGAGCCGTCCTCGAACATCGCATGCAGCACGGCGTGCGCGGCGTGGGCGTTCTGACGGCGCAGGTCGAAGCCACGCTCGGTGACGCCGCGACCGCGCGCGACGTCGCCATTCTCGGTCATGGCCCAGCCGTACATGGTGAGAAACCACCAGTCCTCGCCATAATGCTGCGCGACGCGCTCGCACAGCTCGTGCCGGGCGCGGTCGTGATCGGGCATGCCGGAAAACGCGAACAGGCCGAACGCGCCGAGCGGCAGCGACAGCACCACCGCGTCGCGCGGCCAGCTCTCGACATGCTTCAGCGTCGATGCGATGGCCTCGGGCAGGCGGCCCTCGATCGCAAGCGCCAGCGTCTCGACATGCGAGCGCTCGCGTTCCGTGCCGCGTTTCGCTGTGAGCTCGCGCGCGCGTGCCGCCTTCTGCCGGGCGAGATCGCCCTGCTGATAGAAGGCATGCACGCGGGCGCGGGCGATATGGGGCAGCGCGAAATCCGGATCGGCCGCAATCGCGCGTTCCAGCGCCTCCGCCGTGCCGGTCCAGCCGGCCAGCATGAGATCGACGCCTTCGCGATAGGCGCTTGCCGCCTCGTGCGAAGACGTCGAGAGCGAAAGGCCGTAGCGGTCTTCGTGCGCCGTCATCGTCTTCAGCTCTCAAGCCGTCCGCGCGCGGCGTCCCTCGATCGGATAGGCGGGGTCGTTGTAGCCCGGCGTCGAGGGATGGCCCGGCACGACCAGCCGGTCGATCAGCGCCTCGTCATCCGCCGTGAAGCGGTAGTCGAGCGCGCGGATGTAGCCGTCCCACTGCTCCTCGGTGCGTGGGCCGGCGACGATCGAGCTGACAAAGGCGGAGTTCAGCACCCAGGCGACCGCGAACTGGCCGGCGGTGATGCCTTTCGTCTCGGCGTGGGTCTTGATCTCCTGCGCGAGCTGGAGCGATTCCGGCCGCCATTCGGTCTGCATCATGCGGGTGTCGTTGCGGCCGGCGCGTGTCTCCTTGTCCGGCGCGGCGTCGGGCTTGTACTTGCCGGTGAGCACGCCGCGCGCCAGCGGGCTGTAGGGCACGATGCCGAGGCCATAATAGGAGCACGCCGGGAAGTGCTCGACCTCGGGCATGCGGTTCATGGCGTTGTAATAAGGCTGGCTCACCGCGGGCCGGTCGATGCCGAGCCGGTCGCAGATGTTGCAGATCTCGGCGACGCGCCAGGCGCGGTAGTTCGAGACGCCGAAATAGCGCACCTTGCCGGCGCGGATCAAATCGCCCATCGCGCGCACCGTTTCCTCCAGCGGCGTCGCATGGTCTTCCTTGTGCAGATAGTAGATGTCGATGTGGTCGGTGCCGAGCCGCTTCAGGCTCTCATCGGCGGCCTGCAACACCCAGCGCCGCGACAGGCCGACACGGTTGGGATCGTCGCCCATACCAGTGTTCATGGGGTTGGCGAGTTTCGTGGCGAGCACCCAGGCGTGCCGGTTGTTGCCGATCGCGCGGCCGACCACCTCCTCGGAGCCGCCCTTCGAATAGGCATCCGCCGTGTCGATGAAATTGATCCCGGCCTCATGCGCCTTGGCGATGATCCGATTTGATGCGGCTTCATCGGTCGGCCCGCCGAACATCATGGTGCCCAGACAGATCGGCGAAACTTTCAGGCCGGTGCGGCCGAGCTGGCGGTATTGCATGGGCTGTGTCCTCAACGCTATCGAAGCCGGCAGCATAGCCAGCTAATTCCGTCATTGCGAGCGCAGCGAAGCAATCCAGAGATGCGTCCGCGGTGAGAGCCTGGATTGCTTCGCTGCGCTCGCAATGACGAGATTGGGGCACGATCGTGCCCCACACTCGGTGTCATCGCCCGACTTGATCGGGCGATCCAGTATTCCGAGACGTTCGTGATTGAGCGGAGAAGCCGCGGCGTACTGGATTCCCCGCTTGCCGCCTACGCTAAAGCTTCGGCGCGCCCGAGACCGAAACCTCGGCGAAGCCTTGGCGTAGCCGGGTCGCGGAGAATGACGGCGGTGGGTGTGGTTGGAGCGGCAGCCCGACCGCGCGACGCTACCCCGGCCCCTTCAAGATTTTGAACACGCCATTCGCCATCACGATGCAGCGACCATCCACCGTCACTTCCGTGCTCATGAAGATGAGGCTGCGCGTCGAGCGCACCACGCGGGGGCGGGAGATCAGGATGTCGCCGATCTGGCCGGCCTCGACGAAATGGGTGTCGAGCTGCACCGTCGCCATGAACTCCTTGCCGGAAACGTAACGGGCGGTCATGCCGCAGGTGCGGTCCGCGAACGTCATCATCACGCCGCCCTGGACCATGCCGCGGCGATTGTGGTGCTTGTCCTCGGTGGCGAGTGCGAATTCGTAATGGCCGTCGACCTTGCGCTCCCATAACGGGCCGATCAGGTGCAAGAAGCCCGTGGTCTCCAGGATGCTCCAGCCGTCCGATTTGAGCCTTGCGGCGGCCTTGTTGGTCATGTGTTCGTCCATTGCTGCGCGGGCCTTGCGAGCTCATTTCATCGGGGCCTGACGTGGTGTAGTCAAGCATCATGAGACCGTTCGACGATGCCACACGGCGGAATATCGCGGCTGCCTGCGCGGCCTTCACGCGCCTGCCGGAGGATGATGCGCCGGCCGCATTGAAACGCGCCGCGGTGGCGGTCGCGCTGACCGCGGGGAGTGACGGCGATGACACCGCATTCCTGCTCACGCTGCGCGCGTCACACCTGCGCGCCCATCGCGGCCAATGGGCCTTGCCGGGCGGCCGCTGCGATGCCGGCGAGACGCCGGTCGAGGCGGCGCTGCGCGAGCTTGATGAGGAGCTTGGCCTCCGCCTTACGCACGCGGAGGTGCTCGGCACGCTCGACGACTATCCGACCCGCTCCGGCTATCTGATCACGCCGGTGGTGGTCTGGACGGCCGACAGTGCCGCGATCCGGCCGAACCCGGATGAGGTCGCCTCGGTCCACCGCATCGCGCTCGCCACGATCGAGCATGAAGACGCGTTCGACTTCATCGCGATTCCCGAAAGCTCCCGCCGCGTGATCCGCTTCCATCACGAGACGAGCCTGATTCACGCGCCGACCGCGGCGCTGATCTACCAGTTCCGCGAGGTGCTGGCGGGACGTCACACCCGGGTCACCGAGCTGGAGCAGCCGGTGTTCGCCTGGAAGTGACGATGGTAAACGGCGCGTTAACGTGACGGTTACCGGATGCCTGCTAAGAGGGCAGCATGCATCATTCGATTCGAAAACATCTCGCGCTGGTTCCATTCGCGCTCGTCCTGCTCGCGCCCACTGCGCGAGGCGGCGAGGCCGACGCGCTGCCGCCGGCCGTCCGCGATGCCAAGGCCCAGTTGCTGTCGCAGTTCTTTGCGCAGGGTGGCGCGTCGCCGGCCGTGCTCGAATATCGCCGCAAGCTGCAGGATTATCAGGCAGCGCGCGCGGCCTTCGACGAAGAGGCGGGTGCCTATTGGAGCCAGATCTCCGAGAAGCGGAAAGGCCGCAACGCCAAGCGGCGCAGCGGACAGCAGGTCACGCTTGACGATTATGTGCTGCAGCATCCGCCGCTCTATAACGGGCCCAAGCGGCCGGTGAACCCGGAGCCGGAGGAAACGCCGGATCGTCCGACCAGAAAGCCGATACCGGTGGCCGCCGATCTCCTGCAGGCGGCGCGGGAGCTCTATCAGTTCACGCCGCAGCGGCCGTCCAGCGAGGTCGAGTTCAAGCGCGCCTATGCGCGCTACGCGCTCGCCTCCGGGCTGACGCGCGAGCAGGCGGTGCGGGTCTATTCGTTCGAGACCGGCGGCACCGGCAGTTACGACGTGCAGGCGGGAATCGAACATGGCGGCAAGCGCGCGATCTCGACCGCGATGGGCTACAACCAGCTCCTGACCACCAACAGCGTCGAGCTGCTGGCCGAGCAGGGCCATGAATTGATCCGCGCGCTCTCCGACAAGGTGGCGCGGACGTCGGGGCCGGCGCGCCAGCCGCTCGAGCACAAGCTTGCCGTGCTGAAGAAGATGGTGGCGCAGGCGAAATCGGTGCCCGACACCTGGTCGGAGCACGAGAAGATCGGCAACACCGCGCAGGGCTGGGCCATGCATGCCATGGTGCTCGACATCGACATCGGCCCGATGCTGCAAACCCATAAGCTTTTGACTTCGGTGCTGTTCGCGCGCACCAAGGGCTACACCCGGCCGCTCACCGCCGCCGAGCTCGAGATGATGAACCTCACCGGCGACGGCACCGGCCTCGACATGGTGACGATGCCGCAGGCGATGCGCGAGCAGGTGCCGACCTCGAACTTCTTCCAGCGCGGCGGCTACGAGCGCAACCCGGTCGCGATCCGCCACAACACGGTGGCCAAGCTGCTGGCGGTGACGGATACGCGGATGGACAGTAACAGCAACAATGCCGGCGCGCGGGAGCTGGCAGGGGCGTTTTAGTCCTCGCTGCCACATCCTCCGCTGTCATGCCCCGGCTTGACCGGGGCATCCAGTACGCCGCAGTCTCTCGATTGAAGCACAACGGCCTCTGGAATACTGGATCACCCGCCCCAGTGCGCAAGCGCGCACAAGGCGGGTGATGACACCGAATGCTTGGGTTGGCCGTCGCCCCTTACTGATCCGACCCGAATTTGAACTTGCCGTCGCCTTCGAGATACGGGCCGCTGCGCATGTAGAGCTGGCCGTTGTGGCCGATGAAGAACAGCGTGCCTTTCGGCACCTTCTTGGCGCCCTTCAGGAGTTCACCGGCATTGCTGGTGCCCATCTTGTAGGAGAAGGTCTTGCCGTCCTTGTCATAGGCATAGCCGGTGTCGGGCTTGAGCTCCCAGGGCGTTGCCGCGGTCTGCGCCAATGCGGGTGCGCTGAACGCGCCGAGCGCTGCAGTGAGTGCAAGTGCAAATGTCTTCGTTGAAAATGCCATCATCCCATCCTCCCCATCGTTGGGGTTGCCATCTTGAACAAATCACGAACGGCGTTTACAGGTCAATTTGCGAAAGCGCCGCAGCGCATCACGTCCTGCCCAGCAGTTTGTGATTTTCCCTTCGTCCCCGCGCGACTATGTTCCGCTTTCAGTCTAGAACGCAATTCGACAAAAATATTGGTAGGGGGATGATTCGGATGAACCATGTCGTGAAAGCCTGCTCAGCCGCCGCGCTGTTGGTGACGGCGCTGGCGCCCGCCGCCCGGGCGGATGACTACCAGCTCAGCCACAACCAGCGGATTTCGTGCAGCCGTGGCCTCGCCCCGGGCAAGCTGAACACCGCGACCTGCAAGTCCTACACCTACCTGTTCAATACCAAGACCTCGGAATATTTCCGCTGCCAGGTCTCGCTCGCGCTGACCCGCGACAACAAGGAAGTCATCAACGTCCAGACCGACGGCGGCTGCACCAAGAAGCCGCGCATCTTCGAGACCGACGGCAAATACGATTTCGACGCGACCGAGACCGAACCGCCGAACACCAACTCGTTCTTCGGTCCCGGCGGCTACTCGGTCTGGGCCGCCGACGTCACCGCGCAGAAGGTGCGCGGCTGCATCATCATCTCCTCCGGCCTCGGCTCCGACATCTCCAAGTGCCTGGACATGACCTTCCAATAAGGGCTTGCCAGCAAGAGCCTGCCAGTAAGGCTTGCCTGCGCGGCGAGACACGCGCCAGACCCTGACTGCGCCACCTCGCCGCACCCGCGGGTTCCCCAAAAATCGAGCCGGGTCAGCCGTTTACCGCAGTCCTGTTGTGACTTTTGGACGGGTTGACCCGCTTCCCCCATCCGGCCAATTTCCCGGCCGGTTTGGGGAGTACAACAACCATGAAACGGACGATTTTCGGCGCGGCCGCGGCTCTTGCCCTGGCGGCGTCGGCACCTTGCGCGCATGCGCAATCCTTCATCAACGTGCTGACCGGCGGCACCTCCGGCGTCTACTATCCGCTCGGGGTCGCGATCGGAAAGATTTACGGCGACAAGATTCCGAACGTGAAGACGCAGGTGCAGGCCACCAAGGCGTCGGTCGAGAACCTGATCCTGCTCCAGCAGGGCCGCGGTGAAATTGCGTTCACGCTGGGTGACTCGCTCAAAGCCGCCTGGGAGGGCGACGAGGAAGCCGGCTTCAAGACCAAGCTGGACAAGCTGCGCACCATCGGCGCGATCTATCCGAACTACATCCAGATTGTCGCGACCGCCGAATCGGGCATCAAGACGCTCGCAGACCTCAAGGGCAAGAGCCTCTCGGTCGGTGCGCCGAAGTCGGGCACCGAGCTCAATTCCCGTGCGATCCTCGCGGCCGCAGGTATGACCTATAAGGACCTCGGCAAGGTCGAATATCTGCCGTTCGCCGAATCCGTCGACCTCATGAAGAACCGCCAGTTGGGCGCGACGCTTCAATCGGCCGGCCTTGGCGTCGCCTCGCTGAAGGATCTCTCGAGTTCGGCCTCGATCACCGTGGTGTCGGTGCCGAAGGAGACCATCGACAAGATCGGCCCGCCCTTCATCTCGGCAATCATTCCGGCCAATACCTATACCGGCCAGGACAAGGACGTGCCGACCGCGGCCGTGGTCAACTATCTCGTGACGAGCTCCGCGGTGTCGGACGACCTCGCCTACCAGATGACCAAGCTGATCTTCGAGTCGCTGCCCGAATTGCAGAACGCCCATGCCGCGGGCAAGGAGATCAAGCTCGAGGCGGCCGCCACCGGCAGCCCGGTTCCGCTGCATCCCGGCGCGATCCGCTATTACAAGGAAAAAGGGCTGATCAAGTAGTCAGCTTTCGTTTTCGGACGTCATGGCCGGGCAAAAGCGCGAAGCGCGTCTTCGCGCAGATGTCCCGGCCATCCACGTTCTAAGGCTAGGCGAGAAAGTCCGTGGATGCCCGGGACAAGCCCGGGCATGACGGTCTCGAGACGCTGTGCAATGTTAAAAGCGCTGGACGGTTGGGGACATATCGATGTTGCAGGCAGAGGGCTCCGCAGGGCCTATCAAGGTTGAATTCGACAATTTCGAGCACGGTTTTCCGGAAGGTTTTGGTCCGGGCCGGTGGGGCACTCTCGCCTACTGGATCGGCATTGCCTTCGCCACCTTCCAGCTCTATGTCGCCGCCTTCAACTATCTGCCGAGCCAGGTGGTGCGCGGCGTCCATGTCGGCTTCCTCGTTCTCCTCACCTTCGGCCTGATCGCCAACTTTACCGCGAAGAGCGATGTCGGCCGTACGCTCGGCTGGGTGATCGGCGGCGCCGGCTTCTTCTGCGGCCTCTACCAGTGGATCTTCTATGCCGACCTGATCGCGCGCGACGGCGATCCGACGCGGCTCGATCTCGCGGTCGGCACGCTGCTCGCGGTGCTGATCTTCGAGGGCACGCGGCGGCTGATGGGCGCGGCGCTGCCGCTGATGTGCGGCGCGTGTCTTCTCTACTGGTTCTTCGGGCAATATCTGCCGTCGCCGCTCAACCATCGCGGCTACGATTTCGACCAGATCGTCACGCATCTGTCGTTCGGCACCGAAGGTTTTTACGGCGTGCCGATCTACGTCTCGGCGACCTACATCTTCCTGTTCATCCTGTTCGGCTCGTTCCTGGAGCGCGCCGGCATGATCCAGCTGTTCACCGACGTTTCTCTTGGGCTATTTGGCCGGACCCGCGGCGGCCCCGCCAAGGTCGCAGTGTTCGCCTCGGGCATGATGGGCACCATCTCCGGCTCCGGCGTCGCCAACGTCGTCACCGTCGGCCAGTTCACGATTCCGCTGATGATCAGGTTCGGCTATCGCCGCGCCTTTGCCGCCGGTGTCGAGGCGACGGCCTCGATGGGCGGCCAGATCATGCCGCCGGTGATGGGCGCGGTCGCCTTCATCATGGCGGAGACGCTCGGCGTCCAGTACTCGGAAATCGTCAAGGCGGCGGCGATCCCCGCCATCCTCTATTTCGCGTCCGCCTTCTGGATGGTCCATCTCGAAGCCGGCAAGCACGGCCTCGTCGGCATGAAGCGCTCGGAGATTCCGAGCGCCTGGAAGGCGCTGGTGACGCGTTGGTATCTCGTGCTGCCGCTCGCGGCGCTCGTCTACATGCTGTTCGAGGGCTTTACGCCGCTCTATGCTGGCAGCATGGGCCTTGCGCTCACGGTGACGCTGATCCTGGGCGCCAGCATCACGGCCGGCGCCTCCTCGATGGTCGTCCGCTCCATCTTCTGGATCGGACTTGCGCTCGTCGTCGGCGCGCTGTCGCGCGACGGTCTCCAGATCGTGCCGGTCGCGAGCGTCGTCGTCGGACTGATCGTGATCACGGCGTTCGTGCGCGGCGGGTTCGCGGCCTTGCGCGAATGCCGCAATGCGCTGGCCGAGAGTGCGAAGTCGGCGATCACGGTGGGTATGGCCTGCGCCATCGTCGGCGTCATCATCGGCATGATGTCGCAGACCGGCGTCGGCACCATTTTCGGCAGCTGGGTGATCGGTCTCGGCGAGAAGAGCCTGTTCCTGGCGCTGATCATGACCATGCTGCTGTCGATCCTGCTCGGCACCGGCATTCCGACCATCCCGACCTACATCATCACCGCCGCGCTCGCTGCGCCCGCGCTGGCGAAGCTCGGCGTGCCCTTGATCGCGAGCCATATGTTCGCGTTCTATTACGGCATCATGGCCGACCTCTCGCCGCCGGTGGCGCTCGCAGCACTTGCGGCGGCGCCGATCGCGAAGGAGAACCCGGACAAGATCGGCTGGGAGGCGATGCGCATCGCGCTCGCCGGCTACGTCATTCCGTTCATCTTCGTCTATTCCCCGGCGCTGATGCTGCAAGCCGGCGATCCCATGGCGGCCAAGCTCGGCTTCTACGGCGCGGTGGCGCTCGCGACCTTCAAGGCGCTGGTGGCGATCGGCCTGTTCGGCATGGTCGCGATCGGTTTTCTGTTCACGCGCATGACGCTGCTCGAACGCGTGCTCGCGCTCGGAGCCGCGCTCTGCCTGCTCGGCGACTTCCCGTTCAGCGATACCGCCGGCTTCGTGCTCTCCGCCGCGCTGTTGCTGTGGCAATGGCGGCAGCGACCGCCGGCCATCGTCGAAGCGGCGTGAGCCTCTGCTTCGCAACAGCGGGTGGCGTGAAAGCGCTGGCGCTTTCCGCCTTCACGCTGGTGTGGACGCATTCGATCGCGAAGGTCGACTGGCAGGAGGACTGGCGCGTGACGCCTGCCGGCCTCGAACTGGTGCAGGCGCGCGTCAAGGGCACCGGGCCCGGCATGGAGCCGCCGCCCGAGGCGCGGCTCGTCGACGGCTGGTTTCAATGGCAGCCGCAGCGTGCACCGATGCCGGAGGTCGTGCTTGGCAATTCCGGCGCGGCCGGGGAATGGCGGCTATGCCATGATGGAAGCTGCCGGACTCTTTCGGAGATTGTCGGGCATCCCATCGGTGCTAACGTCACCACGATGAAGATTTGTAACGATCCGTAGCCCGGATGAAGCGAAGCGCAATCCGGGAACAGTCGCCCCGGATTGCGCTGCGCTCCATCCGGGCTACAAGAACAACAACACGGGAGAAACGCGATGGATCGGCTCAAGGGCAAGGTTGCGATGGTGGTGGGCGCCGGCTCGATCGGGCCCGGCTGGGGCAACGGCAAGGCGACCGCGGTGACCTTTGCGCGCGAGGGCGCGCAGGTGTTTTGCGTCGACCGCAACGGTGCTGCAGCCGAGGAGACCGCGAAGATCATCACGGGTGAGGGCGGCAATGCGACTGCCTTCACCGCGGACGTCTCGCGCGCGAGCGAGATCGAGGCGATGGTGGCGGCGTGCCTGAAGGCCTATGGCCGCATCGACGTGCTCGACAACAATGTCGGCATCGCCGAGATGGGCAGCGTGGTCGAGGTCGCCGAGGAGAGCTGGGACCGCGTCTTCACTGTCAACCTCAAGAGTGCCTATCTCGCCATGAAGCACGTCGTCCCCGTGATGGTGAAGCAGGGCGGCGGCTCGATCATCAACATCTCCTCGATCGCCTCGATCCGGCATGTCGGGATTTCCTATGTCAGCTACAACGCCAGCAAAGCGGCGATGAACCAGCTGACGCGCTCCACCGCGATCGAGTTCGCGATGAACCATGTGCGGGTGAATGCAATCCTGCCCGGCCTGATGAAGACGCCGATGGTGGAGCATTCCGCGGGTCTCGCGAACAGCTACGCCAAGGGCGACGTCGAGGCGATGTGGCGCGCCCGCGATGCGCAGGTGCCGATGGGGCACATGGGCGAGGCCTGGGACGTCGCCAATGCCGCGCTGTTCCTGGCGTCGGACGAGTCGAAATATGTGACGGGGATCGAGCTCGTGGTCGACGGCGGGATCACGTGCAAGGCGGGGGCGTAGCCTCGCCTCAGCTAACTCCGTCATCCTGAGGTGCGAGTAGCGCAGTGCATGTGCACTGCGCTGGGAGCCTCGAAGGATGAGCGGCCGAGATGTAGCAGCCGGGCCGTCGCCCTTCGAGGGCCGCTGAAGAGGCGGCCACCTCAGGGTGACGGAATTAGCATTGGTGTTTCGGCTACAGATCGATTACTGCGCCAGCGCCAGGATGCCTCCGGCAAACGAATGCCACGCCGCACTCTCGCTGATCGGCCAGTTCAGCACCTTCACCGCCAGCAGCGCGAGCGTGCCGTAGATGTAGACCGGGTGCACGCGGCCATCGGTGCGCCAGTCGCGCACCATGGCGACGACGAGCAGGAGCGAAGCGACCACGGCCGGGGCGATCGTGACGGGCACCGGCGGCGGGCCGGGCGGTCCGGGAGGCGCAAGGAAGGTAATGAACCAGCGCGCGATCGCGGCGTCGAGGATCGAGACCGCGGCAAGCAGCATCAGGCGCTTGTGAATCTCGGACTTTCGCGTGTTGATGATCGCGAGCACGAACACCACCGCGAAGAACGCGATGCCGCTCATCGGCACGATCGAGAAGCCGATGCCGGCATCCTTCTGCCCAAGTGCGGCGGCGTGCTGCATCACGTGCACCGAGGCGAGGAAGCCGAAGATCGTCATCGCGGTCGCAAGCGACACGCCGGCAATCCCGAGCGCGCGGTGATTGACCACGCGGCCCGACGCCGCGAACCAGGTCTGGATCACGAAATAGAGAGACCAGGTGAAGAACAGGAGTCCGTGAAAATGAATCACCGGGCTCGCGGAAAACGTCCGCTGCGCGAGCGGTACGAAATAGGTCGGCGCGAAGCCGAGAAACGCGGTGGCCGCGCAGGCCAGTGCCATATTGAGATAAAAAGATCGTGCAGGCGACGCATCACGCGCGCGTACACGACGGTCGTCGATCAAGGTCGTCATCTGGAATGAGTCTGGAGAGGCGGTGTTTGGTTCAAGCTCCTAACCACCTGGATAGGCCGGGACGCCGCTCAACGCTCGAGCGGAGTTTAACCGCCGGCGCTCAATTCTGCGCGATCGAGCTCTTCCTCGATCCGGTGAAACGCGTCGTCGCCGATCACTTCGGTATCGCGAAGGCCGAGGATCGATTTGCGCGCGGCCTCGATGGCGCGGCGGCGCAGCGGATCGGCGGGCAACTCGCCATTGGCGATGCCGCCGTGCGGATCGTCGTCGGCCTGCATCAGGATGGCGCGGTATTCGAGCCGCAGGATTTCCGCTTCCTCCGACGGATCGTCCTCGATCGCATCGAGCGCGGCGCGATAGGCGACTGCGCGGGCGCGCGCGACCTCGATACCGACGGGATCGTCGTCCTTGAGGCCGAAGGCGAGGATCAGCGGCCGGAGCGTCAGGCCCTGGATGACCAGCGAGCCCAGCACCACCGCAAAGGCGATGAAGACGATGAAGTCGCGATAGGGGAAGTTTTCCGGCAAGGCGAAGGCGGTGGCGAGCGTGACGAGACCGCGCATGCCGCACCAGGAGATGATGAGGCCACCCTTCGGCGAGGCAACCTGCTTGGGATCCTTCGGATGATAGAGCCCGTGCGCGATCAGCACGCGCAGCGTCGCGCGGTAGAACGTGATCCAGGCGAGCCGCACCAGGACCACCGTGAGCAGGATCCAGGCTGCGGCCACGCAATATTCCCAGCGCACCTCCGCGTCGAGCCGCGTCCAGATCGGCCGCATCTGCATGCCGATCAGCATGAAGGCGAGCACGTTGAGCACGAACACCATCGTCTCCCAGACCGCATAGGACGGCACCCGCAACCGCGCCGGCATGCGCGCCCCCGCCGTGCGCGCGACGGTGATGGCGTAGACGACGATGGTGAGGATGCCGGAGAGGCCGAGATGCTCGGCTGCGATCCAGACCATGAAGGTGGTGGCGAACTGCACGATGATCGCGCTCGGCGCTTCCTTCACGCGTTCCAGGAACAGCGGGATGATGCGGCCGGCCAAAAGACCGGCGAGGACGCTGCCGACCAGCCCGAGTGCGATCGTCGGCGCGACCTCGCTCCATTTCAGATGCTCCATGACGACAGCGCCGACCGCGATGCGATAGATCAGGAGCGCGCTGGCGTCGTTGAGCAGGCTCTCGCCCTCCAGCACCTTCACCATGCGATAGGGCAGCTTGACCTGGCTCAGGATTGCAACCGCGGCCGCGGCATCCGGCGGGGCCACGATGGCGCCGAGCGCAATGGCGGCGGCCCAGGGCATGTCAGGCATCAGCCGGTGCGCGACGAAGGCCACGCCGACCGTGGTCAGGCCGACCGCGGCGACCACCAGGGTCGAGACCGGAACCCAGTTGTTGCGGAGATCGCGCAGCGAGGTGTCGAAGGCGGCATCCATCAGCACCGGTGCGACAAAAAGTGCCAAGGCCAGGTCGGGTTCGAGCGTCCAGGACGGGCTGTTCGGCACGAAGGCGATCAGCGCGCCGCCGATGGCGAGAAAGGTCGGGTAGGGGACCTTGATCCGCCGCGCCAGCGCCGATAATGCAACGGCGCCGAGCAGAAGCACGATGATCCATTCGAATGTCGACACGTTGATCCCCGAAACCGATTTT
This sequence comes from Bradyrhizobium sp. LA2.1, assembly GCF_040547725.1. NCBI lineage: Bacteria > Pseudomonadati > Pseudomonadota > Alphaproteobacteria > Hyphomicrobiales > Nitrobacteraceae > Bradyrhizobium > Bradyrhizobium sp. LA2.1. The sequence continues at coordinate 72,071 of NZ_JBEPQI010000019.1, forward strand.
GGCTGTGCCACAAGCTAGCACCAATCCGGCCGTATGATGGATAGTGCGCCCTCAAGGCAAGGCTCAAGCCAAGACCCAGGTCAAGATTCAAGCCAAGATTCAAGCCAAGACTCAGGCCAAGACTTTCCGACTGCAGCAAGCATGCGTTCTCAAAATCTCATTCGATTGTCCGGTGCGGTGGCACTCTGTGCGCTTTCGCTCGGGGCGGCCCGTGCCGCGACCGGCGGCGAGCCCGCCGCCGTCGTGCAGGTCGATGTCGCGCCGTGCCTCGCTGCTGCTGCCGCCGACGACATGGACAAGGCCGGCTCCGCCTGCGCCTCCGTCATCGACAACGAGAAGACGGCCAAGGCCGACCTGGTCAAGGCGCTGATCGCGCGCGGGGCGCTTTATGCTCGGCATGACCAGGTCGACCGCGCGATCGCCGACGACAGCCGCGCTCTTCAGCTCGATCCGACCCTGGCCGACCTCTTCAACGCCCGCGGCGAGCTCTGGCTGAAGAAGGGCGACAAGCCGAAGGCGGTGCAGGATTTCGGCGCCGCGCTGAAGATCGATCCAAACCACGAGAAGGCCAAGGCCAATCACAAGGCGATGGCGCGCGAACTCGAGCGGATCGGCGCGCAGATGGCTGTCGCCGGCAAGCCCAGCTTCAATTGCAGGAGTGCGGCCCGGGCCGTCGAGAAGGCGATCTGCGCCAACCGCGAACTCGCCGATCTCGATCGGGAGATTTTTGCATCGAACGCCCGCGTGATCCGGGAGGCACGCAATCCTGCGGAAGCCAAGACGCTCCAGCGCGAGCAGGACGAGTTCATTGCCCGCCGCAATGCTGGTTATGGGCGATCCGGGTACGATCTGAAGAAGGCGATGCAGGAGCGGCTGCAGCGGATCAACGGGGTGGACGGGTATTGAGGCGGTCTTCGGCTCTCCCCGCAAGCGGGGCGAGGGAGTGCGGGCGGCGGTGCGTCCCTAACAGGCCCGAATTGAACCCATTCCTCGCCCGCCGCGACAATGGTGAAAACCTGATGTCACGGAGTCTTCCTGATGTGCGGCACGCGTTCTTCCGCGCAAATGTTCCCGTTTGCCAAAATCCCGCTTCGCGCCTTCCTGCTCAGCGCCGCGATGAGCCTTGTCCTCGCCGCTCCGGCCTCTGCTGCCGTCGATTGCGTGATGGGCAGCAAGACTGCGCCGGCCGAACTGATCACGGCGTGCGGCGCCATCATCGACCAGACCACCAATTCGAGCTCCGACCGCGCCGCCGCGCTGCTGGTGCGCGCCGACGCCAATGCGCGAACCTCAGGCGGCCTCACGCAGGCGCTGCGGGATATCGACCGCGCCATCGCGCTGGACGGCAGGAATGCAAAGGCATGGCGCCTGCGCGGCGACCTGCTGCGCGAGGCCGGCGGCGATCTCAACCGTGCCGCGGCTGATCTCAGCAAGGCCATCGAACTCGATCCACAGGACGCGGAAGCCTACGAGCTGCGCGGCGTCGTCTACACCAATCAGCGCCGGCTCGACCGCGCGCTCGCCGATTACGACCAGGCGATCAAGCTGAAGCCGGATGATGCGCAGGCCTGGTCCGACCGCGGCGTGAACTATTATCTCGGCGGTGACAACGAGAAGGCGATCCGCGATCTCAGCGAGGCGCTGCGGCTCGATCCGAATCGGCCGCGCGCCTACACCAATCGCGGCGCGGCCTACAAGAAGCTCGGCCAGCTCGACAAGGCGGTCGCCGATGACGGCGAGGCGATCAGGCTCGATCCGAAGGTCCCCGAATATTACGACAATCGTGGCCTGGTACTGGCCGCAATGGGTGAGTACGACAAGGCGATCGCGGACTACAACCAGGCGCTGCGGCTGGCGCCGCGGCCGAACTTCTTCACCAACCGCGGCGATTCCTACCAGCTCAAGGGCGAGCTCGGCGCGGCGCTCAGCGACTACGAGGCCGCGCTGAAGATCGATCCGAATTTCGCGCAGACCTACAACAACCGCGCGGTGCTCTACAAGAAGATGGGCGAGCGCAAGAAGGCGCTGGCCGATTACGAGACGGCGCTGAAGCTCGATCCCGGCAACGAGAACGCGGCCAACGGCCGCCGCACTGTGATGGCGGAGATCGCGAAGTTCGGCGCCGAGCCGCTGCGTCCGCTCGCGGCGAATTCCGGCAACGGCCCGTCGTTCGATTGCGCCACGGCGAAGCGCGAGGTCGAGAAGGTGATCTGCGCCGATCCGCAACTCGGCGTGCTCGATCGCCAGATCGCCGAGACCTATGAGCGCGTGCTGAAGGCCACGAAAGGCCGCTCCGCCGGCGACCTGCGCAAGACCCAGCGCGATTTCCTTAACCTCCGGAATGCGAGCTTCGGCCGGCCCGGCTACGATCTGAGGAAGGTCATGCAGGATCGCTTGCAGCGGCTGAATGCGATGGAGAGTTGAGGCGCCTCTACGCGCACACTGCGTTCCCTCCCCCCCTTGCGGGGGAGGGTTAGGGAGAGGGGTGGCCACAAACTCTAGACTGAGTTCGTGGCCACCCCTCTCTCCCGCTCTCCCCCGCAAGGGGGGAGAGGGCTCACCTTTGTCGTGGCTCCAGCTTGCCTCGATGGCCTTTCTTCCCTCCCTCCCAAAGACCCATCCTTTTCAGCTTGAACCGCGGCCCGTTCCCGGGAAAATACCTCTCAAACAACGCCGGCACTTGATCCCTGTCATGGCGGGACGCTCGTCCTGTCGGTCAGGTCAAGGCCAGGCGAATAAAGGGATGGGAGCGCAGGAATGAACGTCAAGGGAACGAGCCTCTATCACGAGGTCCATGCGCGCTCGCTGGCTGATCCCCAGGGCTTCTGGGCCGAGGCGGCCACGGAGATCGACTGGATCGAGCCGCCAAAGACGATCTTCGATGCCTCGCAGGGCGTCTACGGCCGCTGGTTCATGGGGGGCGTCGTCAACACCTGTTACAACGCACTCGACCGCCATGTCGAACGCGGCCGCGCCGACCAGGTTGCGCTGATCCATGATTCGCCGCTGACCGGCTCGGTCACCAGGTTCACCTATGCCGAGCTATTGGCTGAGGTGCAGGCGCTCGCCGCCATCATGCAGGATTTTGGTGTCGCCAAGGGCGATCGCGTCATCCTCTATATGCCGATGGTGCCGGAGGCCGTGGTCGCGATGCTCGCCTGCGCGCGCATCGGCGCGGTGCACTCGGTTGTGTTCGGCGGCTTTGCCGCCAAGGAGCTCGCCACCCGCATCGATGACGCGCAGCCAAAGCTCATTCTCTCCGCAAGCTGCGGCATCGAACCCGGCCGGATCGTGCAGTACAAGCCACTGCTCGACGAGGCGATCAAGCTTGCGGGCACGAAGCCGAAGGCCTGCATCGTGCTGCAACGTCCCCAGCACATCTGCGACCTCACGCCCGGCCGCGACTACGATTGGGCGAGCCTGCGCCGCAAGGCGATGAACGACGGCAAGAAAGCCCCTTGCGTGCCTGTCGCCGCCACCGATCCGCTCTACATCCTCTACACCTCAGGCACCACCGGTATCCCCAAGGGCGTCGTGCGCGACAATGGCGGCCATCTCGTCGCGGTGAAATGGTCGATGTTCAATCTCTATGGCGTCAAGCCGGGCGAGGTCTGGTGGTGTGGCTCCGACATCGGCTGGGTGGTCGGCCACAGCTACATCATCTATGGCCCGCTGCTGCATGGTGCGACGTCGATCATGTACGAGGGCAAGCCAATCGGCACGCCCGATGCCGGCGCGTTCTGGCGCGTCATCAGCGAGCACAAGGCGGTCGCCTTCTTCACGGCACCGACGGCGTTCCGCGCGATCCGCAAAGAGGATCCGGAAGGAAAGTTCATCCGGCAATACGACCTGTCGCAATTCCGCACGCTGTTCCTCGCCGGCGAGCGTGCCGATCCGCCGACGGTGGAATGGGCGGAGCAGCAGTTGAAGGTGCCGGTGATCGACCATTGGTGGCAGACCGAGACGGGCTGGTGCATCGCCGGCAATCCGGTCGGTCTCGGCATGCTGCCGGTGAAGCATGGCTCGCCGACGGTGCCGATGCCGGGCTACCAGGTCGACGTCGTCGACGAAGCCGCAAAGCCCGTCGGCCCCAACACCATGGGCTCGATCGTCATCAAGCTGCCGATGCCACCGGCCTGCCTGCCGACGCTGTGGAATCAGGATGCGCGCTTCAAGGAAGCCTACCTCACTGAATTCCCCGGCTACTACAAGACGTCGGACGCCGGCTACAAGGATGAGGACGGCTATGTCTTCGTGATGGGCCGCACCGACGACATTATCAACGTCGCCGGCCACAGACTCTCCACCGGCGGCATGGAGGAGATTTTGGCCTCGCATCCAGATGTTGCCGAATGTGCCGTGCTCGGCGTCAAGGACGCGATCAAGGGCGAGGTGCCCTGCGGCTTCCTGGTGCTCAAGGCCGGCGTGAAGCGCGCGCCTGCGGAGATCGAGAAAGAGATCGTCGCGCTGGTGCGCGACAGGCTCGGCCCCGTCGCCGCCTTCAAGCTCGCCATCACCGTCGGCCGCCTGCCGAAGACGCGTTCCGGCAAGATCCTGCGCGGTACCATCAAGAAGATCGCCGATGGCGAAGCCTGGACCATGCCGGCCACGATCGAGGATCCCAAGGTGCTGGACGAGATCGGCGAGGCGCTGAAGGGGAGGGTGTGAGGCGATCTCCGCTGTCATCACCCGCGAAAGCGGGTGATCCAGTACGCCGCGGCCGGAGTTGTGTGACCCAATGACCGCCGCGGAGTACTGGATTCCCCGCCTGCCGCCTACGCTAAAGCTTCGGTGCCCCTGGACCTCAACCCCGGCGAAGCCTTGGCGTAGCCGGGTCGCGGGGAATGACAGCGCGTGGGGAACGACGCCCAGGGACTTACAATCTCCTCATTCCGGGCTAAACAGGGCCGGCCAACAGGGGACCTCGTATGCCACTCGCCACCGCGCCGCGCCTGCTTGTCGCCGTGCTGCTCGCCTTCGCTGTCTCCGCCTGCTCCGCGCGCTACCAGACGCCGGTGGCGGTGGGCGGTGACGATGACGACGCGGTCTGTCAGAGTCGCGGCTATGCGCAGGGCTCGCCCGAATACGTGGCCTGCCGCAAGGACCGCGACGTCCAGCGCAACGCTGCCACCGCCCGGTCCGACCGCCGTCAGCGCGATCTCGGCGAGTACATGCTGAACCATCCCGAGCGGCCGTGACATCGGCTACGGAATTATCCTGCGCATTCATTCGCGTTTCTCGTGACACATCGGCAACGCTACAACCAAATCGTGTCGCGTCAGTCCTGATTTGATCGGCGTCAAATCCATCACCATCCCCTTTCTGCTCTGACGCTGATGTCGCGCAACGACGCGCGAGAGATGGCTGAAGGGGAATGCAATGAACGGAACGACAAAAAACCTGGCGCGGCTTGCGACGGTTGGCGCGATGCTCGTGGGGACTTTTGGCTCGGTGCAGGCGGCCGATCTGCCTGTCTACAAGAAGGCACCGCCGTCGGTAGAAGCGTTCAATCCGTGGATGGTGCGTCTGCGCGTGCTTGGCGTGTTGCCGGATGCCGGTAGCTCAACCGTCAATGTCGCAGGCGTGCCGTCGCTGTCGTCGCCGAATTCCGGGCTCTCGATCAGCGACCAGGTCGTGCCCGAGCTCGACATCAGCTATTTCTTCACCAAGAACATCGCGGCCGAGCTGATCCTCGGCGTGACCAGGCACTCGATCAGCGGCAACGGCTCGCTCGCGAACCTGCCGATCGGCAAGACCACGCTGCTGCCGCCGACGCTGACCTTGCAATATCACTTCGACAATTTCGGCGCGTTCAAGCCGTATATCGGCGCCGGCGTGAACTACACCGTGTTCTTCAACAATTCGGCTGCCAATACGCCAGCCGCCATCGTCGGTCCGCCCGCGATCGTTGCCATCACCACCAGCGTGCACGTCAGCAACGCCTGGGGCGGCGCCGTGCAGTTCGGCTTTGACTACATGCTCGACCGGCACTGGGGTCTCAACGTCGACGTCAAGAAGCTCTGGCTGCGGCCGGATTACTCAGCGACCGTCAGCGGCCTGCCGGTCACAGGCACCGCGCATATCGATCCGTGGCTGGTCGGTGGCGGTGTGACGTACAAGTTTTGATACGTCGTTGCTGTCGTTTTCGAGCTGTCGCCTAGGCGAACCCTGCGCTCCCTCCCCCCTTGCGGGGGAGGGCAGGGGAGAGGGGTAGCCCAGCAAACGGTGCGTGAGAGTCGCGCGAGACGCTTTGAGTTGATGGAGAGAGTCCCCGTGGGGCACCCCTCTCCCTAACCCTCCCCCGCAAAGGGGGAGGGGACTGCAGCTTGCGTGTGGCTGCATCTGTGCCGATCGCGAGGGTCTCCGCAAAACAAAAACGCGGCAGGTTTCCCTGCCGCGTTCGAATTGCGTTCGATCGTAACCGGGAGCGGAGCCTTACTCCTCCTCCTCGTCCTGCTTCTTGCCGCCGAGCGTCTTCAGCTTGGCGAACACGGCGTCGACGTTGAGGTCGTCGTTCGATCGCTCTGCCGGCTCGAACTCGTCCTTCTTGGTGGTCTCGGAGGCCGGCAGCAGGGTGGCGCCGCCATAGGATGCGTCGATCGGCTTTTCCTTCGCCGCGCGCGCCACTTCGAAATCGAGCTCGATCTGCGAGCAAAGGCCAAGCGTCACCGGGTCGATCGGGGTCAGCTGGGAGGTGTTCCAGTGGGTACGGTCGCGAACGCTGGCGATGGTGCTCTTGGTGGTGCCGACCAGGCGCATGACCTGGGCGTCCTTGAGCTCCGGATGGCTGCGCAGCAGCCAGAGGATGGCGCTCGGGCGCTCGTGACGGCGGGAGACCGGGGTGTAGCGCGGGCCCTTGCGCTTGGGCTGGGGCGGCAGAATCACCTTGCTCTCCTGGAGGCGGAGCCGGTAGTCCGGGTTCCTCTCGCCCTTCTCGATCTCCTCGCGGGTCAACTGGCCGTTGGAAAGGGGATCCATGCCCTTGATGCCCTGGGCAGCGTCGCCGTCGGCGATCGCACGCACCTCGAGGGGATGCATCTTGGTGAAATCGGCGACCTGATCGAAGGTCAGCGCGGTGTTGTCGAGCAGCCAGACGGCGGTCGCCTTGGGCATCAGAGGTGCGTTGCTCATGGCAAATCTCCTTTGTGCTTCGCCCACCCCTCTGGAGGCGAAACCGGTGGTCATCAGCGATGACAGGGAATTCGCGCTATATAAGCCCGGAGGGGCTAGCCACGCAATGGTTCTGCTATAGATAGTGCCTTGACAGAGCCCGAAAGGGGGCCCAATTCCCTTGGAAGCGCCTGTAAAGTCCTAGCAGACCCATTAAAGCCCAATTCCATCCATTGACCGCCCCCGCCAGAAGGCGAAACGGGTGATTCGGTCCCGAGATCGCTCAATGTCAGCCAAACCAGACCTCAAGATCGTGCTTTGTTCTCCCCGCGGCTTCTGCGCCGGGGTGGTCCGGGCGATCGACACCGTGGAACGGGCGCTCGATAAATACGGCGCCCCCGTCTATGTTCGCCACGAGATTGTGCACAACAAATACGTCGTCGACGGGTTGAAGAAGAAGGGCGCGATCTTCGTCGAAGAGCTCGCCGAAATCCCGGAAAACACCACCGCGCCGGTGGTGTTCTCGGCCCATGGCGTGCCGAAATCGGTCCCGGCCGACGCCACCTCCCGCAATTTGTTCTCGCTGGATGCGACCTGCCCGCTGGTGACCAAGGTGCACCGCGAGGCCGCGATCCACTTCAAGCGTGGCCGCGAGATCTTCCTGATCGGCCATTCCCACCACCCCGAAGTGGTCGGCACGCTCGGCCAGCTTCCGGTCGGCGCCGTGACCCTGATCGAGACCGCCGAGGACGCCAAGACCATCGTCCCGAAGAACCCCGACAACATCGCCTTCGTGACGCAGACCACGCTGTCGATCGACGACACCGCGGAGATCGTGGCGCTGCTCAAGGAGCGTTTCCCGAACATCAACGGCCCGCACAAGGAAGACATCTGCTACGCCACCACCAACCGCCAGCTCGCGGTGAAGAAGGTGGCGCCGGTGGTCGACGCCCTGATCGTGGTCGGCGCTCCGAACTCGTCGAACTCGCAGCGCCTGCGTGAGGTCGCTGAGCGCGAAGGCTGCGGGATCGCGGTACTGGCGCAGCGCGCCACCGACATCGACTGGACCAGGTTCGGCAACATCAAGAGCCTCGGCATCACCGCGGGCGCGTCCGCGCCGGAAGTGATCGTCGAGGAGATCATGGACGCGTTCGCCGAGCGCTACACGCTGCATGTGGAGACGGTCTCGGCCGCGGAAGAGAACGAGTTCTTCCCGTTGCCGCGCCAGGTGCGTCCCGAAGCCGCCGCCGAGTAGACTTTTATGGCGGTCTACACCGACGTTGCCGCCGACGAGCTTGCGGATTTCCTGAAGCAATACGATCTCGGCGACTTGCTCTCCTACAAGGGCATCGCCGAGGGCGTCGAGAACACCAACTTCCTGCTGCACACCAGCAAAGGCTCGTTCATCCTCACGCTCTATGAGAAGCGCGTGGCGAAGAACGACCTGCCGTTCTTTCTCGCGCTGATGACGCATCTCGCCGAGCACGGCGTCACCTGCCCGCTGCCGGTGAAGGCCGGGGACGGCGAGGCGCTGCGCGAGCTGTCGGGCCGGCCGGCCGCGATCATCACCTTTCTCGAAGGCGTCTGGCCGCGCAAGCCGATCGTGGCCCATTGCGCCGGCGTCGGCGAGGGACTGGCCAGGATGCATCTGGCCGGCGCCAATTTTGCGATCAAGCGTGGCAATGCGCTGTCGGTCTCCGGCTGGCGGCCGCTGTTCGACGCGGCGGCAAGCCGCGCCGATGAGGTCCAGCCGGGCCTGCATGCGTTTCTCGCCGCCGAGCTCGACTATCTCTCGAGCGGGGTCTGGCCGAGCAATCTGCCGGAGGGCGTGATCCACGCCGATCTCTTCAACGACAACGTCTTCTTCCTCGGCGACAAGCTCTCCGGCATCATCGACTTCACCTTCGCCTGCAACGACATGCTGGCCTATGACGTCGCGATCTGCCTGAATGCCTGGTGTTTCGAGCCGGACCATTCGTTCAACGTCACCAAGGCGCGCGCCTTCCTCAATGCCTATGGCCGTGTGCGAAAACTTTCCGAGGCGGAAGAAGCCGCGCTGCCGCTGCTCGCGCGCGGCGCCGCGATCCGCTTCCTGCTGACGCGGCTGGTCGACTGGCTCAACGTGCCCGAGGGAGCGCTGGTCAAGCCCAAGGACCCGCTGGAATATTTTCGCAAGCTGCGCTTCCACCAGAGCGTTTCCAGCGTGCGCGATTACGGGCTGATGCCGTCAGGACTGGTCGCGTGAGCGAGCTTCCCATTGTCACGATCTATACCGACGGCGCCTGCTCGGGAAATCCCGGGCCCGGCGGCTGGGGCGCGATCCTGAAGTTCGGCGACAAGGAAAAAGAGCTGAACGGCGGCGAACGCCACACCACCAACAACCAGATGGAATTGATGGCGGCGATCTCCGCGCTCGAAGCGCTGAAGAAGCCATGCACCGTCGATCTCTATACCGACAGCCAGTATGTGCGGCAGGGCATCACCGGCTGGATCCACGGCTGGAAGCGCAACGGCTGGCGCACTGCCGACAAGAAGCCGGTGAAGAATGTCGAGCTATGGCAGCGCCTCGATGCGGCGCTGAAGCAGCACGAGGTCCGTTGGCACTGGGTCAAGGGCCACGCCGGGCATCCCGAGAATGAGCGCGCGGATCAGCTCGCGCGCGACGGGATCGTGAAGGCGCGGTTGCAGCAGCGGGTGGGGGAGTAGGGCGCGGCCGCGGCCACTCTACCGTCATTGCCGCCTCATTCTCAGCTGTCATCGCCCGGCTTGACCGGGCGATCCAGTACTCCGAGACACTTGTGATTGAGCCGAGAGGCCTCGGCGTACTGGATGCCCCGCCTTCGCGGGGCATGACAGTGTCATTTGTGGTTGAGAGCGTTGGCCGCCTTACAGCTGCCCCAGCAGCGTATCGCCACCGGAGACCTCGACCTTGCCGGGCATCGCTTCGAGGTTCAGCTTCTTCACCACGCCGTCCTCGACCAGCATCGAATAGCGCTTGGAGCGGATGCCGAGGCCGTTGCCGGAGGCGTCCAGCTCCATGCCGATCGCCTTGGCGAAGTCGGCATTGCCGTCGGCGAGGAAGATCGCCTCGTCGCGCTGGTCGGTATCGCGCTTCCAGGCGTTCATGACGAAAGCGTCGTTGACGGAGACGATGGCGATGGTGTCGACGCCCTTGTCCTTCATGGCATAGGCGTTGAGGAAGATGCTCGGCAGATGCATCTTGTGGCAGGTGCCGGTGTAGGCGCCGGGCACTGCGAACAGCGCCACCTTCTTGCCCTTGAAGATGTCGTCGGTGGTCTTCACCTGCGGACCCTCGGCCGTCATCACGCGGAATTTCGCCTCGGGCAGCTTGTCGCCAGTCTGGATCGCCATCGTCAGTCTCCCTGAAAATCGGTCCCGCTTTTTAGACCGTGCGGCGGCGCTGCACAACATTGGCGGCGAGGGTCGCGGTCCTTCACCGTTATGTCATCAGCCGGCAAAACCGCCGGCGTCGAGGAAGGCCTGTTCTTCCTCGGTAGTGGCGCGGTCGAGGAGGCGGTTGCGGTGGGGAAAGCGGCCGAACCGCTGGATGATGTCGGCGTGCTCCCGCGCGTATTTCAGGTTCTCGGCATTGTCGGTGTTCTGAAACAGCGCGACGCAATGCAACTGGTCGGGCAGGTGCTCGGAATGCATGAAGGGCAAATAGAGGAATTCGAGCAGGATGGGATCGATCCTGCGATCGACGCCCCGATCGATTGCGCGGCGGGCGACGTCGCGCGCCGGCGCGTCGCTGGCAAAGGCTTCCGGCGTGCCGCGAAACATGTTGCGGGGAAACTGGTCGAGCGCGATGACGAGCGCGAGCGCGCCCTCGTCGCTTTCTTCCCAGGAGGCCAGCTCGCCGGCGGTCGCCCGCTTCCATAGCGGAAGAAAGCGACGCCCGACCTCCGCGTCGAAAGCGTCGCTGCGCTTGTACCAGCGCTCGCGGCCGGCCTCGCGCCAGAAGGCGAGAATGCCTGATGGCGTGATGTCACCGCCGTCAGTCATGAACCCAAGAGTCATGAACCAAGGCGCGGCTTACGCCGCCTCCGCCTTCTTCTCGTCGCGGAGCTGCCGGCGCAGGATCTTGCCGACATTGGTCTTCGGCAGGTCGGTGCGGAATTCGATGTGCTTGGGCACCTTGTAGCCGGTGAGCTGCTCCTGACAGAACTTGATCACGGCTTCCGCGGTGAGGTTGGGATCCTTCTTCACCACGAACGCCTTCACCGCCTCGCCCGACTTGGAATCGGGGATGCCGATCACGGCGCATTCGAGCACGCCCGGATTGCTCGCGATCACTTCCTCGATCTCGTTCGGATAGACGTTGAAGCCCGAGACCAGGATCATGTCCTTCTTGCGGTCGACGATCTTGGTGTAGCCCTTCTCGTCCATCACGCCGATGTCGCCGGTGCGGAAATAGCCGTCGGCGGTCATCACCTTGTCGGTCTCTTCCGGCCTGTTCCAGTAGCCCGACATCACCTGCGGGCCCTTGGCGCAGATCTCGCCGGGCTGGCCGAGCGGGACTTCGTTGCCGTCGTCGTCGCGGATCGAGATCCAGGTCGAAGGCACGGGGATGCCGATCGATCCCGAGAACTCGGTCGTGGTCGCGGGATTGCAGGTCAGTGTCGGCGAGGTCTCCGAGAGGCCGTAGCCTTCGGCGATGAAGCAGCCGGTCACCGCCTTCCACTGCTCGGCGACGGGGCGCTGCACCGCCATGCCGCCGCCGTTCGAGATCTTCAGCTTGGAGAAGTCGAGCTTCTTGAAGTCGGGATGGTGCATCAACCCGTTGTAGAGCGTGTTCACGGCCGGGAAGCTGTTGACCTGGTACTTCGCCAGCTCCTTGACGAAGCCCGCGATGTCGCGCGGATTGGGGATCAGCAGATTGCAGCCGCCGGCGCGCACCGCGAGCAGGTAGCAGGCCGTCAGCGCGAAGATGTGATAGAGCGGCAGCGCGCAGACGATCATCAGCTGATCGACATGCGGCGGCGCGGCGAGTGCCGGCTGGAGCCAGGCGTCGTTCTGCAGCACGTTGGCGACGATGTTGCGGTGGAGCAGGGTGGCGCCCTTGGAGACGCCGGTGGTGCCGCCGGTATATTGCAGGAAGGCGACGTCGCCCGGCGACAGCTTCGGCTTGTTGAACGTCAGGCTGCGGCCGGCCGATACCGCGTCGTTGAAGGACACCGCGCCTGGCAGCGACCAGGCCGGCACCATCTTCTTGACGCGGCGGACGACGACGTTGACGATCATGCCCTTGAAGCCGAGCAGGTCGCCCATGCTGCCGACGATGACATGCTTGACTTGCGTCTTCGCGATCACCTGCTCGACCGTGTGGGCGAAATTCTCCAGCACGATGATGGCTTCGGCGCCGGAATCCTTGAGCTGATGCTCGAGCTCGCGCGGCGTGTAGAGCGGGTTGACGTTGACCACCGCGAAACCGGCGCGCAGCACGGCAGCGGTCGCGACCGGATATTGCAGCACGTTCGGCATCATGATCGCGACGCGGGCGCCACGTTGCAGGCCACGGCCCTGTAAATAGGAGGCGAGCGCCCGCGACATCTGGTCGAGGTCGCGATAGCTGATCGCCTTGTCCATGCAGATGAATGCCTTGCGGTCGGCGAACTTGGCGAAGCTCTCCTCCAGAAGGTCGACCAGCGATGCGTATTGGGTCGGCTCGATATCAGCAGGGACGCCGGGCGGATATTGCTTGAGCCAGATGCGCTCCATGGAAAACTCCCCTCAATTTACCAGAGCCCGTTGTGTCTCGGGCTTGCCTCATTGCGGCCAGTATCGAGCCTGCCGGAACGGGTGGCAAGCCGGTCGAGGCTTAGGACAAAGGTCAGGGAGTGGCTACTGGAATTGTCGCAAGCCGCTCTGCCGCAGGTGCGAAGCGCGGGCGCGGCTTGCGATGGGTGCCGTTAACTGTTGTTGGCCGGCTTGGCGGCGGGCTTGGTCGCGGCCTTGGGCTTGGCGGGCTTGGCCGCCTGATCGCCGCTTGCCGCAGGCTTCTCGGCGGGTTTCGCCGCCGCATCGTGCTTGGCCGCGGCATGCTTGGTCCCGGCCGGCTTCGCAGCGGACTTGGTATCGCTCTTGGCGTCAGGCTTGGCGGCAGCCGGCTTTGCCGCCGCCGTCTTGGCATCCTTCGGCTTGTCGGCTGGCTTGTCGGTCGCGTCGGGCTTCCTGGCGACGCGCGACTTCTTGCCACGCGGCTTTGGCGTGGCCTGCTGGTCGGCATCGGCCGCGACCGCCGCGATCAGGGCAGTGCCGGTGCGGGTCGGGCCGGTATAGACCAGCACGGGCTCGGCCGCCGCGGGCGCCGTGGCCATCAGCTCGGAGGCCTTCATCAGGGGCGGCTGAAGGCCCGCGGTGAAGAAGGTCACCTGGGCTTCGCCGCCGGTGGCGGAGGCCGATCCGGACGTGCCGCCATTGGTGGCGATCAGCGCGTCGTCATCGTCGCTGGCCGGCCGCTTGCGATGACCGCCGCACATGTCCTCGCGCAGGTTCGGCGGCGAGGCGTCGACCGGCACCAGCCTGTCGACGGTGCCGAGCGAGGGGCGGAGCCAGGTGAGGTTGTCCTGGCTGAAGCCGCGCTCGAGCAGCTGCGCCGCCTTCACGGCACGCGCAGTGCCGGAGTTGGCGCCGAGCACGACGGCGATCAGCCGGCGGCCGTTGCGCGTGGCCGACGCCACGAGATTGTAGCCGGAGGCGCAGATGAAGCCGGTCTTGAAACCGTCGGCGCCGGGGTAGCGGCCGATCAGCTTGTTGAAATTGCCGGTCACGCGCTTGCCGAAGCGGATCGCCGGGATGTGCACGAAGTATTCGTATTCCGGCAGGTCGCGCAGGAACGAGCGCGCGAGAATGCCGAGGTCGCGCGCGGACGTGATCTGGCCGTCGGCGGGCAGGCCGTTCGGATTGACGTAGCTCGTCTGCGTCATGCCGAGCTTCTGCGCGGTGTCGTTCATCATCGCCGAGAAGCCGTCGATCGAGCCGCCGACGCCTTCGGCGAGCACCACGGCCATGTCGTTCGCCGACTTCACCATCATCATCTTCAGCGCGTTGTCGACGGTGAGCTGCGTTCCCGGACGGAACCCCATCTTCGAGGGCGATTGCGAAGCCGCCGTCGGCGACACCGTGATCAGCGTGTCGAGCGTGAGCCTGCCGTCCTTCACCGCCTTCAGCGTCACGTAGGCCGTCATGATTTTGGTGACGGAGGCCGGATACCACGGGATGGTCGCGTTCTCGGCCTGCAGCACCTTGCCGCTGTCGGCTTCGATCAGCAGCAGTGCTTCGGCGCCCGCCGTGCGCGGCGCAAGCAGCACCGCGGATGCGAGGGCCGCGGCGAACAGGTTGAACAGGGACTTGCGAAGCAGCGGGCGAAGGGCGTGCACTATCCGATTCCGGTCCTTGGAGACCCGCCGGTTCCGGTCGGCTCTCGTGATCTGATGTTCGGTTCTGAAATCCGGCGCCGCCGCTTGCGGCGTCGCAAACCTATACCGGCTCGTGCGTCGAGAATAGGGGTTTCGGCCGGGTATTCCGTGATGAAATAGGCCGAATTTCGACGATGCTATGGGGACTTGACCGCAGTCGCCGCAGCCTCAGCGGCCGTCACGCTGGCCCGTGCATTTTCCTGAACCATGAACTGGGCCCTGGCGAGTTCGGCAAAATGGCCGCCTTTGGCCACGAGTTCATCGAAAGTTCCGCTTTCGATCACGCGGCCGTTCTCGAACACCAGGATCCGCGTGGCGTTGCGGATGGTGGAGAGACGGTGGGCGATCACGAACGTGGTGCGTCCCTTCATCACTTCGTCGAGAGCGGCGTTCACCTTGGCCTCGGTGACGGCGTCGAGCGCGCTGGTGGCCTCGTCCAGGATCAGGATCGGCGGGTCCTTCAGCAGCGCGCGGGCGATCGACAGCCGCTGGCGCTCGCCGCCGGAGAGCATGCGGCCGCGCTCGCCGGCATTGGTCTCGAAGCCGCCGCTGCGCTCGATGAATTCGAGCGCCTGCGCGCGCTCCGCGGCCTTGCGCATCTCGGCTTCGGTCGCATCCGGCTTGCCGACGTGCAAATTCTCCGCGATCGAGCGGTTGAACAGCAGCGCCTCCTGGAACACCACGCCGATGTTCCGGCGCAGCGAGGTCAGCGTCACGCCGCGGACGTCCATGCCGTCGATCCTGATGAAGCCCGACTGCGGATCGAAGGCGCGATGCAGAAGCGCGATCGCCGTCGACTTGCCGGCGCCGGTCGCGCCGACCAGCGCGATGGTCTGGCCGGGCAGCGCGGTGAAGGAGAGGTCCTCGACCGCCGGCCGCTTGCCGTCATAGGAGAAGGTGACGTCGTTGAATTCGACGAGGCCGGAGAGCCGCCCGGCATCGATCGCGTCGGGGCGGTCGTGGACCGCGGGCACGGCGTCGAGCACGTTGAAGAACTCGCGCAGCCGCGGGGCTTCCATGAACACGTTGTTGATGAAGCTCACGACCTGCTCGAGCTTCTGGATCAGCATCGTCGCGAAGCTCACGAACATCACGATCTCGCCGACGGAGGTCAGCCCCTGGTCGTGCAGCGCGATGCCGAGCGTGAAGATCGCGAGCACCGTGATGGTGGTGGAGGCGCGCGTGATGACGGTGACGAGCGCCCACCACGACAGCACCGGCATCTGCGCCGCGAGCAGATCATCAGCGACGGAGCGCAAGCCCTTCACCTCGGATTCGACGCGCACAAAACTCTGCACCAGAGCGACGTTGCCGAGCGCGTCGGAGGCGCGCGCGGAGAGCTCGCTGTAGTGCTCCTCGACCTGCATCTGCATGCCGAAGGTCCGGCGCACGACGAAGGTCGTCAGCGCGGTGAAGACGACGCAGAGCACGAACAGCAGGACCGCGAGCCGCCAGTTCAGGTAGAGCGACAATGGCAGCAGCACCACGACCGACAGGATCGCGGCAAAGTGCTCGCGGAAGAAGCCGAGCCACAACCGCCACAGCGCATCGGTGCCGTTGAGCATCACCTTCATGAGCCGGCCCGAATGGGTGCCTGAGTGGAAGGTCAGCGGCAGTTGCAGAATATGCTCGAAATAGTCGGTCAGCACCGCCTGGCGCTGGCGGTGGGAGAGCCGGTCGGCTTGCAACGCCACGATCGCGCTGCAGCCGATGGTGAACAGCCCGAACGCCACCCAGGCCAGCAGGAACGGCCAGGCCGAATTCGACCCGGCGACCGACTTGCCGGAGAGCACGTCGACGATCCGGCCGAACAGCACGGGTTCCGCGAACTGCGAGGCCGCAAGCAGCAGATTGGCAAAAGCCAGCAACCAGCCCAGCCGCGCCTCCTTGCCGAGCAGTTCGAGAACGCGGGTGTAGAGGCGGAGGATGGGCATGCGAGGAACGAACTCGGGCGGACGAAACGGTGTGAGTCCACATTCTAATCAGGGATCGCCCGCGAGATACAGCGGAAGCTGCGGGTTTTGCTCAGTTGATCAGTCGTCCCGCGACCGGCGGCAGGAACCGGTCGTCGAAGATATCGCCGGCCGCCGGCCGTTTGCGGAATTTGAAATCCTGCGCGATCTGGTCGATCGAGCGGTCCAGGCGCGCCGGGTCGATGCCGCCGAGGCCGTTGCGCTTGACCTCGTCGGTCAGGATGTTGTCGATGAGCACGCTGCGCAGGCGTTCCCGTTCGAGGTCGCGGTCGCCGTCGTCGATCCGGCTCGTGGCTTCGTCCGCCGCACGGGCCGGCTCTTTGATGGTCGCGTTGACGCCGGCGATCAATGCGCGGACGAACCCCTTCACGGCGTCGGGCTTCGCGGCGGCGAAAGCGGGGTTGGCCACCACGGCGAAGCCGTAGGCGTCGCAGCCATAGTCGGCATAGCGGAGTACCACGAGATCGCCGCCGGGCACGCCGCGGTCGCGCAGGTTCACCGCCGAGAGATAGCTGAAGCCGGCGACGGCATCGACCTGGCCCGCGGAGAGGAGCGGCTCGCGGACCGCGGCGCTGATCTTGTGGAATTTCACTTGCGACGCGTTGATGCCGTTCTGCTGCGCCAGCGCCGGCCACAGCCGCATCGACAGATCGCCGTCGGCGACGCCGACGGTTTTGCCGTCGAGGTCGGGCAGCAAGTGAATGCCGCGGCTCCTGCGCGCGACGATCGCGTAAGGCGCGCGATTGAACAACACGAACACGGCTTTGACCGGCGCAGCATCGTCCTTGTCGCGAAAGCGGATCAGCTCGTTGATGTCGACGAGCGCGAGCTCGCTGTCGCCTTTGGCGACGCGCGCGAGCGCCTCCGGCGATCCGGTGGCGCTCTTGAAGGACACGTTGAGACGCTCGGCGCCGAAATTACCGTCCTTCGCGGCGAGGAAGAACGGCGCCATGCTCGCATCGACAGGACGATCGAATGTGAAGTGGATCGCCGTGGACGGCGCAGCAGTCTCGGCCGCGCTGACGTCGCGCGCAGCCAGCGCGGCAAGCGAGATTGCAATGGCCAGCAGGCCGCGAAGGACGATCGTCTTGAATGCAAACATCAGGCGCGCCGGTCCCGCATTGTTGTGGTTTCGTGACGCTCGCAGCGCCGGCCAGCGACGAGCCTGCGCGCGCCAACATGAACGGCGGATGAGCGGGGGTTGCGTGATCATGACGCAACCCCGTTCAGCTTCTGTTGGGGTTCGGGAACCCAACATGGGCTGCGGGTGTTTGAAGGACATGAGCCTGTCGTCAGGCACCATTCGAGGTCCCAAGGAGGGTCCAGGACATGTTTGACCGATTTTCGAGATTTGCCGGCCGCAAGGCCGTCTTTGCCACCGCCGCGGTGCTGGCGCTGACCGCGGTCGCCCCGACCGCCTCATACGCAGGCGGCCGCCACTGGCATGGCGGTGGTGGCGGCGTAGCGGCTGCTGCGGCCATCGCCGGCATCGTCGGCACCGGCCTTGCGATCGCTGCGACCCGTGACGCCTACGCTTATGATTACGGTCCGGGTCCGGGTTATGGCTATTACGGCGGCCCTGCCTATTACAGTGGCCCCGCCTACGGTCCTTACTACGGCCCGGGCCCGAACTACCAATATCAGCGCTATGGCGGCACGGCTCCGTCGGAGCTCTGTGGCCAGGGCTACATGCAGAACTGCTACTAGCCTTGGCTACCAAGTCCTTGGCTACCAAGTCCCTGGCTACCAAGTCTTGACCACAACGGGCCGTCGCGCTTGCCGCGGCGGCCTGTTTTTCGCTTTTAACCCTGCGCGTTAACGCGCTCGCCATTGGTTTAGGGTAGTTTTGAGTACCATGAGTGATTCGCTTGAGCGGCTATATCTGGCTGTGCTCGCGGCCAAGGATCTTGATCCGGCAACATCGCGTACCGCCCGGCTGTTTCAGCGTGGGCCATCCAAAATGGCGAAGAAACTGGCCGAAGAAGCCATTGAGGTCGTCATCGACGCGGTCAATGGCGACAGCGAGGCCGTGATCCGGGAAAGCGCCGACCTGCTCTACAATCTCACGGTGCTCTGGGCCTCGGCCGGCGTGCGCCCGGAGGATGTCTGGCGCGAAATGGCGCGGCGGGAAGACATGCTCGGCATTGCCGAGAAGCTGCCGAAGTCGCCGATGAAACTGCCCAAAGTCGCGTCACCGCGCGTTGCCGCCAGGCGGCCAATTGTCGCGCTGGAAGGGCGCGTCTCGCGCAAGCGCCACTAAACGCGGTGAAACCGGAGCAAAGCGTCATCGCGCTTTAGGTTGTTGTTTGCGCGTGATCTTTCGGAAAACCGCGACACACTGTTCCAGATCACGCCAAATCGTCACAAAACTCGCGATGGACAAATCCGTCCCATGGTGCTTCATCGCGGCGCCATGCTGAAACGTATCTACGACTGGTGCATCGACGCCGCCCACAAGCCCTACGCGCTCTGGATCATGGGAGCCGTGGCTTTCGCAGAAAGCTCCTTCTTTCCGGTCCCGCCGGATGTGATGCTGATCCCGATGTCGCTGGCGCGCCCGCAGCGCGCCTGGCTCTACGCCGCGGTCTGCACCGCGACCTCGGTGGTGGGCGGTCTGCTGGGCTACGCCATCGGTGCGCTGCTGTTTGACTCGGTCGGCCATTGGCTGATCCAGGTCTATGGCCTCGGCGACAAGGTCGATGCCTTCCGCGCCTCCTATGCGGAGTGGGGCGCGGTTATCATCCTGCTCAAGGGCCTGACGCCGATCCCCTACAAGCTCGTCACCATCACCTCGGGCTTTGCCGGTTACAATATCGGCCTGTTCATCCTGTGCTCGATCGTCGCGCGCGGCGGCCGTTTCTTCATCGTCGCGATCCTGCTCAACCGCTATGGCGACTGGATCCGCGTCAGGATCGAGAAGCATCTCGGTCTCTGGGTGGCGCTCGGCGCCGCCGTGCTGGTGCTCGGCTTCGTCGTCGCGGTCAAGCTGATCTAGGGAATGATCCGGACCCGAAGGGCCGCCTCAGCGCAACGTGTGAAGCCGTTCTCCGCAAAGATCATGTTCGCTCAATAACCCTCCGCTTTGCCGCTGCGCCGGGTTCGGCTACGGTTGCCGTCATGATGGTTCGATCCGGCAATCCGGTCCTCCGACCGGGGACGCTGATATTCGCAGTGCTTTCGCTCCTGCTCGGTGCCGGCGGCACCGGCTGGCCGCAATCCGCGCCGCCAGCGCTCGGCTTGCGAGAGCAGGGACCGCAGACCACGCCGCCGCCCTCGACATCAGTTCCTTCGTCGCCGCCGGCGCGCGAGGAAAATCCCGGGCTGATCAACGAAATGGGCAAGCTGTTCGACAAGCTGCCCTCGATCCTGCCGCCGATCAAAAGCCCGAGCGAGACCATGAACGATCTGTCGCGGCTGGCGACGCCGTCGGCCATGGTGTCGGGGCGCATGGCCTGCCCCGCCTCGTCGAATGGCGCGCCCGACTGCAAGCAGGCCGCCGACCAGCTCTGCCAGAGCAAGGGCTACAAGGAAGGCAAGAGCCTGAACGCCGATTCCGCGGAAAAATGCTCGGCCAAGGTTCTGATCCCGGGCCGGCAACGCAAACCGGATGACTGCCGCACCGATACCTTCGTCACCAGCGCGCTGTGCCAGAACTGAGGACGTAGCGCCAGCAAAGGAGCGCCCATGAGCCGCACGGAGCAGGACTTCCTCGGACAGCGCGAGATCGCCGACGACATCTACTACGGCGTCCAGACCATCCGCGGGAAGGAGAACTTCCACATCACCGGCATCCCGATGAACCAGGAGCCTTACTTCGTGAAGGCGCTCGGTTACGTCAAGAAGGCTGCCGCGATGGCCAACCGCGACCTCGGCGCGATCGACGCGAAAGTTGCGGACGCGATCATCCAGGGCTGCGACCGCGTCATCGCCGGCGACATGATGGATCAGTTCGTCACCGACTTCATCCAGGGCGGCGCCGGCACCTCCACCAACATGAACGCCAACGAGGTGATCGCCAATCTCGCGCTGGAATCGCTCGGCTTCAGCAAGGGCGACTACCAGCATGTCAGCCCGAACGACCATGTCAATTACGGCCAGTCGACCAACGACACCTATCCGACCGCGTTCCGGCTGGCGCTGATCCTGCGGCTCGAGAGCTACATGACGGCGCTGCGCCAGCTCCAGGAGGCCTTCTTCACCAAGGGCCGTGAGTTCGAACGCGTGCTGAAGATGGGGCGCACGCATCTTCAGGACGCCGTGCCGATGTCGCTCGGCGCCGAATTCCGCGGTTGGGGCACCACGATCGGCGAGGAGGTCGACCGCATCTCCGAGGCGCGCGCGCTGCTGCGCGAGATCAATCTCGGCGCCACCGCGATCGGTACCTCCGTCACCGCGGCCGTCGGCTATCCAAAACTTGCGGTCCGGCATTTGAGCGCGCTGACCGGCGTCGACTTCATCCTTGCCGGCGATCTCGTCGAGGCGACCTCGGACACCGGCGCCTATGTGCAGCTCTCAGGCGTGCTCAAGCGCACGGCGAGCAAGCTGACGAAAATCTGCAACGACATCCGCCTGCTGGCCTCGGGCCCGCGCGCCGGCTTCAACGAGATCAACCTGCCGCAGCTCCAGCCGGGCTCGTCGATCATGCCGGGCAAGGTCAATCCTGTCATCCCCGAGGTCGTCAACCAGACCAGCTTCCTCGTCATCGGCCTCGACACCACCGTCACGCTCGCCGCAAGTGCCGGCCAGCTTCAGCTCAACGTGATGGAGCCGGTGATCTCGTTCGCGCTGTTCTTCTCGATCCGCACCATGGAGCGCGCGGTCAACAGCCTGCGCGAGAACTGTGTTGTCGGCATCACCGCCAATGAAGAGCACACCCGCAACATGGTGCTGAATTCGCTCGGCATCGTTACGGTGCTGAAGCCGCTGCTCGGCTACAAGCAATGCGCCGAGATCGCGCGCGAGGGCTACAAGAGCGGCAAGTCGCTGCACCAGATCGTGGTGGTCGAGCGCAAGCTGCTGACGCAGGAGAAATGGGACGAGATGTTCTCGTTCGAGCGGCTGATCAATCCGGATCTGATTGGGTGATACCGCCCGCATTTGCGTAGCGAATTCCGCATGTTGGAATTGCGGTAACGGCATCCGCCACGGCGTCAAAACGCAATACTTGACAGTGGAAAGATTGCCTTGTTGGTATGGCCTCCAGCTTTCGATTTGCTCGCCACCAAAGGATCGTTTCGCCTATGTCCATGCCTGCCTTGTTCAAGGGGCGCCTGTCGATCCCGGTGATCGGTTCGCCGCTCTTCATCATCTCGGTGCCCGATCTCGTGATCGCGCAGTGCAAGGCCGGCGTGGTCGGCTCGTTTCCGTCGCTGAACGCGCGGCCGCCGGAGCTGCTCGACGAATGGCTGGCGCGGATCACCGAAGAGCTCGCGGCCTATGACCGCGCCCATCCCGACAAGCCGTCGGCGCCGTTCGCGGTGAACCAGATCGTGCACAAGTCGAACAACCGGCTCGACCACGACATGCAGCTCTGCGCCAAGTACAAGGTGCCGATGATCATCTCGTCGCTCGGCGCGCGCGAGGAGCTCAATCAAGCAGTGCACGGCTGGGGCGGTATCGTCTTCCACGACGTGATCAACCAGAAGTTCGCCCACAAGGCGATCGAGAAGGGCGCCGATGGCCTGATCCTGGTTGCGGCCGGCGCCGGCGGCCATGCCGGCACCATCTCGCCGCTGGCCTTCGTTGCAGAAACGCGAAAATGGTTCGACGGCCCGATCGCGCTGTCGGGTGCGATCGGCAACGGCAAGGCGATCCGCGCCGCCCGCATCCTCGGCGCAGATTTCGCCTATATCGGCTCGGCCTTCATTGCGACCAAGGAAGCCAACGCGGTCGAGAAATACAAGGAGATGATCGCGGGCTCGACGGCCGACGACATCGTCTACTCCAACCTCTTCACCGGCGTGCACGGCAACTATCTGAAACCGTCGATCCTCGCGGCCGGCATGGATCCGGAAAACCTGCCGACGTCCGATCCGTCCAAGATGAACTTCGGCACGGATACCTCCGGCGAGCGCGCCAAGCCGAAAGCCTGGAAGGAGATCTGGGGTTCGGGCCAGGGCATCGGCAGCGTCGACGGCATCATCCCCGCCGCCGATCTGATTGCGCGCTTCAAGAAGGAATATGACGAGGCGATCGATCCGCCGCTCTAACCGCTCTCGTGTCCCGGACGCTGCAGCGTGCAACGCTGCTGCGCAGAGCCGGGACCCATCGCTGCAGCACATGGACCCCGGCTCTGCAGCGCACCGCCTACGCGCGGCGTCCGGGGAACGCCAGCCGAGATATCGTGCAAACATGACCGCCATCTACCGCGTCGACGGCAACAGCGTCGTCACCAGCCCCAATGCTACCGGTCCGTGGGACCGGCGCATGCAGCACGGCTCAGCGCCGTCTGCGCTGGTGACGTGGGCGGCGGAACGCATTCCGACGCCGGTGCCGATGAATGTTGCGCGCGTCACCATCGACTTGATGCGCCCGGTGCCGGTGGCGCCGCTCACGATCGAGAGCGAGGTTTTGCGCGAGGGGCGCAAGATCCAGCTCTGCGAGATCAAGTTGTTCGCCGACGGTGTTCAGGTCGTCGGTGCCACCGTGCTCAAGATCAAGCGGCAATCACAGCCGTTGCCGGACGACGTCAAGGAGTTGCCGGTCACGCTGCCGTCGCCCGAGGACTCGCTGGTCGAGGATGGCCATGGCGCGACCAGTCCGTTCGCAGGCATGGTCTCGATGCGCGCCGCGCGCGGCCGGTTCGGCCAGGCCGGGGCCGGCGCGATCTGGTTTCGCCTCGATCATCCGCTGGTCGAAGGCGAAGCGGTCTCGCAGGCGATGCGCGCCGTGGTCGCCGCCGACTTTTCCAACGGCACCGCCTCGACCGCTCGACTTCCGTGCCTGGACCTACATCAATGCCGACCTCACCGTGAACCTATCGCGCCAGCCGGTCGGCGAGTGGATCTTGCTCGACGGCGAATCCTGGATCGGTCCCGACGGCGCCGGCCTCGCGATGTCGCGGCTCGCGGATCGTCACGGCTATTTCGGCCGGGCGGTGCAGAGTCTGGTGATCGAAAAGCGCTAAGCGTGACGGCAAGCGCCGTGATCGCTCCTTGCGCCGATTGAACGGCAGACTTCCGCCGCCGCGGAAGGGATGCCCTGGTCGCGAACCTCTTCTTGTCCGGAGGTCTCTGCTCGACGCCAGCGTCCTGCCAGTTCAGCTGCCGTAGACGATCTTGATCTCCCACAGCAGGACGATGATAGCCGTGATCAACGTGATCGCGGCCAACGCACTTTCCAAGGAAGCGACTCTCATTTGATACTCCGCTTCCCAGCCCCGTCAGCGGTCTAGTTGATTCGTTGATTCGCCTGCAATTGCGCGGACGGCGTGCCTGAAAAGTCCCTTCCGAGCTGTTGTTCGCGGGTCACAGCGACCGTAGAACCCCGGGGTCCGGCCGCGGGAATACGTGCGGTGCTACCTGCCACAAGTTGCAGATCGGGGATGACTACCCCACCATCCGGTCCCGTCCACTCCAGAAGCCCGCGCGCAGCACCTTCTTGTCGACCTTGCCGACGCCGGTCATCGGCAGCTGCTTGACGAACTGGATCTGCTTCGGTGCATGTGCCGAGCCTTTTCGCGTCCTCACCAGATTGATCAGCTCGTCCGGATCGGGCTGTGCCCCCTCACGCGGCACGACGATGGCGGTAACGGCTTCGCCCCATTTCTCGTCGGGAATGCCGACGACCGCGACCATCGCGACATCCGCATGCTGCGACAGCACGTCCTCGACCTCGCGCGGAAAAATGTTGAAGCCGCCGGAGACGATCATGTCCTTCTTGCGGTCGAGGATGAACATGTAGCCGCGCTCGTCCTTGCGCGCGACGTCGCCGGTGTGGACCCAGCCATTCCTCAGCGTCTCGGCTGTGATGTCAGGCCGCTTCCAGTATTCGGCCATGGCATGCGGAGCGCGCACGCAGATCTCGCCGGCTTCGCCCGTCTTCACTTCCTGGTCGTTGTCGTCCAGGATCCTGACCTCGCAGGCCGAGATCGGGAAACCGCAGGACAGGAACAACTCCGGCGTTTTTGGATCATGATCCGCCTTGCGCAGCACCGAAATCGGATAGCATTCGGTCTGCCCGTAAAGCTGCGAGAACACCGGCCCAATGCGTTCGATGCCCTCGACCAGCCGGCTCGGCGACATCGCGGAAGCGCCATAGAGCACGAGCTCGAGCGAGGACAGATCGGTCCTGCTCAGCGCGGGATGATCGAGCAGCACATAGATCATGGTCGGCACGAACAGCGTAAAATTGATGCGCTCGCGCGCGATCGTCGCCAGCACCGCCTCGGGATCGAAACCCTTCAGCATATGCACGGTGCCCCCGCGCATCAGGGTCGGCACGACTTTCGTGCCGGCGACATGGCTGATCGGGGCAACCGCGAGGTAGTGCGGGGTGTCAGGGATCTCGAAGTCGGCGAGGATCGCGGCAGCACCCCCGGCGTTCTCGCGGTGATAGCGCAGTGCGCCCTTGGATTTTCCGGTCGTGCCACCGGTGTAATTCAGCGTGGAGAGATCGTCGGGGCCGGCGAAGCAATGCGCGCTGGCATGGCCTTCGATCTCGATCGCCTGCAGGAGGTCGACGCCATAGTCGGCCGGTCCCGTGGTGAAGACCGCCTTGAGCCGGCTCGCACTCGCGGCGAGCTCGCCGCCGCGATCGCGGAAGGTGGCGGCATCGACCACCAGCATCTCGGCCTCGGAATCCTCGAGCTGGAAGAGCTGGTCTGCCCGCGATCCCAGCGGATGCAGCCAGGTGACGCAGAGCCTGGATAATTGCGCGGCGACACCGGCGCACCAGGTGTCTGCACGGTTCGCGGTGAGAAATGCGACGCGCGCGCCGGGCTGCAAGCCCAGCCGCATGAACACGGCCTGGATGCGTCCGATCAGGTCGATGGTGCCCTGATAGCTCAGCGATCCACCGGGCCAGGCGAAAGCGGTGCGGCCGGGATAGCGCGACAGTGCCCGCAGCGTCTGCGCGCAAGTCGGGGACGATGCGTGGAGCGGATCGGACATATGTTTCCCCGTTGCTTTGTCATCGGCTTTTGACGTGCCAATGTTTGCGCGCAACGCTAGCACAGGGAAGGCGGGATGGAACGACAAAGCCCGCGCAAGGAGGCGTGAGTGGCATCCGATCGACTGCAACACTTCCGTGATCGTCTCGCTCTGCCTCTGATCGCGGCGCCGATGTTTCTGGTGTCGGGCGTCGAGCTCATGGTCGCGGCCTGTCGCAATGGCGTGATCGGCAGCTTCCCCACCGTGAATTGCCGCAGCACGGAACAACTCGAGGCGTGGTTCACCGAGATCGAAACGCGACTGCGGCAACACGAAGATCACACAGGTCGTAAGGCCGCGCCGCTTTGCCCGAACCTGATCGTGCATCGCTCCAACGCGCGGCTGGAGCAGGATCTCGCGGTGCTGCTGCGACACAAGCCGGAGATCGTCATCACCTCTGTTGGATCGCCCGCGCCGGTGTTGAAGCCGCTGCACGATGCCGGCGCGCTGGTGCTGGCGGACGTGGCCTCGATCCGCCACGCCCAGCGCGCGGCGGAAGCCGGCGCCGACGGGCTGGTGCTGCTCACCGCGGGCGCAGGCGGGCAGACCGGCTGGCTCAATCCGTTCGCCTTCGTCCGCGCGGTGCGCGCATTCTTTGACGGCATCATCGTGCTCGCCGGAGGGATCAGCGACGGCCGCGCGCTGCATGCGGCTGGAGTCCTCGGCTGCGATCTCGGCTACATGGGCACGAAATTCATCGCGACGCGCGAGAGCATGGCGGACGAGCGCCACAAGGACATGCTGGTCGACAGCAGCGCCGACGACATCCTGCTCACCACCGCGTTCACGGGGTTGCAGACCAGCATGCTGAAGCCGTCGATCGTGGCTGCGGGCCTCGATCCCGACGATCTGCCGGCGCGGGGCGCGATCGACATCGGCAAGGACATTGACGTCGACGCACGCGAAAACCGCCCGAAACGCTGGCGCGATATCTGGAGCGGGGGACACGCGACATCGGGCGTGACCGACGTGATGGCGGTCGACGATCTCGTGGCGCGGACCCTTGCCGAATATCGCGAAGCGGGCGGGCGGTAGGCGGCGTCTTTCCCCTCGCCGCCGCTTGTGGGGGAGGGAGAGGAGGAGCCGTCGCTCCCGATCACAGTTAATCGAGCGCTCCTCCCCGGCCCCGTACTTAACGGCAGATTAACCAACGCCCGCCAAGAATCCCCCTCACGGCCGCCAATCAGGACCGAGAGGGACAGGCGATGGACTTCGATTTTCTCAATAGCAAGACAGCCGCGACGCTGGACG
Source organism: Bradyrhizobium sp. LA2.1 (assembly GCF_040547725.1). NCBI lineage: Bacteria > Pseudomonadati > Pseudomonadota > Alphaproteobacteria > Hyphomicrobiales > Nitrobacteraceae > Bradyrhizobium > Bradyrhizobium sp. LA2.1. The sequence continues at coordinate 98,993 of NZ_JBEPQI010000019.1, forward strand.
AAATCCGGGTCCGCGTGGCCCATGCTCTGGCCCGTCATCCGCTGTGCCGCAACGTGCGCTTCGACATCCTCAGCGTCCCCCGCACCCGCCGGGGCGGCAATTGGACGGTGACGCTGCAATCGGTCGAGCCGCGCGCGGTCTGGGAGGCCTCCGAGATCGTCGCCGACATCCAGGATGCCTACGACCTGGCGCTAGCTGCCTGATTTCCTTGAGATTTCGGGGCATGTCGCCACAGTCCGCGCGATTGCCGTCGCGATGGCTCGGTTAAGCCTTATTTACCGCCCAGTTTCCGGGCACTCGTCACGTGGACTTGAAGCTGGGCCTGGAGAGACGTTTGTCCAAAGCCATCACCATCGTCGTGCTGACCTGTTTCCTCGTCCTCGGCGCCGCCACCACCGCCATCCTCGGCCGTGACAGCGTGCCCAGCGTCAGCGCGGAGATGATCACGCAGGCCCCGCCGCCCAAGCAGCTTTCGACAAATCGCGCCGCCAAGGCCGACCGTCTGGTTCCGACGCTGGCACTGGCCTCGGCCGCGATCGATCCGGTCCAGGTCTCTGCCGACAAGCTCTCACAGGCGCCGGTGCTGACCGAGCCGCTGCGCCAGGCGTTTGCCGCCGCGACGCCCGCCGATTTCCCGATGCCCAAGGCGAGTGTGCATGAAGCGCCTGCCGCCGCAGAAGCTCCCGTCGAAGCTCCGGCCAAGCCGAAGGTCGCCGCCAAGCCGCAGCCGCAGAAAAACTATTCGTTGCTGTCCGACGTGCAGATCGCAGGCATCAGGGATCGCCTGAAACTATCGTCGTCGCAGGAATATTACTGGCCCTCGGTCGAGACCGCGCTGCGCAATGTCGTCCGCAAGATCTCCGCGAACAAGCTCTCGAATCCGAACGCGCCGGGCGTGCCGATCGATCCGAACTGCGACGAGGTCCAGCAGTTGAAGTCGGCCGCAATGCCGCTGCTGTTCCAGCTGCGCGAGGATCAGAAGGAAGAAGTGCGCAAGCTCGCCCGCATCATCGGGCTCGAAAAAGTCGCGCAGCAGATCTGACGCGTAAGTTCCTCCGGGAACTCCGCCCCGCATCGGGAACATCCGGCAATCGACAAACGTTGCCCGCTCCAAAGAGGGAGTGGACCAATGCGCGCCTCGACAGCTTATTTCGTCGGTGCAGGAACGATCGTCGCGGCCATCGCCATTGGTCTCGGTGGCGGCATCGTCGCCGGCAATATCATGAATCCGGTCGCTCCCAAGCTGGGGCCGGACACGAGCAAGATGGCGCAGCGCGCTGAAGCTGCCAAACCCGCGATGACGGACGCGCCTTCCGAGCGCTTGCAATATCTCACCGGCTCGCAAGCCTTCGGCGCCATGATCGCCGCGCCGGCACAGGCCAAAGCCGAACCCGCAAAGTCCGACACGCAGGCGAGTCACGCGAACGCCGAGCCGTCAGCGCCGCAGCCTTCCCAGGCGGCCGCGGCCGAGCCGCCCAAGCCGGCGGCACCGGCATCGCCTCCGCAAGTCGCAAGGCCTGCCGAGCAGCAGGCATCGACAGAGCCGCCATCCTCACCCGACAACGCCTATGCCAAGGCGAGGGATTCCGACGTGAAGCGCGCCGCGTCCGAACGGCGCCGCATGGAGCGCCGCGAGCGCTGGGCCGAGCGCCGGCACTACGATCCCCGCGAGCCGCGTGGCATGCGCGACCGCACCGATTGGGATGACGTCGCGCGCAACATCCGCGAAGATTCCGATGCGCGCGATGTCGCGAGCCGGCCGCGCGGCGGCTTGCCGCAGATCAGGCTGTTCGGGTCCGACGACGATTAGCGCCGATCCCCGCCGTCGCGCACGCGATCGTGAGCGACGGTTCGTTCTGCGGACGCGCTTGCCTCGAATTTCAACTTCCAGACGATCTCCGTTCAATGCATGATTGGCGTGGCTAGCCAAAGGCCGCGTCATGGGCGTAGCGCTGTTAGCTTGGGGTCGCTTCTTCGCGCCGGACCGCGAAGGCGTCACCGTGCCGACGCCGGTTGATAGAGCCGGCATTGCCTGGCTGCTCCACTTTCTCGCACGACACGCGCGGAATCGCGGCCTCACCGCGCTGCAATTGCCCGCGAAGGCGGATGGCGGGGCGGCCTTCTCGACTGACCTCACTTATCTCGCATTGCAAACCTTTTAGAGGTTTCCATGTCGATACATCTGTTGTGGACGTCCGCGGACAGTCTCATCGTGGCCTTTGCACTCGCATTCATCGTTCCGCAACGGCATGTGCTGTCGCTCATTCTGATGTTCGGCGCTTGCGATGCACTGGGTTCCGCGCTCGGCGTCACGATGCCGGTCGCGGGCGGGCTCGCAGCGATCCTGTTGATCGCGTGCGGCGCATCGCTGGTGGTGCGCCACCCCATCACGCAACGTCTTTTGAATGCGCCGGGCTGGCTCTATGTGCTGCCACCGCTGCTGGCGATCGACAATCTCGTGTCGCGCTCGCCTGATGCGCCGGCCGTTGCCGCACTGTCGAGTGCGATGATGGCCGGGCTTGGGTTTGCCTGCGGAGCCGTCGTGTCGCGCGGGTGGCGCGCAGGCTTGCGCGACGTACGACCGCTCGCAGCGGCTTGCCTGATTGCGGCCGGAAGCCTCCTCGCTTACGGAGCCTGACTATGGTCGCCTCCGTCACGACCCGCAGCTACGACCGTGCCCGTACCGGTACGAACAATTCCGAGACGGTGCTGACGGCGACCGCCGTCCGCACCAGGGGCATCATCAAACTCTTCAGCCTTCCGATTCCCGACGATCCCAGGCTCGAGGCGCAGCCGCTGGCGGTCGGTGGCTTGCACACAGCCGATGGCAAGACCCGCGACCTGATCTTCCAGGCCAGCATGGGCAATTGGGTCTATGCATTCGACGCTTTGACCGGCGAGAAGATCTGGGCGACCAACCTCGGACGTCCCATCGTCGGAACGAGGGCGATCGACGGCCACATGACCAACGTCCATTGGGGCATTCTCTCGACCCCGGTGATCGACGAGGGGGCGGGCATTCTCTACGCCTGCGCCTGGATCAGCGACGACGGCAGCGTCGCCAAGGGGCAACATTTCCTCGCGGCGCTGCGGATCCGCGACGGCTCGAAGGTGCATGGGCTGCTGAACCTGGAGGGCGCGGTCTACACGCCGCCGAACGGCCTGCCGGTGCAGAAATTCGTCTCGGCCCAGCGCAAGCAGCGCAGCGCCCTGACGCTGACGCGGAACCACGTGCTGATTCCTTTCGGCACGATCGCCGAGACGTCGAAGACGGCGCGCGGCTGGCTGCTCGCGGTCGACGTCCATGCCTGGCGGCTCGCTGCGTCGTGGTGCTCCACCGTCACCGGCTCCGGCGGCGGGCTGTGGCAGAGCGGGGCCGGCCCGGCCCTCGCTCCCGACGGTTCAATCTACGTCATCACCGGCAACGGAGCGTTCTCGCCGCAGCATGGCGATTTCGGCGAGAGCATCGTGCGGCTCGCCTTGCACACCGGAAGCCATGCGCATTTCGAAGTCATGTCGTGGTGGGCGCCATGGACCGACGCCAACCGGGTCGGCGCGGCCGCGGACGCAGCAGCCGCCGACGACGACAATGACGAACTGGCGTTGCCGTCGAACGTTTCCCTGCCCTCCGTGATCGCGCATGCAAGGCGCATGGGAATGACGCTGAAGCCTCGGTATGCGCGCGAGATGCCACATGTCGCGGTCACCTCGGGTCGCAGTGCAACCGATGCGCAGATCGCGCCGGTCGTGGCGCATCACATGGAGGCGATGAACGAGTCGATGTGGGGCGACCAGGATTTCGGTTCCGGCGGTCCGGTCTATGTCGCCTCCGCCCATGCCATTCTGGCCGCGGGCAAGGACGGCATCCTCTACACCGGCAATGCCAATGCGCTCGGCAAGACGCAGCCGGGCGAACTTGCGGCCGGCCATTTCGCGGCGAACTACAACAGGCTGCTCATGCCACCGATCCTGTACACGTATTTCGATCCCGCCGTGCCGCCGGCGCCGACGTCACCGATGGAGCTGAACGTGTTTCCCGGCGGCGCGACGCGGCATCTGCATGGCACGCCGCTGCTGTTCCAGTCCGCCACCCACGGCACCATGCATTTCGTTGGCGGCGAGAACAGCGCCTTGCGGGCCTGGTCGATTGCGGCCGACGGGAGAACGACCTATCTCGCCGGGGGCAACGAGATCGCCTCGCCGCAATCGCCGCGTCCGCCGGGCGGCATGCCCGGCTGGAGCATCACGCTTGCCGCCAACAACGGCACCGATGGCATCATCGTGGCGATGGTGCCCTATCAGGACAGCAACATGATTCTCAGTCCGGGCCGCTTCCTGGTCTACGACGCGCAGAATTTCGCCACCAATCCGGATGGCTCCAAACGGCTCCAGGTGATCTGGGACAGCGAGGACTGGGGGCCGGAGCACGCCTTCATGCATCCCAAGTTCAATCGTCCGATCGTCTGGAAAGGCCGCATCTATCGCCCGACTTATGACGGCCGCATCGACGTCTATGGCCTGACGAACTAGCTGCTGTCCCTCTCCCTTCTTCGCGGGAGAGGGTGGTTCGCGGCAGAGCCGCGGAGCGGCCGTGCTCTGGGTGCGTTGAAGCAGCTCTCATCCGCCTTGCCATTGGCAAGGCACCTTCTCCCACAGGGGGAAGAAGATCACCCGCCGTGCGACTCCACCACCTTGCGGCAGGCATCCGAGAGCTTTGTCTTGTTCTCGCGCAGGCAGGCATTCATCTGCGGCGGCTTGCCGATATGTTCGGCGCAGAATTTGCCGGCGTCGCCGCGGCAGGCCATCTGCTCCTGCGGCGTCGGACCGGATTGCGCAGCGGCGGGCAGGATGACGGCAGCGAGCAGCAGCGCGGCAAGGACTGAAGTCTTCATGAAACACCTCTTTGGGATTGTGACGGGTCCCGCTGGGATCGGGTGAGCCGGACCATCTCGCGAAGGTCCGTTGCCGGTCCATGCCATGTTCATGGCATCGGCTCGCCCGCCGTACCCCCATCTTCATGGCATGTATCCGCGCGCCGTCTTTTGCCATTCAGGCTGCACGTCGGCTGCGAAACCCGGTGATTGCATCGGGGCGCCGAACGGGAAGCAGGAGAGCAAGATGTCGAAAAACGTGGGAGCGCTGAGCGCCGGCCTGACGGTCATGATGCTCGCGGGTGCGGCGATGGTGTCGCTGGGCACGAGCCCGGCGCAGGCGGTGGTCTATTGCAAGACGGTCGGCGTGCCCAAGGGCTGCGTGGTGCGGCCGACCGGGGCGGTGGTGGTTGCGCCGGCCGCCGCGGTCGCGGTGGCGACGCCCGGGGTCGGCGCGCCCGGCGTCGGCGTTCGTGCGGGAACGCCGATGAATCGCGGAGGCCCGGTCAATCGCGTCGGCGTGCGCTGACGATCTCGTTTGATTGAGTTGATTGCATCGCTTCGGGCGAAAGGATGACTTGCGGACGAACCCCCCGTCCTCCGCATGACGATAATCCGGCCCGTTCCCTCTCTCCGTACGTCCCACACGTTCGGGGAGGGGGCTTTTCAGCCCGTGGCGGCGGCGTCGCTATCGGGAAAGATTTTCGGCAGTTGTAGCCGCACGCGCGTACCCGAGGAATCCGAGGCGAGATCCAGCACCGCGCCGCAGCGCGCGGCCCGGCTTCGCATGTTGCGCAGACCCCGTGCGGTCTGGCCCGCACTGCCGGCTTCGCCGTTGCCGGGCAGGGCAAAGCCCTTGCCGTCGTCCGCGACGCTGATCATGCCACGCGGTCCTTGGCCGTTATCTTGGCCATCTCCCTGGCCATCGTCGAGCGTCTCGATGGTAACAACGATATGGCGCGCCTGCGCGTGCTTGACCGCGTTGGTCACGGCCTCGTCGAGGATGCGCACGATCTGGATGACGTGCCATGGCCGCAATTCGGGATGCAGCGGCAGGCCCTGCGGCGTCGCCACGTGCCATTCGAGTGCGACGTCGTGCGGCCGCAATTGTGCCGCCGCGCGCTCGCGCCAGGAGCCGAGCGCAAGCATCAGGTCGCCGCCGATGTCGTCCATGGAATCGATGACGAGGCGCAGATCCTTCAGCGCGGCGCGCGCCGCGTCCGTGATGCTCGAGCTCTCGTGCCCGCGCTCGGAGAGCGCGACGATGCTGACGAGCTGACCGCCGAGGCCGTCATGCAGGTCGCGCATCAAGCGCGTGCGCTCGTTGGCGAGTGCGGCGGCACGGGCGCGCTCTTCTTCGCGGGCGAAGCTTGCCTTCAGCCGCTCCTCGGCCTCGCGCACGCGTGCGATGAGCTGGCCGGCGAAGCTGTCGACCTCGTTGAGCGCGCGGGCGAAGCGCCAGGTCAGTCCGGCGCCTATCGCCACCAGCATCGCGGAATAGGACAGCCGCGTGACGAAGGTGCGATCGTCCGGCACGAACTCGAACGCCGAGAGCATGTCGTGAAACCAGCAGGTCAGCACGATGGTCACGGCGCAGCCGAAGGTAAAGCTCGCCGCGTCCTGCCGCCTGATCACCGCCCACGTCAGGATGACGACCAGCAGCATCAGGCACAGGCCCACGGTCGGCACGCCGAGGAACAGGAAGGTGACGCGCGGGATCGGCTGGCCCGCAAAGAGCCCGACCAGCAGGATGACGAGCCCCGGCGCGAACAACAGCAGCCCGTAGCGCGGCCAGCGCCAGCCGAAGAACAGCACCGCGAACGTCACGACCAGCGCGCTCTCGATCGGCGCGGACGCCAGCAAGATGGCGGCCAGCCGCGGATAAGGCGCGGGTGGCAGCGGCGCCGGCGCGAAGGCCTGCATCGCGCCGACGAGCATTCCTGCCGCCAGCACGCCATAGACCGGCTCGCGGCGTCGCATCAGCCACATGATGGCGAGGATCACCGCCAGCAACGATTGCCAGGCCGAGAACACCACGGGCAGCGTCACGAACAGCAGCGTGCGCGTCTCGTAGGCTCCCCGCAGGCTTTCGTCCGGCCCGACATAGACGGTGTCGAGGAAGCCTCGCAGCGGACCCCACACCAACAGCCGCACGGTGATGGTGTTGCTGCCGTCGCGCAGCAGCGACGACGGGATCACTGTGATCTCCGGCGTGTTGCGGTCGGGCCGGTTGGCGGTGGGATCGCGCCGGGAGTCCAGGATCGCGACGCCGTTGACCGCGACCTCCACGCCATTGCTGAAGCGCGGCAGAAAGACCGACCAGGCGGTGTTTGCCGCGTCGGGCTTGAAGACGAACGCGCCCGAATAGAGCGGCGGGTCCTGGAGCGCGTAGCGCGACGACGTGAAATGCGGCAACGTCACCGCCCGGGTCGTGCCGTCCTCCCGCAGCGAAAATTCGCTCACGGCAAAATCATCGGGGTCGCTGGGCTGGAGTAGCCGCAGCCCCTGGATGGTGACGATCACGATCAGCGCCTGTAGCAGCAGATAGGGCACGAGGCGCGCCGCGATCAGCCGGCGCCGCGGGCGTGCAGGTGCCTTCGCCGCTATCTCGCTCACAGCTTGATCAGGCCCTGCTGCACCGCCTCGAACACCGCTTCGCTGCGCGTGTGCACCTCGAGCTTGCGATAGATGTTCTTGATGTGGCCGGGCACGGTCTGCCTGGACAGGCCGAGATGGCTCGCGATCTCGGCGTAGCTGAAACCCTTTGCGATGCCCCAGAGGATATCGATCTCGCGCGGGGTGAGTCGCGCGGTGTTGAGCACGGGACCCCGCGGCGGCTCGGCCGAACTCGGCGCGACGCCTTGCGTTCTGCGCACGATGAAACGGGCGATCGAGGCCGAGATCGGCGAATGGCCGGCGACCAGATCGCGCACGGTGGTGGCGATGTCGGTCGGGAAGGCGTCCTTCAGGAGATAGCCGGTGGCTCCGACCGTGATCGCCGAGATCACGCTCTCCTCGTCGCCGAGCGCCGAGATCACCATGATCTCGGTGTCGGGAAAGCGCTGCCGGGTCTCGCGGATCAGCTCGATGCCATGGCCGTCGGGCAATCGCAGATCGGTCAGCAGCACGCGCGGCGCGCCGCCGTTCAGGGCCTGGCGCGCCTCGCCGAGCGTTCCTGCGCTGCGCACCTTGTAGCCGGCCTTGACCAGCGCATCCTGGAGCCGCCAGCAGGTCGGCGCGTCGTCCTCGACGAGGAGGATGGTGATGGCCTCACCCGTCTCGCCCTGTTCGCTCATGTTCATCGTCCCGCACCGCGTGTCCCCCGCGGCGCGAGGCCAAGTTTAGCCGCGGCGCGGACGCCGCGACACCCATAATCATGGGGGCGTTGTCACTCTTCCGCTCCGTTGTGGCCGGCGCCTACTGCTTTGCCGCAGCCGATGGCGTCGGCGGCGCGGGCAGACGCTGTACCGTGATCCGCGCCGTGCCGCTGTTGTTCTTGTAGTATTGTTCGTCCGACCCGAAATAGTCGGCGTATTTTGCCGGGGCCAGCCATCGCAGGAAGCCCGGGACGATCTGCACGGCGTCGTTGACGTAGAAGAACAGCTCGCCGGAATCAGGTGCGGTGAATTCGGCCACCATCCGGTCTGCAAGTTTCTGCGTGTCCCAGACCTTGCGGGCCGACTCGTCTGGCGGAAGCGCATCGAATGTGCCCATCTTCGCGATATCGGCCTTGAGTTTCGTCAGCTTCGCCGCATCGTCCGTGCTCGATTCCTCAGCGTTTTCGATGCGGACGGGATATCTGTTTTTTGGCTCATCCTGAGCATTGTCCTCGGGGAGGGTCGGGTCAATGCGGCGCGGCAGTTCATCTGCCGACATCACGTTCATGGCCTGCAGTGGCTGATCGTTCAGGCCCTTCTCGCCGACGCGTACGACCGGCTGGAACCAGTCCGCGCCGAACAGTCGCCGGGTCGGGAGAGCGAGGTAATGGTGGTTTTCGTAGGTCTGGAATCCGTTGACGCCGGTCATGATCGTGCGGTCGAACCAGCGTTGGTCGATATCGATCCAGACCCGGTATTTGCGGCCCTTCTCCACGGCGAGCCTGCTTGCCCAGCAGAACTGGTTGACGTTGAAAAGCTCGGCCGCAGGAAGCGCGTTGTCGCCCACCGGCTTGGCTGGCGGAATGTCTACCGCGACGTTCGCTCCCTTTTTCTTCGCCTCTGCGGCTTTTGTTTCCGGGGCTTCACAAACCTGTCCGGTCGCGACGCGCCAGGTGAAGAAGCTGCTCGAGGCGATCAGCAAGCCCGCGGCGTAGATGACGACGATGGAGACGATGGGAAAGATGATCTTGGTGAACGGAAAGCTCATCCACCGCGCATTTCGCTGCATCAAACCGCCAAACCTGAACAACCAACTCATCCGGCTGAGGTTTTTTGCGCTCGCCTTCCGTTCCGGCCGGTACCAGGCGAGCCGCGCCCGCTCCTGGATGCCATCACGCAGCGAGGCGTTGATGCTCCAGACCCACCACGTGACCAGCACGACGAGTGAGGTCGCGACAGGATAATAGAGTGCGATATTGAGCCATGGCCCCGCATAGGAGGGCAACACGTTCTTGAGCAGGTTCGCGACGGAGCCGAGTATGGCGCTGAAACCCCAGTCGATGTTGCTGACAAAATCGCGCAGGCTCTTGCCGGATGTATCTATGATCTTGTGGGCGATCCACGGCCAGGCGGCAATGATGCCCGTCATGATCAGGAGCGCGAAATAGGCCACGCGTCGCCACCACACGGCGCCGCGCGCCAGATTCGCCATGTCCGCGTCTGGCGCTTTCATTCCAGTGAAGGCGTCGGATTCCTCCTTGCTTATCGGACGCCTCGCTTTCTTCGCGTAGGCGTCATGCATGGCCTGGTGCGCGCCGTCATTGGTGAGCTCCCTGATGCTTGCGTCGGGCATCAGCACCCGCGCGTTCGCCGGCAGCATGATCGGCGCATAATCGTCGCATCCGAACAGCATTCGTTCGACCACGGCGAAGTGAACGACCGGTTTGCCGCCGTTCACATCGCCTTCGAGGATCGGCCGCGGACCGTAGCGGTAAAGCACGGCGGCGCCGCTGCGTGAATCGTGCTTTGGCCCGATCGCCGATTGATACTCGCGGAAACGCTCGATCGTGCCGTTCTGGAAGCGCAATTGGCCACCGAGCTGCTCGGTCATCCAGACCAGCGGAACGAAGGAGAGGGTGGATTCCGGGTAACCGCCGCCAATGTCGGAATGGACGCCCGCGAACCACACCTCCTTGACAGTCTGATCATTCGCCAGACGGCTCTGGTCGATCCGCAGCGGATGAAAGGTGGTGCGCTCGTCGTCGAGCGCGAGCGCGTGACAGATGTGCTTCGCCTTGCGCGAGGGCCGATGATTGCGGAACGAAATCGGCCAAATTGCCCAGTCGATCGCGACGCGCAGCTCCTCGATCGGTACGCCGAAAGCCTCGACCGTGTCGAACAGCCCGAGGAATTCGATCTTGACGTTCTTGCGGCCGGCCATGGCCTTGCGGACCGTGCAATAGGAGCGGTGCCAGCAGACGAAATGGTAGATGATGAGCAGCAGGTCGCGAATCCAGCGCGCAATCCAGATCGTCGGCAGGCTGCGATAGCCCACCGATTCCTTGCGGTATTCCCGCCATGCGGACATGGCGTTGCGCTCCATCTCGGCATGCGAGACCGGCTCGCCCTTGATCTCCGCCGGCACCAATCCCTGGCTCGCGATCAGCGCCGCCAGCGTGCGCGCAGTGAAGGCGCCGCGGCTGAAGCCGAAGATGTAGATCTCGTCGCCCTCGCGCCAGTTCCAGCACAGGAAGCGGTAGAGCTTGCGGACGTTGGAGGGAACGCCGATGCCGGTGGCGCCGTCGATGGCTGCGAGCGGCGCCCAGCCGGCGGTGCCGACACCCTTGATGTAGTGGGCGATCTGGTCCGGCTGGGTGTGGTCGAGCGCTTCATAGAGCCGCCAGACGCTGGATTCCTGGGCGGTGAACGCGTTGCCCGTGCCGTCGGCGAACAGCACCAGCTTGCGCTTCGACAGGGTGGTGGCGGTCGTCCCGCCGGCGCTTGCATCGTCATGCGTGTGCTTGGGTCTGGCAGAATCGCCATTCTGCGCGCCATCATGCTGGGTCATGGGGCCCCTCTGGCAATCGACGGTGAAGCACTTCGGGCCGGAGCCGTTCAGCACTCCACGATTTCAATCAATGGTTGCGTCATGAAAAACAGGTGCATTCTGTGCATAGTCCCGTTGAGGTAGCAAGCGGGATCGCGCCGCCGCCCTGCCGCGGTCGGACGCCGCGGCAGGACGGTTACGAAAACGTTTGGTCTTGCTGGTGCCGGTGGCGAGAGGCGTGATGTCGGCGGACGCCTCTCCCCTGCGAGCGGGGAGAGGCGGAGTGTTCAGGTCCTACCTGCCATTGCCGCGGCAAGCGCCGCCGGGGCCGATATGGTAGCCGCGCGGGCAGGCATGCGCGGCGGGGTTGGCGTAGTTCCTGAGGCAGCCGCCATAGGGGCCGCGGTGCCAGCCGGGGCCGCAGCCGCCGGCGACCGCGATGACGTCGCCGTTCGCGCCTGCGTTGAGCAGGGTGAGCGGCATGGCCTGGGCAACGCCCGTGATCGCGCCGAGCGTGAGAGCCGTGGCAAACAGGGTGCGTATCATGTCTTCCTCCCGAATGCCGTTGCTTCAATGGCCGGCGGCGAACGCGATGCCGGCGCGTACTTCGGCGATCGCCTGGTCGATCATCCCGATCGCCTTCTCGCGATGACCGCCCTTGTTCGGCTCTGCCTTGCCGAGCTCGGCGCGGGCCGATTGCAGGATCGCGATGGCTTCGTCCATGTGCGGCTGCGCGCCAAGCGCGTAACCGATGCAGAGGCTGGTCGCGATGGCGCCGCCGAGCACGAGGCTGCGGGGTAGAAAGGTTCGCATGTCGTTGTCTCCTCCAGCGGGCGTCAGGCTGGGGCCGCCCGTTTGCCCGGATGCAGTCCCGTGTGTGCCGGGATGCCGCATCCGCGGCCTGAATAGGGCCCGCCTGTGCGGGGCGTCTTGGACTGACCGGCGCCAGCGCCGTCGCAGCTTGGACTGACCGGCGCAGCTTGATTCACGTTGGCGTGCTGATAGCTTGCGGTATGCTGGTCTTCTGCGGGCGTCCGTTTGGCGTGCGAGGTTCGGCGAGCGCCAAGCCTTTTTTTAAGAACTTAGAAAAGCCATTCTCGAAAAGTCGTTCTCGATGTCCGTCATCAGGAAGTCGCTCTCGACCGAGATGCTGCCACAGGACTTGTCCGACCGGCAGCGCTTCATCCGTTTCGCGGAGCTGTTCGAGCATTTCTCCAACACCGGCGAGCTCGATCCGGCGTCCGACGTGCCGTTTCGCGCAACGATGAACTCGATCCATATCGGCACCACCATGCTCGGCCGTTGCGACGGCAGCTTCGTCACGGTCCGGCGCGAGAAGCGCCAGGTGATCGAGACCGGCGACGACCGCTTTTGCCTCGCGCGCAACACCGGAGATCTTCCGTCTCAGGTGATCCATCGTGGCCGCGAGTTCACCATGCGGTCGGGAGCAATGGTGCTGCTCAAGCTGGACGAGCCGTTCTTCGCGGCCGACGGCGCGAGCCAAAAGCGCTTCACCAACGTGCATCTGCCGGTCGATACGCTGCGCGCGATGGTCGCCGACATCGACGATCTCGTCGGCTGCGAGCTCGAGCCCGGCGGCGCGCTGTCGCTGGCGATGGATTACAGCGATCTCCTCCTACGCAATCCCACGGCCGCCGACGAGGCCGGCATGGCGATCGCCGGCCATCTGCTCGACCTTGCCGCGATCGGTCTCGGTGCCCGCAGCGATATCGCCACTGCCGCGCGACGCGGGGGCCTGCGCGCCGTGCGGCTCAAGGCCGTGCTGTCGATTCTTGAGGCGCGCTTCCACGAGCCGGGTTTTTCCGCCCAGAAGCTTGCCGCCGCCGCCGGCCTATCCGAGCGCTACGTCAACGAGCTGCTGTTCGAGGCCGGCGCCAGCTTCACCACCCGCCTCACCGAACTGCGTCTGCGCAAGGCCGCCGACCTCCTGGCACACCGCGAGGGCCGCATCAGCGACATCGCCTTTGCCTGCGGCTTCAACGATCTCTCTTATTTTAACCGCTGCTTCCGCAGGCGGTTTGGGTTGACGCCGACCGCGGCGAGGGGGAAGTGAGAGAGCGCTAGGTCTCCACCCGCGGCGGCGGATAGCGGCGCGCCAGCGCCGACAGCGGCAGGTGCCGTTCGGCTTCCGGCAGCTCCAGAAAGGCCAGCACTTGCGGCCGCTTCCAATCACCGATGCCGAAATCCATCGCCGTCCATTTCTGCGGCTCGGGGCCTTCGAGGCCCCGGACCCAGACGAAATAGCGGGGGAGGTCGTCGGCGTCCGCTTCCGTCGTGCGTCTCCTGGCCATCGAAGCTGCTCACTGCATCACCATTTCATTGCGGTAGGATATAGGTATCGGCTCGCTGAAGTCGAACTCCCGGCTGCGGGTCCCGTGAGGCTGGACCGGTTGGTTAATGCGCAGGTCTGAAGACATGAATGAAGCGATGATCGATGGCTGGGGTGACGCCTCGGACGTCACGAAAAAGCTGATCGGCTCGTGGTCCTTCAACCGTGTCATCGAAGGCCAGGCTACGATGCAGGGTATCGCGATCTTCACGCCACTGGACGGGGGGCGGTTGGCCTATCGCGAGCAGGGACATCTGAAGCTCGCGAACGGCACCATCGTGCAGGCCGAACGCGAATACGTCTTCAGCAACAGCGACGGAGGATTCAAGGTCTTCTTTAGGGAAGATCCGCCGCGGCTGTTTCACGAGATTTCACTGTCCGCATGTTCCGGAGGAGAGCTGAGCGGACGTGCGCGCCATCTTTGCAAGCACGACGACTATCAGTCGGCCTACATGTTCCTGCCGGATGGAACGTTCGTCGTCCGTCATGTCGTATCGGGTCCACGCAAGGACTATACGATGAACACGACCTACACGCGTCTGCCGTGATCACGCCGGCGCGATGGCGACGGCCGTGCCGCCTCTCACCGCCAGAGCTCACTCTCTGCCACGCGGTTGATGTCGGCGAGCCGGCGATCGGCGTCGCCGTGAAGATCGATGCTCTCAACCAGCGTTAGCAGATGCTGATATGCGCCATCGGCGATTTCGACTGGCAGCGGCTCCTCGTCAAAGGCCTCGACATAGCTGCCGACGAGGCCGCTCAACAGGCGGCAAAGACCGCGCTGGGCGGGATCGTCCCGGCCGAGCGTCTCGAGCTTTTGCTGAAATGTCCGGAAGGTGCGCAGGCCGTGGTGCTGTTGCGAAAGCCACGTGTGCAGGTCGTTCATGTGAGCTCCTTCGAGTTACAGAAGAAGCTACCGGTTTATACAGGTGGGATGTGACGATTGGAAGGGGAGGGAAATACCGGACTCGTTGATCTAGTCCGCCTTCGCCAAGGCTTCGGCGGGACAGCCTTCCCTGCTTCGCATGGATAGACCTCCGCCCGGCTCGCCCAGCCGTGGCTGCGAAGCAGCGAAGGCTGGTGCCCCTGGCCGGAATCGAACCAGCACTCCTTGCGGAACTCGATTTTGAGTCGAGCGCGTCTACCAATTCCGCCACAGGGGCTCCCGGTCGGCCCCTGGAAAAGGGCCTCGCAAAGCGGGCGGACTATAGCCATGGACAGGGCAGGGTCAACCCGCGCCAAAGTGATCCCGGCCGTTCTCGACAGCCGCCTGGGCCGGGGTTAGAGCCTTAAGAAAGCGACCCATCCGGAAGAGGCTGCCGTGACGACCCAGAGTGCCGCAATACCTGCATTCAGGCCGGCTGGGACCGGTCCCGCGCTGACCGCCTCGGTGCTCGTCACGCTGATTGCCGCCGCGACCATCGCCGGCGCCTGGTTCTTCCAGCTCGTGCTGGAGATCCTTCCCTGTCCGCTGTGCCTGGAGCAGCGCTACGCCTATTATTTCGCGATCCCGGTCGGTGTGCTCACGGCGCTTGCGGCGCGGAGCGGGGCGCCGCGGCCGCTGCTGCTCGCGGGCCTTGCGATCCTCGCGCTGGCGACACTCGCCAATGCCGGCCTCGGCACCTACCACTCCGGCGTCGAATGGGGGTTCTGGAAGGGCCCGACCGATTGCTCCGGTCCCGTCATCAATCTCGGCAATGCCGCCGACCTGCTGTCCAAGCTCGATACCGTGAAGGTGGTGCGCTGCGACGAGGTGCAGTGGCGCTTCCTCGGCCTCTCGCTCGCCGGCTACAATGTGCTGATCTCGCTGTTGATGGCGGCGATCGCGGCGTGGGGATTTTTGCGGACGGCGAAGCGCTAGGCAAGCTGCCGTAGAGTGGGCAAAGCGACTTGTCCGCCGTAGCTCGAAGAGCGAAGGCGGAAGCGTGCCCACCATTTTTAGCGATATTGCGGGAGCATGGTGGGCACGGCGCTAGCGCGCCTTTGCCCACCCTACGGCAGCTGCGTCCCGTCAATCATCCACATCGTCCTGCGTGCGGCCGAACAGGTGCACGATGCCCGGGGTCGCGATCGTCACGAACACGAAGCGCGACAAATGATGGGCGCCGACGAAGATCGGGTCGATGTGCAGCGTGAGCGCGAGCGCCAGCATCGCATCCATCGCGCCCGGCGCGAAGGCGACGACGACATCCGATAATTTCACCTGCGCAGTGAGCGCGACGATGCCGACGAAGATGGCGGAGACGGCGATGGCCACGGCAAACGAGCCCAGCGCCGCATGGATGTGGCCGGCGAGCGTCTTGATCCGCATCCGCGCGAAACGGCTGCCGATCAATGCGCCGATGCCGATCAGCGCCACGCCGCGCACCCAGTTCGGCAGGCCGCCCTCGACCCAGCCTGCGCCATGCAGCACGCTGGAGGCGATCATCGCGCCGAACATCCAGCTCGCCGGAAACTTGATCAGCCGCAGCAGGAGCGCCGCGGCCAGCGAGGCCGCGACCAGCTCCACGAGCTCGAGCGGCGAGGCGATCGTCGTCGTCAGCGACGGCGCGACGGAGGGCGCCACGCCCGCGAACGCGAGCACCATCGGCAGCGCCGCGGTGAGGATGATCACGCGCAGGGTCTGCACCACCGCGATGCCGGGCAGGTCGGCGCCGCGCTCGACCGCCAGGATCGTGATCTGCGACAGCGCGCCGGGGCTGCCGGCGAGGAAGGCCGAGGTGCGGTCCCAGCCATGAATGCGCTGGAGGTAATAGCTCGAGCCGAAGGTCGAGCAGAAGGTGGCGAGCGCAAGCAGGCCGATGGTGAGGGGATAGGCGCTGACCTGTTGAAGCAGGTGGCGCGAGACGACCGAGCCCAGTGAAATACCGAGCAGCACCAGCACGGTCTGGGTCAGGATCGGCGGCAGTGCCAGCTGGCGGCCGGCGATCGCGGCGATCCCGACCGCGATCATCGAGCCCGAGATCAGTCCCCCGGGAAGTCCGGCGACCAGAAACACGAGGCCGCCGGCGGTGCCGATGACGAGTGTCTCCACCGTGCTCAAGATCTTGGCACGGCTTGGCCATTCGAACGGCAGGGAGGCGGTGATTTGCTTCACGCCACCTTATCGCAAATCAGCGAGAGGCACACAATTGCAGCCTCGTCATGCCGCAATGCGCGCGCCTCTCACGGATGCTCGCAAACCGTAGTGTGACGGATTTACTTCTTGTCGGCCGCGGGGGCGGCGGTGCCGGCCTTCGCTTCCTTCATGCACTCACGGCGGAATTTTTTGCGCTCCTTGCCCTTCAGTGCCTTGGCGTCCGCTTGCTTGGAGCATTCGAGCGACTCCGCCGAGCGCTCCTTCGACGCCTTCTTGTCGGCGGGGGCGGCGGCAGTTGTGGTCTTGGCGTCGGTCTTGGCAGCCGGCGCGGCGGTCTGCGCGAAGGCGGTGCCGGTGGCGAGCAGGGAGGTCAGGGCGACGATGGCGAGGCGAGACGTGAAGGTCATGGTGGTGCACTCTTGCGAGATTGCGGAGGGTTGGGAACGTCGGCTCGCCTTGCTGAACGCGACATGAATAATCCGAGCCGGGGGGATCACTATATTTTGGCGGCAGGAGCCATCGCTTCCTTGTCGCGGCCGGGCGGCACGCTAGGATAGCAATCCTCGTTTCGCTTCCGTCGGGGAAGACCAAGGAGGAGGACCAAGGATGACCATTCAATCAAAATTGCTGTGTGCGGTTGCATTGACGGGCTTTGCCGCGCTGGTCGCGAGCGCGCCGGCGCATGCGCTGACCTCGCAGGAGTGCAGCGCGAAATACCAGGCCGCCAAGAAGGACGGCTCGCTTGGCACAACGAAGTGGAATGATTTCCGCAAGGCCCAGTGCGGAGCGGATGCGACGCCTGCCGCCGCGCCGGCCGCCGCTGCTCCGGCTGCGCCCGCCGCTCCTGCCGAGCCGAAGCAGGCGAAGAAGGAGGCAGCCCCCGCTGCCGCGCCAACCCTGCCGGCCGGACCTGCGATCTATCCGAATGCCGTCGATCCGAAATACGCCAAGGAGACCGCCGGCAAGGCGCGCCTCCACACCTGCGTCGACCAGTACAACGCCAACAAGACCACCAACGGCAATGGCGGCATGAAGTGGATCGAGAAGGGCGGCGGCTATTACAGCGAGTGCAACAAGAAGCTGAAGGGCGCCGCCTGAGCTTCGACATGATGCGATGGCCGGAGCAAAGCTCCGGCCGTTTCGCTAGTCGAGCAGCTTCTCGGCCGACTTCGCCACGAGCTGCGAGCGTTTGCGCGGACCGCGCTCGACGAACAGCAAGCTCTGGCCGAAGATGAAGCAATAGAACAGGAAGGCCTGCGCCTCGGCCGCCTCGGCCTCGAGGCCGGTGGCGCGGTAGAGCTCGGCGACGTGCTTGAGCCGCGCCGCGTCCACGCTCGCGACCGCCGCGGCGGCGTTTTCGTCCGAGCGTGCCCATTGCCGGATCGCGAGCTCGATCGCCATGCCCTCCGGATTGAGCCGCTCGGAATAGAGCTGGATCACCGCCTTCAGCCGCTCGCGGGGCTCTTGCCCATCGAGGCTTGTCTGCTGCGCGATTGACGCCGCGCGTCCCTCGCGCCAGCGTTCCAGCATGGCATCGAGCAGCGCGGCACGGTCGGCGAAGCGGCGGTAGAAGCCGCCCTTGGTGACGCCAAGATTCTTGGCGAGCACCTCGACCCTGACACCCTCGACCCCCGAGCGGGCGAGCTCGGTAAACCCTGCCTCGACCCAGACATCGCCCTTGCCGTCGTTCATGAAGGAAGCCTCACCGGTTCTTGATACGGTACCGTATTGCTAACGCGCGGAGGCGCTGATACGCTACCGTATCAATGATCAGAGGGTGGAAAAACGGCAGGGGGAATTGCGATGCGGGAGGCGACCTATCGCGGCACGGTCTATCCGTGGCAGTGCGATCATGTCGGCCACATGAACATCATGTGGTATGTCGGCAAATTCGACGAGGCCAACTGGAATCTGTTCGCCCGCCTCGGGCTGACGCCGAGCTATCTGCGCTCATCCGGCCGCGGCATGGCCGCCGTGCAGCAGAACATCACCTACAGGCGGGAGCTGCTTGCCGGTGACATCGTCGAGATCCGCAGCCATTTGCTGGAGGTCCGCGACAAGTCGATCCGCTTCCGGCACGACATGACCAATGCCGAGACCGGCGAGATCGCCGCGTTCTGCGACATCACCGGCGTGCACATGGACCGCAGCCAGCGGAAGTCGGCGTCGTTCACGGATGCGATCCGCGCGGTCGCTCTGCAGCATCTTGCCGAGCCGGCCGAGGCCTGAGCCATGGCCGCGTTCGAGCCGAAAAATCCGGGCTATCGCGCTGCCGCCATTGCCATGTTCGACGGCCAACCGGCGATGCGCACGCTCGGCATCGTGATCGTCCGCCTCGCGCCGGGCGAGGTCGAACTGGCCATGCTGCATTCGGCGGCCTTCACGCAGCAGAACGGTTTTGTCCATGCCGGCATCATCACGGCAGGCCTCGACAATGCCTGCGGCGTCGCCGCCTTCACCCTGATGCCGCGCGAGGCCGATATCCTGACCGTCGAGTTCAAGACCACGCTGCTGGCACCCGCCCGCGGCACGCGCTTCGTCTTCAAGGCCGAGGTGGTCAAGCCCGGCCGCACGCTGACCTTCTGCGAGGCGAGGGCCTTTGCCGAGCACGAGGGCAACACCACGCTGATCGCCACCATGACCGGGACGCTGATGGCTATGCTGCCCCGCGCGGCGGCTTCGCCAGCGCCGGCTGTGATCCGCGCATAGCATGGCGATGACATCACGCCCGCAACGCTCTATATGACGCGTAACAGTTCCCGGTCGCGAACCGTATTTGCAGCGATGGGACCGAAACGGGACGAGATATGGCTGGATTCAGGAACAAGGGCCTCGTGGCGACGCGGCGGGCGGCGCTGACGCTGATCGGGGCGGGTGCCCTTGCGGCAGGTCGGATCACCTCTGCGCGCGCGGCCGCCGCCGATGACGAGGTGCTGACCGAAGCCAAGGTGCTGCGCGACCCCGATGTTCCTGTGGCCGGTAATCCCGACGGCAACATCAGCATCATCGAATGGTCCGACTACAATTGTCCCTATTGCCGCAAGCTCGAACCGGAGCTGCGCCAGGTCGTCCAGGATGACGGCAAGGTCAGGCTGGTGATGAAGGATTGGCCGATCCTCGGGCCGGTCTCGGTCACCGCGGCGCGGATCGCGCTCGCGGCAAAATTCCAGGACAAATACCATCAGGCGCATGACGCCATGATGGGTGTCAGCTCGCGCCTGACGGAGCCGCGCATCAACGAGCTGCTCGCGGCCGCCGGTGTCGACATGGACCGCCTGA
The DNA here is from genome assembly GCF_040547725.1 of Bradyrhizobium sp. LA2.1. Classification (NCBI taxonomy): domain Bacteria; kingdom Pseudomonadati; phylum Pseudomonadota; class Alphaproteobacteria; order Hyphomicrobiales; family Nitrobacteraceae; genus Bradyrhizobium; species Bradyrhizobium sp. LA2.1. Next base: position 118,716 of record NZ_JBEPQI010000019.1, read on the forward strand.
AGCGCGATCTCACCGACCGCGCCAAGGACATCGACGCCGTCCTCAAGCGCAACAACGAGCAGGCGGAAGCCTTCGGCTTCAGCGGTACCCCCTCCTTCATCGTCGGCAAGTACCGCGTGCCGGGCGTGCTCAGCATGACCGAGTTCGAGCAGGTCATCGCCGATGCCCGCAAGGCCAAGATGAACTGACGCGAGCCGGATCGATCGCCGTCAACACAAAGGCGCCGCCGCGAACCCGCGACGGCGCCTTGTTCGTGATACGGCGTCGTTACTTCGACGAGATGCGGACCCAGTCCTTGTGCGCGCGATCGCGCAGCGCATCCCAATCGGCCTTGGCGACGTCCCAATTCACGATGGTGCGATTGGTCGTCGCGACCTCGCCATTGGCGACCGACGACGTCTGCATGGAGTCATAGACGTATACGCCGCAACCGAGCAGCAGCGCGCCCAAGATCATTCCGAAAAACGTCTGCATTGCGAACCTCCGGTGACGGGCGATAACGTCGGCCCGGAGTGATGGTTCCGCGGCAGTACGGCGCAGATAAGGACGACCCGTTCATCCGCGGTTCAGCCACTCCAGCAGCTCTGCGTTGATCTCGCGCGGATAGGTGTGGCTGAGGTCGTCGATCTCGCGATAGGTGACATCGGCGCCGGCGGCGGAGAGGGCCGCCTGCGTCTGGCGCGCGGTCTGTACCGGAAACATCCAGTCGAGCTTGCCGTGGGTGATGAAGATCGGCAGTCCCTGCAGGCGCACGGCGTCCGCCATCTCCGCCATCAGCGGATGGAACGTCGCCGACACCGGCGCGAGATGCGTGAAGGGCGAGGCGCCGTCGAGCCCGGTGACGTAGCAGAAGGTGCCGCCGTCACTCATGCCGGTCAGCAGCAGGCGCGAGCCGTCGACGGTCCAGCGGCTGCGCACCGTGTCGAGAATGCGCATGAGGTTCGGCGTGTCGCTATCGTCGCCCATCAGCGCCCATGTCGGGCCGGTCGCGGTCGGCGCCACCAGGATCGCGCCAAGGCTGCGGGCATCGCGCAGCCAGCTCCAGAGAAAACCGCGGCCGTTGCCGCTGCCGCCATGCAGCGCCATCACCAGCGGCATGGCGCGCTCCGGCGAATAATATTCCGGCACATAGACCGAGAAGCCGCCGCGGCTGCCGGGCTCGTTGTGGTCGTGGAAGATGCCGGTGCGTTCGCCCGCGCCGGCTTCCAGCCGCGTTAGCAGATCGTCATTCTCGCGATTGGCGGCGTTGAGGAAGAAGCTGCTCACCGGCGGGAACTGGGCCGACAGCGGGTACAGCGCCTCCTGCGCACGAGGCAGATGGCGCAGCGCGCGGAAGACCGCGACGAGATCGCCATTGCCGCGCTCGACCTCGCGTATGCCGGCAAAGGCGGCGAGCGTCTCGTTGCAGGCGCGGTCCAGCCGCTCGCGCAGCCCCGTGAACTGCTCGGGCCAGGCGCCGATCGCAGCGTGCGCCGCTCGCAGCGCCTCGTCGGGCGTGCCGATCGCATTCATCACCGAGGCAAAGGTCGGCGGATGCAGATTCCGGGTGAAGAAGCCGAGTGCTTCCAGCGCGTTGAGCAGCGGCGGCAGCACGGTCACGATGTCGTCAACGACGGCCTCGCTCATCGCCGCTTTCCTTGCCTGATGTCGGTTCGAACTCGTCAGTGCAGCTTCGGCGCCTTCAAGAGCTTGAAGCGGTCGGTCGACGTCACCGTGACGTCGAAGGTGACACCTTCATGATGCACGGTCAGCGGCACGTCGACGCCGGCGGCGCCGAGCGCCCACATCGTCTTGTAGAAGGCGGTCTGGCTCGTCACCTCCTGGCCGTCCACCGCAAGGATGACATCGCCGGTCTTCAGCTCCGCGCGCGCGGCCGGGCCGTTGGTGGAAATCCCGATCACCACCAGGCGGTTGTCGATTTCGGTCGAATAGAGCCCGAGCCAGGGGCGCGACGGCTTATTGACGCGGCCGAATTTGCGCAGATCGTCGAGCACCGGCTTCAACAGGTCGATCGGCACGACCATGTTGACGTGCTCGGCCTTGCCTTCGCGTTCGCGCTCGAGCTGCAGCGAGCCGATGCCGATCAGCTCCCCGCGCTCGTTGAGCAGCGCCGTGCCGCCCCAGTTCGGATGCGCGGGATAGGTGAACACGGCCTCGTCCAGCAGATATTCCCAATAGCCGGCGAATTCCTGCTTGGCTACGATCTGGCTCGCGACCGATCGGGTGCGGCCGCCGGCGCCGCCGACTACGACGCGGTCGCCGACCCTTGTTTTCGCCGAGTCGCCGAGCGGCAAGGGTTCGACGTCGAGCTGACCGAGCGCCTGCACGAGGCCGAAGCCGGTGACGGAATCGAAGCCGAGAGCATGTCCTTCCACAACGCGCCCGTCGGCGAGATGCAGCCACACCGATTCCGCCTCGGTAATGAGGTAGCCGATGGTCAGCACCAGCCCGTTGTCGATCACGACGCCGTTGCCGGCGCGTTCGGTGCCCAGCGTTTCGGCACTGAAGGCGTCGGGCGGGATGATGGCGTGCAGGCCGACGACGGACGCCAGCGAGCGGTCGAGATCGAAACCGTAATCGCTCGCGCGCGGCTGATTGGCCGGCGGCACTCTCCATTCGGTCAGGGCGGGCATGGAGTTCTCCTGGCTGAGAGCATTGCTCCGCCTTGGCCGGCGGAACGACGCGCGAAGCACTGATAATTTAGGCTGGAGGAGGCCGTCTTGAAAGCCTCGTTCCCAACTATTCCGGAGATCGCCGCGTGAAATCTTCGACAGGCACAGGACGCCCGCACAGGTGGCAAGCGGCCGCGCGATCCAGCACCGGCCGCATGGCTGCTGTCCCGCGACGTGCTAGGCGGGGTGCAATGAAGCTGCTAACCATTGCCGCTTCGTTTGACCAAGAGATCACGGACCGAAGCATGGATAATCGCAGCGACATCTGGCGTGGCGTCGACACGATCAAGGCGCGTTTCATCGACCTCAGCGACAGGGTCTGGGGCATGCCCGAGGTGTGCTACACCGAGGCGCGGTCCGCCGCCGAGCATCTCGCCGAGCTGCGCCACCAGGGTTTCCGTATCACCGAGAACGTCGCGGGCATCCCGACCGCGGTGATGGGCGAGTGGGGTGAGGGCGGTCCGGTCATTGCCTTCATGGGTGAATATGACGCGTTGCCGGGCCTCAGCCAGGAGGCCGGCGTCGCCGAGCACCGTCCGGTCGAGACCGGCGGCCATGGCCACGGTTGCGGCCACAATCTGCTTGGTTCCGCGGCGCTGCTCGCCGCAACCGCGATGAAGGACTGGCTCGCCGAGAACAAGGTGCCCGGCCGCGTTCGCTATTACGGCTGCCCGGCGGAAGAGGGCGGCGCAGCCAAGGCCTTCATGGTGCGCTCGGGCGTGTTTGAAGACGCCGACATCGCCATCACCTGGCATCCGCACAGCTTCTGGGAAGTCGCGGTAACGCCGTCGCTCGCCAACACGCGTGCGGATTTCATCTTCACCGGTCGCACGTCGCACGCGGCGGCCTCGCCGCATCTCGGCCGCTCCGCGCTCGACGCGGTGGAGCTGATGAATGTCGGTGTGAACTATATGCGCGAGCACATGCCGAGCGACGCCCGCGTGCATTACGCCCTGCTCGACACCGGCGGCATCGCTCCCAACGTGGTGCAGGCGCATGCGCGCGTGCGCTATTCGATCCGCGCCCGCGATCTGCCCGGCATGAATGAGCTGGTCGGACGCGTCAGCAAGATCGCAGAAGGCGCGGCGTTGATGACCGAGACCAAGGTCGAGATGAAGATCATCTCCGCGGTCTCCAACATCCTGCCGAATACGCCGCTGGAGCAGGCCTTGCACCGGGTGATGGAAGAGCTGGGTCCGCCGCATTTCGACGACGCCGACAAGGGCTTTGCCAGCCAGATCCGCGCCACGCTCAGCGACAAGGACATCGCGTCGGTCTATTACGCGATCGGCATGGAGCCGACGGATCGGCCGCTGGCCGACTTCCTGGTGCCGCTCGATGCCAAGCGCAACCCGCTGGTCGGCTCGACCGACGTCGGCGACGTGAGCTGGGTGGTGCCCACGGTGCAGGTTCACGCACCGACGGTTGCAATCGGCACGCCGTTCCACACCTGGCAGGTGGTGGCGCAGGGCAAGAGCGGACACGCTCATAAGGCCATGGTGCAGGCGGCCAAGGCGATGGCCGGGATCGGCATCAAGGCGTTGACGGATCCGGAGCTGATCAAGGCCGCGAAAGCGGACTTGCAGAAGCGGACCGCCAAGACACCTTACGTCTGTCCGCTGCCGGACCACGTCGCGCCGCCGCTGACCATGTCCGTGGCGTAGAATTTCGCCTCGATACTTCGTCTGATGCCGCGAACAAATTTTCCGCAGTGCAACGTGGATTCCGGCGCGATTTAGCGCCGGATTGCCGAACGCTTGGGCTGCGGAACAGAGTTTTGCCCAACAGACAGCCAGAACACCGTTTGCATACACATGGTCGCAGTTGACGCGCGGCCTATTCGGTGTGCCATCTACCGCCAGCAAAACCCGGCGGCCGCGGTGCGGCTGCCTGCATCCATACGGGAACCAGACGGGGGACAACCATGCTGGATAAAGAACTGCGTTCGATGATCGGTGACGTGAAGGACGGCCGGATGGACCGCCGTGCCTTCATCATGCGTATGGCCGCGGTCGGCCTCACCGCACCCCTCGCCAACCAGATCCTCGCGCTCGGCGGCGTCGCCATGGCGGAAGGTGCCCAGACCTACAAGCCGACCAAGCGCGGCGGCGGCGGTGCGCTGAAGCTGCTGTGGTGGCAGGGGCCGACCCTGCTCAATCCGCATTTCGCCACCGGCACCAAGGACCAGGACGGCGCGCGCCTGTTCTACGAGCCCCTCGCTTGTTGGGATCCCGACGGCAACATGAAGCTGGTTCTGGCGGCCGAAATTCCCTCGATCGAGAACGGCGGCCTCGCCGCCGACGGCAAGTCGGTGACCTGGAAGCTCAAACCAGGCGTCAAATGGCATGACGGCAAGCCGTTCACCGCCGATGACGTCGTGTTCAACTGGGAATATGCCAGGGATCCGGCGACCTCCGCCCTGACCATCGCGACGCTCCGCGACATCACGGTCGAGAAGGTGGATGACCTCACGGTTCGCATCCTCTTTAACAAGCCGACGCCGTTCTGGGCCGACGCCTTTGTCGGGGCTCCCAACACCATCATCCCCAAACATTTGTTCGCCGACTACAAGGGGTCCAAATCGCGGGAAGCGCCCACCAATCTCTCGCCGGTCGGCACTGGCCCCTACAAGTTCGTCGAGTTCAAGCCGGGCGATCTCGTCCGCGGCCAGCTCAATCCCGATTACCACATGCCGAACCGGCCTTATTTCGACACGGTCGAGATGAAGGGCGGCGGCGACGCCGTCTCTGCGGCGCGCGCGGTGATCCAGACCGGCGAATATGATTTCGGATGGAACATCCAGGTCGAGGACGACGTGCTGCTGCGCCTCGAAAAGGGCGGCAAGGGCAAGACCGTTTATGCCGTGGGCGGCGACACCGAATTCATCGCGCTCAACTTCACCGATCCGAACACCGAGGTCGATGGCGAGCGCTCCTCGATGAAGACCAAGCATCCGCTGTTCTCCGATCCGGCGGTACGCAAGGCGCTGTCGATGCTGGTCGACCGCGAGTCCATCAAGAAGGCGATCTACGGCCGCGCCGGCCGCACCACCGCCAACTTCCTCAACGGTCCCGAGAAGTTCGTCTCCAAGAACACGACCTGGGAATTCAGCATCGAGAAGGCCTCGAAGCTGCTCGACGACGCCGGCTGGAAGCCCGGCGCGGATGGCATCCGCGAGAAGGACGGCAAGAAGCTGAAGCTTCTGTACCAGACCTCGATCAACGGACCGCGTCAGAAGACCCAGGCGATCGTCAAGCAGGCCTGTCAGAAGGCCGGCATCGACGTCGAGCTGAAGTCGGTGGTGGCGTCCGTGTTCTTCTCCTCCGATGTCGCCAACCCCGACACCTACGCGCATTTCTACGCCGATCTCCAGATGTTCCAGATCCCGCTGAGCCAGCCGGATCCGTCTCAGCATATGCGCCGCTATCTGTCGACCAACGTCGCCACGAAGGAGAACAAGTGGCAGGGCACGAACTTCCCGCGCTGGGTCAACAAGGACTATGACGCAGCGATCGAAGCAGCCGAAGGCGAAATGGATCCGGTCAAGCGCGCGGCGCACTATATCAAGGCCAACGACCTCATGTTCCAGGACACCGTGTTCATCCCGGCGCAGCATCGCCTAAAGGTGGAAGCGGCGGCCAACAATCTGCGTCCTATCATCAGCGGCTGGGCCAACGAAACCGACAATCTGCACGATTGGTATCGCGAGGAATGATCCCCCAGCTCTAGACGGGGTCTTTCCCTATGAGTCAGTACGTCCTGCGTCGCCTCCTGATCGCGATTCCGAGTCTTCTCGGAATCTCGGTCGTGCTGTTCGTCGTGCTGGCGCTTGCGCCAGGCGATCCGTTCTCGGAACTGGCGACGAACCCGAACGTCCCGCCCGAGGTGCAGGCCGCACTTCGGGCCAAGTTCGGCCTCGACGATCCGATCCACCTCCGTTACCTGCACTGGCTCAACGCGATGCTGCACGGCGACTGGGGTTTCTCCTTCGTCAGCCGGATGAATGTCGACACGCTGATCCTTCAGCGTCTGCCGGCGACGCTCTACGTGATCGGCTCGGCGCAGATCCTGGCGCTGCTGATCGCGATCCCCGTCGGTGTCTATGCGGCAACAAAGCCCTATTCGCTGTTCGACCAGATCGCCAATACGCTCGCCTTCGTCGGCTTCTCGCTGCCGACCTTCTTCACCGGCATTCTGTTCATCTTGATCTTCTCGGTCACGCTGGACTGGCTGCCTTTCGTCTATACGACCGACATCAAGGGCACCGGCATCCATTGGGTGCTGGAGATGATCCGGCAGGCGATCATGCCGGTGGCGGTGCTCGGTCTGTTTCAGGCGGCGTCGATGACGCGTTTCGTTCGCTCGGCGATGCTCGACGTGATCCGGCTCGACTACGTCACCACGGCGCGCGCCAAGGGGCTTGGGCAGGCCACGGTCATCGTCAAGCACGTCATGCGCAACGCCATGATCCCGGTCGTCACCCTGATTGCGTTGCAGATGCCGGCCGTGTTCGGCGGCGCCATCGTCACCGAGCAGATCTTCCGCATCCCCGGCATCGGCTCGCTACTGATCTCCTCCATCCTTTCCAACGACACGCCGGTGGTGATGGCCGTTACCTTCGTCTTCGCGTGCCTTGTCGTGCTGTTCAATCTCATCGCGGACGTCCTTTATGGCTGGCTTGACCCTCGCATCTCCCTCCGCTGAGCGGCGCGTCTACTCGCCCTGGCGCGAGATGTGGCGGCGCTACAGCCGCCACAAGCTCGCCGTGGTCAGTGCGTTTCTGCTCCTCATTCTGATCCTGGCGGTGGTGGCCGGCCCCTTCGTCTGGCGGGTCAAGATCGACGACATCGATATCGTGGCGGGCATGCAGGGGCCGTCGCTTGCCCATCCGTTCGGCACCGACGATCTCGGGCAGGACATCCTGGCCCGCATGATCTATGGCGGGCGCATCTCGCTCGCGGTCGGCCTTGCCGCGATGCTGGTCTCGGTCTTTATCGGTGTCCTGATCGGCGCGCTCGCCGGCATGTCGCGCGGCGCGCTCGGCCACGGCCTGATGTGGCTCACCGATCTCTTCCTGTCCCTGCCGCAACTGCCGCTGCTGCTGCTGCTGATCTATCTCTTCCGCGACGGGTTGAAGCAGATGTTCGGTCCCGAGGGCGGCATCTTCATCCTGATCGTGCTCGTGATCGGCGGCTTGCGCTGGATGCCGGTCGCGCGGCTGGTGCGCGCGCAGTTCCTGTCGATCCGCGAGAAGGAGTTCGTCGAGGCCGCCCGTGCGCTCGGCGCAAGTCCGGTGCGCCAGGTGGTGCGGCACATCCTGCCCAATGCGCTCGGTCCGGTGATCATCGCGGGCACCATCGACGTCGCTGCCGCCATCATCGCGGAATCGACGCTGTCCTTCCTCGGCCTCGGCTTCCCGCCGGATACGCCGACCTGGGGCCGACTCCTGTACGACGCCAAGGATTTCCTCGACATCGGCCCGCACTGGGCGCTGTTCCCGGGCGGCGCGATCTTCATCGCGGTGGTCGCCATCAACTTCATCGGCGACGGCCTGCGTGACGCGCTCGATGCGCGACGGGTGATCTGATGGCGCCGCTGCTGGAAATCAAAGGGCTGAAAACCCACTTCTCGACCGACGACGGCATCCTGCAGGCCGTCGACGGTGTCGACATCTCCATCAACAAGGGCGAGACGCTCTGTGTCGTCGGCGAATCCGGCTGCGGCAAGACCGTGACCGCGATGTCGATCCTGAAGCTGATCGCCATGCCGCCCGGCCGCATCGCGGCGGGCCAGATCATCTTCGAGGGCCGCGATCTCGTACCGCTGACGAGCCGTCAGCTCGACGAGATCAGGGCCAAGGAGATCGGCTTCATCTTCCAGGAGCCGATGACCTCGCTCAATCCGGTGCTCACCATCGGCGAGCAGATCGCAGAGAGCCTGCGCCGGCATGAAGCAGTGACGAAGAAGCAGGCGCTCGAGCGCACCATCGAGATGCTGAAGCTGGTGCAGATCCCCAACGCCGAAGGCCGCGTGCACAACTATCCACACCAGTTCTCGGGCGGCATGCGCCAGCGTGTGATGATCGCGATGGCGCTCGCCTGCAGGCCGAAGCTGATCATCGCCGACGAGCCCACCACCGCGCTCGACGTCACCATCCAGGCGCAGATCCTCGACCTCTTGCAGGACATGAAGGAGCGCTTCGGCATGGCGGTGATGCTGATCACCCACGCCATGGGCGTCGTCGCCGAGACCGCGCAGCGCGTCGTCGTGATGTATGCCGGCAAGGTGGTGGAGGAAGCGCTCGTCGACGATCTCTTCGGCAATCCCGGTCATCCGTATACACAGGGCCTGATCCGCTCGATCCCGCGCATCGATCTCGACAGCGAGCACAAGACAAGGCTCGAAGCGATCGGCGGCTCGGTGCCGATCCTGATCAATCCGCCGGTCGGTTGCCGCTTCGCCCCGCGCTGCAAGTTTGCCATGAACGTCTGCACCGAGAAGGAGCCGCTGCTGCGCGAGATCGCGCCCGGCCACCGCATGGCCTGTCATTTGGGAGATACGCAGTTGGGAGGCACGGCATGACCGAGCCCTTGCTCCGCGTCAGCGGCCTGAAGAAATATTTCCCCGTGCACGGCGGCCTGTTGTCGCGCCAGGTCGGTAGCGTCTATGCGGTCGACGGGGTCTCGTTCTCGGTCAACCGCGGCGAGACGCTCGGCCTCGTCGGCGAATCCGGCTGCGGCAAATCCACCACCGGCCGCTGCGTACTGCGGCTGATCGAGCCGACCGACGGCGAGGTCGTGTTCGACGGCCAGGACGTGCGCCAGCTCAGCGGCAATGATTTGCGCGCGATGCGGCGGAACATGCAGCTGGTGTTCCAGGATCCGTTCGCCTCGCTCAATCCGCGCATGACGGTCGGCGCCATCCTCGGTGAGGCCCTGATCATCCATAAGCTTGGGTCGTCGGCCAAGGAGCGCGAGGAGCGCGTCGCCAGCCTGCTCGTGAAGGTCGGCCTCAAGGCCGAGCACATGCGCCGCTACCCGCACGAATTCTCGGGCGGCCAACGCCAGCGCATCGTGATCGCGCGGGCGCTCGCGGTCGAGCCGAAGCTGATCGTCTGCGACGAGCCGGTATCCGCGCTCGACGTGTCGATCCAGGCGCAGGTGATCAATCTGCTGGAGGATCTCCAGGCCGAGCTGAACCTCACCTATCTGTTCGTCGCGCACGACCTATCAGTGGTCGAGCACATCTCCGACCGCGTCGCCGTGATGTATCTCGGCCGGATCGTAGAGCTGGCGAAAGCGAGCGATCTCTACCGTAATCCGCAGCATCCCTACACCAGGGCGCTGTTGTCGGCGGTGCCGGTGCCCGATCCCAAGCTCAAGCGTGAACGCATTCGCCTCAAGGGCGACGTGCCGAGCCCGATGAAGCCGCCATCCGGCTGCCACTTCCACACCCGTTGCCCGATCGCCCAGCCGCGCTGCGCGGAAAGCGCACCCGAGCTGAAGGAAGGGGCGGGCGGGCACTTCGTGGCGTGCCACCTCGCCTGACGTCGCGCGAGGCGGTGCGCCCGTTCATCCGTCCCTGAGCAGGCCGTGCGCCGAAAGGGCCTGCCGGAAAGCCTCCACCGACGTGTGATGATGCGCGAGGAGGCCCGCTTCCCGCGCGCCGGCAACATTTGCCGCGAGGTCGTCGACGAACAGAACGGTCTGCGGCGTCGCCTGTAGCTCCGACAGGCAGAGGCGATAGCAGCGCGGGTCCGGCTTGGCCGCCTTGAACCGGGCCGACGTGTAGATGCGGGAGCCGAACAGCGGACGCAATTCCGGCAGCAGCGTGTCGATATGGTCGGCGACCAGCGTGGTATTGTTGGTCAGGACGGCAACATCGATGGTCTCATGCAGGCGGCGCGCAATCTCCAGCATCGCGCGATCGGCCTTCATCGAACGGCGGCGTGCCTCCACCCACTCATCGAGCGACAGGGGATAGCCGATGCGCTCGCCAAATCCCCGCAAATAGTCGGCGGCATCGAGCGTGCCGGAGTCGCCGAGAAGCTCGAATCCGCTCTCCCAGATCGCCTTGTAGACGAACTCACTGGTGGTCCCCGCAAGCTCCGCCAGAAACGCGACGCGCCTTCCTCTGTCGTATTCGCAGAGGACATTGTCCATGTCGAAGAGGACAAGCTTGATCTCGTCAGGCACGGGAACGCTCCCGGCCGGACCGAAACATCCGGCCGTGCTCAAAGTCATATCCCACTGGAACGCGGGCAACAAATCCGGGCGCCAAGGCCGAACGTTGCGATACTGGTGTCGAGCGTCGCAGCTTCATGGCTACGAGGTGCGGCGGCGGGCCAGTTGATGCAGCACCGTGTCGATGGTCGGGACCGCACCGGTCTCGCGGAGCCAATTGTCGGCCAGCTCCCTCAGTTCGCCCGGCGTCAAGCCGAACTTGCGGCGGAATGCGCGAATGAAGGTGGAATCGCTGCTGAAGCGCATGCCGACGGCGAGGTCGATCAGCCGCGTGTCCTCCGCGGACGGCGATATCAGCTGGCGGAAAGCGAGATTGAGCCGCTGCTCCCTCACATAGTGCGAGAGCCCGCCATCCGCCTCGAACAGCCGATAGAGGGTCGCGCGCGAAATCTGGAAGTGGCGGCACAACTCGTCCGCGGTGAGCGCGTCGGTCTCGAGATTGTCCGCGATGCGGCGCTTGATCATCGCAAGATAAAGATGCCGCTCGGCGCGTTCGACTCCGGCCGCAATGTCGGCGGTCCCGCCGGCGGCCGCGGCAACGATGTCGGCGATGGCGTCGATCGTGGCCTCGGCGCTGCCCGCCTCGGGCTCGGGTGGCAGCGTAAGCGCCGCGTAATGGCTGGCAAGCAGGCGGGTATGAGGATGGTTTGACGGCAGCAAGGTAGCCGTCGCCGAATCCGGATGAGCAAGCCGTGGTGCCAGCATGGCGCGTTGCAGGATGATCGCCATCAGGTGGGTACGACTGCCGCCGCCGCGCAACACGGTCCGGTTCGGCTGCGCCATGTCGATCAGGCAGATGGCGCCGGGCCCCATCGTCACCTCGCGCCGGCCGGAGCTGAACCGCATCTCGCCTTCGACACACAAGGTGATCTGAAAGTGATCCATCGCACCGCGGGCGACGTGTGCAGGCGTCCGGTCGTATTCCTGATCGGTCGCGCGCGTATCGACCAGCAACGCATTTCGGGTCATCATCGTCACGGTGGTGACATGGAAGTCGTCCTCCGTGGTGAGCGGAACGACATCGCAGATGTCGGCCGTCATGGCGCGCAACTGTCTCAGTGCGTCCACCCCGCGCCCCGGGATGTCCGCCGGCATGGTCTCGTTCACGGCCGTCTCGTCTGCATTGCCCCACGATGAGGCCGTACCGCATGGACCCGATCGAAGAAGTCCGGCGGCCCCCCAACATCGCCTCGGGATGTAGCCATTCAGAAATCAGTGCGCAAGCGATGGTGGGCAGGATTTGGCGCGCGCCGATGTGCCGCATGTGCACACCGCGTTAGCCGCGCTTGCCTGCTACGCAGGAAAGGGCGGCGTTCGCTACGCCTGGCAGAATTCGTCACGCGCTCTTCGCGGGCCAGGGCACGACCTGTCCCGACATCACCATACGGTCACGGCCGCTGTCCTTGGCGGCGTAGAGTGCGCGGTCGGCGCCGGCGACCAGCGTGTTGCAGTCCAGCGCGGTCTGAGATGGAAGGCTTGTCGCAGCGCCGATGCTTGCCGTAACCAGCCGGGAGGGCGGATTTTGTGCATGCAGCATGGCGAGGTCGTGCAGTGCCTCGCGAATCCCTTCGCCGACTTCGGCGCAACCATCCGGGCCGGTGTTCGGCAACAATACGGCGAATTCCTCGCCGCCGTAGCGCGCCGCGAGGTCAGCCGGGCGCCTGGCCTGAGTGGACAGGATCCGGCCGAGCGCGCGCAGGCATCCGTCGCCCGCCTGATGTCCGTAATGATCGTTGAATTTCTTGAACTGATCGACGTCGATCAACAGGAGCGAGATCTGCGTGCCGTCGCGCTGGGCGCGCGCCCATTCCTCCGCGAGGCGTTCGTCGAACGCGCGGCGGTTGGCAAGGCCGGTCAGGCCATCGGTGGTCGCGAGCGATGCCAGTTTGTCCTGCAAGTCCTTCTGCTCGGTCATGTCGCGCACGACCGCGACGACACCGTCGACTTCGCCGCTGTCGGAGGCACGGGTCACGTGCAAGGCCGCCTCGGCCCAGATATCGCCCTTGTCGCGATGGCGCTGGCGATAGACGAACCGCGCTTCCTCGGCCTCGCCGTTCTTCAGCGCTGCGATGGCCTGCTCGACCCGCTCCATGTCGTCCGCGTGGATACCGGTCACCGCCGACGTGCCGAGCAGTTCCTCGGGAGACCAGCCGATGATGCGCACGCACGAGGGAGAGACGTAGAGCAGCCGGTTATCCAGCCCGATCCGGGATACCATATCGCTGGATTGCTCGGCGAGCAGGCGGAAATGGGCTTCATTCGCGACCAGGGCTTGGGCCATTCGCTGCCGCTGCCAGAGCTGGCGGACCAGGTAGAAGCCGATCACCGCGATCAGCGCGACGAGGCCGAGCACGAAGGCCGTGCGTGCGGCTGCCGCGCGTCGCCAGGGCGCCAGCACGTCGTCCTGCGACTTGCTCGCCAGCACCATCAGCGGATAGCGGCTGCTGCGCTGGTAGTAGCTCAGCCGCTGCACGCCATCGAGCGGCGACTTGAAATAGTAGACCGCCGCCGCCGGACGGCTTTTCCATTCCTTGAACAGCGGCGCATTGGAGAGGTCGCGCCCGATGAAGGCGCCGCTCTCGTCGTGGCTGCGCGCCAGCATGATACCGGCGTCGTTGAGCAGCGATGCCGAGCCGTTCGACCCGACGTCGAAGCGCTCGTAGAATTTCGCGAAATAGGCGACGTCGATCGTGAGCAGCGCGACGCCGGCAAAGCTGCCGTCGGGGTGGTTGATCCGGCGTGACGCGGTGATGATCCACTGGCCGCCGGCGCGGCTCTTGATGGGCCGCCCGATCAGCGTGTCCTTCGCCGGGGAATCTCGGTGCTGCCGGAAATATTCGCGATCGCTGTTGTTGAGCTTGGAGAAGTCGAGATGCTCGGTCGTAGCAAGCCATCGGCCGGTCTCGTCATAGACGAAGATGCCGCGGATGCGGTCCGATGATTTGCGGGTCGGCAGGTAAGTCTGGAGCTTCGCGATCGTGTCCGGGCCGGTTCCGTCGAGTTCGAGGCGATGGACCAGTCCGACCAGAATCGTATCGGCAAGCTCGAACGTGTCGTCCGCATGCTGGACCAGGGAATGCGCGAGGTTGGCGACGTCGATCTCGGCGTTCCTGAGATCGGCGTTGTGCGTTTCCCATTCGCGCCAGACGCTCAAGCCGAGGATCGCCACGCAGATCAGCACGACGAATCCCGCCGCCCAGAGCGGAAGGCGCGTCTTGCCGAGCTCGCGGTCAGTGACCATCGGCTTGCTCCAAATCGGAGCAAAGCTCTCACTTTGGTCTTAACGGCCTGTTGCAACTTCCGCGATGATTTTGCGCGTCCGTAGTCAGCCAGAGGAGATCGTCGATATTTTAATCGACTCTCATCGCCGGATGTTAACCACGTCGCCGCGGCATGACGGGTTCGCGCGCGTCTGCCGCGTCAGCCGACCAACGTGAAGCCGACGCGCAGCGTCACCTGGTAGTGGCGGACGGCGCCATTCTCGATGTGACCGCGTGTCTGCACCACCTCGAACCATTTCATCTCGCGAACGGTCTTGGCGGCGCGGCTGATCGCGTTCTTGATCGCATCCTCGATGGAGGTCTCGGATGATCCGACCAGCTCCAGGATCTTGTAGACGTGATCCGACTCGGCTGTGGGCATGGTACGTCTCCCTCGTTTGCGTTGCGGCACCACCGCCACCCGCTCCCATTTGAACGGGTGCCGGCGTTCCCGGTTCCATCGTCCGCCATGGCCCGCATGCGCCAGCCGAGGTGGAGTGCGCCGCACCCGCCTGCTAAGCGCTGTCCATGGATTCGGCGCGGCGCGACAGGACGATCGGCTCTCTCTGCCTCGGCGTGACGGCGTTCGGCTGGGCGCTGAACTGGCCATTGATGAAGCTGCTGCTCCAGCAATGGCCGCCGCTGTTCGCGCGCGGGCTGGCCGGCGTCTGTGCCTCGCTCATTCTTGGCGCGCTGGCACTGAGCCGGAAGGAATCCTTCGCCGTTCCGCGCGAGGCGATTCCGCGGCTGTTGTTTGCGACCCTCACCAACGTCCTTGCCTGGATGGGGCTCGGCACGGTCGCGATGAAATATGTGACCGTGAGCGAGGGGGCTCTGCTCGCCTATACGATGCCGATCTGGGCCATGCTGTTCGCCTGGCCGGTGCTGGGTACGCGGCCGACCATGCGGGATATTTTGGGTCTCGTCCTCGGTGTCGCCGGCGTCGCGCTGCTGCTCGGCGGCCACGGCTTTGCGTTCGGCGCCGACAAGCTGCTCGGCATCGCGCTCGCTCTGCTCTGCGCCATCCTGTTCGCGCTCGGCAATGTGCTCAACCGCAAGCCGCTGCCGATGCCGCCGCTCGTGGTCGTCGCCTGGCAGGTTGGGCTCGGCTGCGCCACGATGCTGATCCTCGGCATCCTGTTCGAGCATCCCGACATCACAGCGATCACCCCGCTGGGGCTCGGCTGCTTCGTTTATATGACGCTGGTGCCGATGGGCGTCTGTTACGTCACCTGGTTCGAGACGTTGCGCCGCCTGCCGCCGACCTCGGCCTCGACCGGCATGCTGATCGTCCCCGTGATCGGCGTCGTCTCCGCCGCGATCATCCTGGGCGAGCCGCTGGGCCTGCGCGAATGGGCGGCGATGGCGCTCACGCTCGGCGGCGTGACGCTGGCGTTGCAGCGGGCCTAGAGGCGTTATTCCGCGGCCTGCGACAGGATGGGCGCCGGCTGCGTCCCGCGCCACAGCAGCCGCAGCAGCAGGACCAGGAGCGCCATCAGGGCGAAGCCGCCCAGGGCGGGCGCGAAATGTTGGTCGGGATCGGCCTTCTGCCCGAATTGCACCGCGAGCCGCCCCGACTGCAACAGCCCATAGGCTCCTGCGAACAGGATCAGCCCGTATATGACGCTCCGCTCGCGCGGGCTCGCCATCCTGGCGAGATCAGGCAGCACCAGGGCCAGACCGATCCCGAGCATCGGCAGATCGTAATCATACGCATAGGGGCTGATCATCACGGATACCATCACGGCGGCACCGAGCGTGAAGGCCGGTGAAGCGCCCCGCGCCGCACCGAGAAGGACGGCGAACAAGGCCAGCCCGGCAACTGCCGTCTGTCCCCAGAAGGCGGCGCTTGCGGGAAGGCCGGCCTTGTACAGCGCCGCATAGGTCGAGATCATGCGGAAGAGTGGGTAGAAGCCCTGCTCGAGATAGCTTGCCGATTCCCTGATCGCTCCGAGCCACGCGAACCAGATCTGCCACCCGAAGAGGAGCGTGCAGAGCAGTGAGCTCGCCAATACGACGGCCGCGGCCGTTCCGAGCGCAATCCAGCGCCGCGTCACCAGCAGATAGACGCCGGCGGCAATTGCGAGGTGCGGCTTGATTACCATGGCGCCGAGCGCGAGGCCGGCCACCAGCTGCCGCCGCTCCACGTTGAGGCAGACCAGCCCGATCAGCGCCCCCGTCAGAAAGCCGTTCTGCCCGCAGCCGATGGTGATCGCCATTGCCGGAAACAGGATCACCAGCACCTGCGCGAAATTCCGGCCGGCGATCGCCCGGAGCGTCACGAGATAAAGTGCGAGCGTCGCGGCGGTGAAGAGGAGATAGCCGATGCCGACCGGCAGGAATGCGAACGGCGCGACCAGGAGGTCGTATTGCGGCGGATAGGTCCAGGGCATGAAGCCGGTGGCGCCGCCGGCGGCCTCCATCTGCATCTTCAGCAGGGCGTCGAAATGATAGACCTGGTCGAGATCGCCGCGCCAGACGTGCTGCGCGACGATGTGGAAGGCATCGAAATCGGCGAGCTCGCGATCCGTCCAGCCGCCGAAGCGTGCGAACCAGAAGGCCTTGAAGACGGCGATCGACGCCAGCGCCGCCAGCACGAAGCGGACATAGGCAGTCCGCTTCGACGGCGAGGACTGAACCGCTTCCAGCGTCTCGGCAAACATGAGCGGCGACCTTGGACCTGATGGATCGGCGGTTGGACGGGCAGGGCCGCGGATCCCGGCCAAACTGCCATCGGAGGCTTAAGGGACGGTAACGAATGCGGAAGGATTTGGCGCCGGCGCCTCTCTGGCGGAGCTGGGCGCGGAACTGGCCGGGTTAGCCGCCGAGCTTGCGCCCGGGATGACGCGATTTCCGGCCGACCCGAATGTGATGTCGAGATGACCTTTTCGAAATCGCCCGCCCCCACAGATGGCCGTGCTTGCCCGCTCGAAGACAGGCGAGCTAACCTGCGCACACCTGCCAAGTTTTCTGCCAAGTTCGATGTGCGGTGATGATCGACAGTTGGACGAAGGGCGCTCTGGTCGCGATCGGCCTGTCTGCCGTGCCCGCGCCGGGCGTCGCGCTGGACGATCTCGATGCTGCGCCCGGCATGATGACGCTGCAAGTGACCACCGATCCCTCCATGATCGAGTGCCGCAAGCTTGAGACGGTCCATCCCGCCTTGCTCGCCTTCCTGCCGCTGCGCCGGACTTTCAACGATGACTTTGACGAGCATCCGCTTGCGACCGGTCGCTGGGTGCCGCATTACGCCGGCGGTGCAGCGTGGCCGGAAGCGCGCTATTGGGGCGGTGACGGCTCCGACTTCAAGCGCAAGACCAGCGCCAATGGCGAGCAGCAGATCTATGTCGATCCGCGCTATTCGGGGCGTGCGGGGACGCCGCTTGGGCTTGATCCGTTCAAGGTGAGGGACGGTGTGCTCTCGATCGTCGCCAGCCGCACGCCGCCGGAACTGAAGTCCGTTCTATTCAACAACGAGTACATCTCGGGAATCCTGACCACGCAGGGCACATTCGCGCAGAAGCACGGCTATTTCGAAATCCGCGCCAAGGTGCCGATCGGTCACGCCGTGTGGCCGGCGTTCTGGATGCTGGCAGACGACGGCGGCTGGCCGCCGGAGGTCGACGTGCTGGAAGGCCGCGGCGAGCGGCCCGGCGATCTCGTGATGACGACTCATTGGCGGATTCCGTCGACCCAGAAGATCCAGTCCTGCGGCTTCGACTATGCGGTCGGCGACGCCTCCAGCGTATTCCACAATTACGGTGTGCTGTGGGAGGAGGATCGCCTGGTCTATTTCATCGACCGCAAGCCGGTCTCCGACATCAAGGTGCCGATCGGCTTCGACGATCCCATGTACATGATCGTCAATCTCGCGATCGGATCGAAATTCTTTCTCGGCGTCGGTCCGGTCGATGCGGAATCGCCGCCCACCGTCGCATTCGAGATCGACCGGATTTCCGCCTATCAGATCGACATGGAGCAGGCTCGGAGATAGCGATGTCAGCTGATGTCTCGCGGCGCGATCTTGCGAAGCTCGCGGGGCTCGCCGCGCTTGGTGCAGCGGCGGGTGCCAAAGCTGCAGATAACAAGGCTGCAGATAACAGGGCTGCAGATAATGAGACGCCCGCATCGGCCGATCGCCACGCGCCCTTTCCCAAGGATTTTTTGTGGGGCACGGCAACCTCGTCCTACCAGATCGAGGGCGCCGTCGACGAGGACGGCCGCGGCAAATCGATCTGGGACATTTTCAGCCACACGCCCGGCAAGATCGAGGACGGCTCGACCGGCGACCGCGCCAACGAGCACTATCACCGCTACAAGGACGACGTCGCGCTGATCAGGGCGCTCGGCGTCAAGGCCTACCGCTTCTCGATTGCGTGGCCGCGGGTGTTTCCGGATGGATCGGGCCAACCCAATCCGAAGGGGCTCGATTTCTACAACCGGCTCGTCGACGAGCTGCTCGCGAACGGCATCGAGCCCTACGCCACGCTCTATCACTGGGACCTGCCGCAGGCGCTCCAGGACCGCGTCGGCGGCTGGCAGTCGAGCGACACCTCGAAGGCCTTTGCAGATTACGCCGCCTACGTCGCCGCGCGCCTGACCGATCGCGTCAAAACCATCTTCACCGTGAACGAGGTCGGGCGCTTCGTGAATTTCGGCTATGGCTGGGGCATCGACGCGCCCGGCCTCAAGCTGCCGACCGCGCAGCTCAACCAGGCGCGCCATCACGTCGCGCTGGCGCACGGGCTCGCCGTGCAGGCGATCCGCGCCTCCGGGCGCGTCGGCACCCGTGTCGGTGCGGCCGAGAATATCGCGGCCTGCGTGCCCGCGATCGCGACGCCGGAAAATATCCGCGCTGCCGAGATCGCAACGCGTGAGCTCAACGCCGGCTTTCTTGGCGTGGTGCTGGAGGGCAAGTACACCGACGGCTTCCTCGCCTATGCCGGCGCGGATGCGCCGAAATTCACCCCTGAGGAATTGAAGATCATCGGCACGCCCAACGATTTCGTCGGGCTCAACATCTACGCGCCGCAATACTACGTCACGGCCTCTGATCGCGCGTCGGGCTTCCGCGTGCTGCCGTTCCCAACCTCGTTCCCGCACATGAACTCGGAATGGCTGCGGGTCGGCCCCGAGGTGATCTACTGGGCCCCGCGTCTCGCCGCAAAAATCTGGAACATCGACACCATCTACATCAGCGAGAACGGCACCTCGTCCGAGGACAAGATTTCGGCCGACGGCCAGGTCTACGATCTCGACCGCATCATGTTCCTGCGCAATTACCTGACCCAGATGCAGCGTGCGATCGCCGAGGGCGTGCCGATTCGCGGCTATTTCCTGTGGAGCCTGATGGACAATTTCGAGTGGATCTACGGATACGGCAAGCGGTTCGGCCTCTACCGGGTCGACTTCGAGACCCAAGCGCGCGTGCCGAAGCTGAGCGCGGCGTTCTACCGGGACGTGGTGATGCGGAATGCGATCGGGGTGTGAGCTGGAGACGAAATACGTATCATCGTCTTGCGCAGATCGAACTCAAGGCTCGATCTTGCATTCGAATCGCGGTGCCAGGGATGGTGCGGGATTGGCATCGGAGCATGCGATCCCCGGGATCGCATGGTTGCGCCGGTCGATCGGGCACCATTTGCCATCCCGCTTGGCCCAGGCGATGCCGCGATCGCGTGGCGCGAAATAGACCGGCTCGTCATATTGCGGCTCGACCAACACATGTCCGGCAGTGTCGACCAGGCCCCACTTGCCGTTTCTCAAAAACGTCAGAAGTCCGAAGTCGAGATTGATGCCGACGCGCTCGGCGTCGGCGTCGACCCAGACCTCGCCGGCGGGAGACAAGATCACGCGTTTTCCGCCGGCCTGCGACATGAGCGCGATTCCGATGTCGCACATGACGCCCGGGCGGGGTTGCATGACCCAGGATTGATCATTGAGCCGCAAGATGCCTGTGGCGCCGGCGGTTGTGACGAAAGCGGTGTCGTCTTGTCGGATTCGAACGGCGTCGAATTTGGGCTCGATCAGCCATGTCCCATCCGATTTCATGACGCCGCGCTTACCGTCAATGGACGCGACAAAGGGATCGGGATTGGTCGAAAGGTAGTCGAATCGGGGCTCGACGAGCCAACTCCCGTCGGACCTGATGCGTCCCCATTTGCCATCGACTTTGGCATTCCTGGCATCCCGTCCAATTCGCACGACTGCCTCGAACTGCATCGGCGCGATAGGCTGCAAGCGTGCGTCAACAAGCTGGAACGTGTCTCCGGTTTGCAGGGTGTACGGCGGTGCGGCGCCGCATGTCGCATCGATCAACCGGCTTCCAGGAGGTTGCAGAGGATTTCCGCCTTCCGTGAAATACAGCCATTGCTTGTTCTTGTAGGCGATCAGCCGCTTGTCTTCACAATGCTGGACGGGTTGATCGAACGCTGCGTCGAGCACAGTACGGCCGTCGAGGTCCAGAAGACCCCAGTGGTCCGCCTGCTTGAAGTGCCATCCGTACGGCACCTCGGAGGAGCCTTCGTTACGGGCAATCGCCAGATAAATTTGCTGGTGACTGGTTTGGAATATCCAGGATCCGGACTTGTCAATCACGCCGAAGCTGCCGTCTCGTTCTGCCGATGTGCGCCCAACGCCGAGCCTGAACGGCCAGGCCGTGTCGAAGACCGGCTCGATGGCGAATTTCCCTGTGCCATCAATGAAGCCAACCTTGCTGCTGAGAGTCACACGCGCCAGGCCGTCACTTAGGGCTTCCGCCCGCTGAAACTTCGGCTCGACCAGCCAGCTTCCATCGGCTTGCAACAACCCCCACAATCCGCCTCTTTCGACCCAGCGAACTGATGGACTTGTCTTGTCGAATTCGCGCGATGGCGGCGCCGCCGGTTCTATCCATTGTCCGGAGAGATCGATCACGCCATTCGTCTTGAATTCGAAGGGGGCGGAGACACTGACGCTGTTTGAGGTGTAGGTGGTCCTTATCCCCGAGAAATCCTCGGCGCCGATCGTTCCTCCGCGTTGCCGAAGATCCGACACGCGGAAGCGGTCGGGACCGATCGCTTCGATGAACCCGTATGTCGGCGCGAAGATCGTCTTGCCGTCACGATCGATCAGGCCCGATTTGCCCCCGACCTCGACTTGCGCGAAGCCAAACTTGTAGTCGTCCACGAGGCTGTATTGCGGTGTGACGACCTCGCGCCCTTCGTCGTCGACGAAGCCGTAGAGTCCTCCGCTGCGAACTGCAGCGCGCTTCTCCGAGAAGCTGCCGACCCAATCGTATCGCGGCGGCACGGCAACCGAACCGTCACGCCAAACCGCGCCGCACAGGCCGCCCGGGAAGGTGCACGCGGCCAACGGAGAGTCCACCGGCTTGCCGGATTCCGAGCGGTCCTTGGCCGCGATCTCGGCTTGAAGGACGGCCTTGCCGACAGGCGTAAGCTCCGACGGCATGTCCTGTGCAGTCGCGCCATTCGTGAACGCGAGAACAAACAATGCGACTCTGAACCAGCTGCATGCACCCATCGCGACTTTCCCGGTATTCCGATTTTGGTCGAATACCGATGATCCGTGGCGAGAACGTGTCGAAACATGGTGCTACAACCTAAGAGGTTGCGCCGCATCGAGTCTGGCGAGTACCGCAGCTGAACGCGGCGTTCTGTCGTAACGCTTGGGCATCGCGGCCGCTCCGTTGCAATCGAAACAAAGATCCCGCGATTGGAAACATTCCCGTAGTGCGGTCCACGCACAGAAAGGTGGTGAATCGAACCAAAGGAATAAGTATGAGCCGTCATTTTGGGCAACGCGCGGTTGTCATCGGAGCGGGGATTGGAGGATTGTCTGCCGCCGGTGCGCTTTCTTCCGCCTTCCAGGAAGTCGTCATTCTCGAACGCGATGTCCTGCCGGCTTCGATCATGTCCCGCGCCGGCGTTCCCCAGGATCGGCATCCGCATCTTCTTCTGGCCGGTGGGCTGCAGGCCCTCGACTCCCTTTTCCCGGGTTTCGCGCAGGAGCTTGCCGCCGCCGGTGCAGTTCCCGTGAATGTCTTCAAGGACGTCCAGTACGAGCGGCCAGATGTCGGCGCGCTGCCAAGGCGCGACTGCGGGACGTCGCTGCTGTGTGGCTCGCGGCCGCTGATCGAGCATACGCTGCGCCGAAAGGTGACTGCGATCGCCAATGTCAAAGTGCAATCGCAGAGCCGCGTGATGGAGATTGTGCCGGCTGCAACCCGGCCGATGGTGAAATTCGAGAACGACGCAGGCGTTGGTGCGGCGATCGAGGCGGATCTCGTGGTGGACGCATCCGGCCGCGGCGCGCCAACGCTCGGCCTGCTCGATGTGCTTGGCTGGGAGCGGCCGCAGGAGACCGTCGTGGGCGTCGACATCAGCTACACCACCGCGGTTCTGCGGCCGGGGCGAACCTCGTTCGACTGGCAAAATCTGGTCACGTTGCCCGATCCCGCCACGTCGGCGACAGCCGGCTTGATCATTCCTCTCGAAGGCGGGCGCTGGTTTACATCGATCTCCCATCACGGCGCGACGAATCGCCCCGGCACGTGGGAGGACTATCTTGCGGCTGCGCGCCAATTGAAGACGCCGGCGATCTACAACGCAGTCTACAAGCTCTTGCCACCCGGAGGCCTCCGGCATTTCGTGTTTGACGCGAGCCGCTGGCGGCATTTTGAACGGCTCAAGCGGCTCCCGCGCGGGATTCTCCCCGTGGCGGACTCGCTGTGCCGGTTCAATCCGGTCTACGGGCAGGGCATGACGGTCGCCGCGCGAGAGGCAAAGTTGCTGCGCGAGATCCTGGATCGCGTCGCCGGGGAGGCGGACCCGATCGAGGCCCTCCAGGCTGGGTTCATGTCCGAAGTGGGCGCGCTGCTTCAGGCACCCTGGAACATGGGCGTGAACGCTGACTTCGCCTATCCAACCACACGGGGCCAGCGCCCGGAGCGGTACGAGGAAAGCCGGCAGTTCGAGGCGGCTCTATTCCGGGCCGTCGTGGCCGATCCGGTGGTTCAGCGCGCGTTCTCGGATGTCGTGCAACTTATGGAGCCATTCGACCTGATCAATTCGCCCGATATCCGCCAACGAATCGAGGCTCATTCGCTGGCGCAGAATGCGTGACGTTCGATGAAACGAGCCGAGGACCCGATGGGTCCTCGATCGTTCGATTTCAGCAGGTCGCACGAACGGCCGAGCGCGAACAGCGTCGCCCTACGGATCCAGTTCCGTATCCCAGTAGAGATAGTCCAGCCAGCTGTCGTGCAGATAGTTCGGCGGAAACAGGCGGCCGTTGCGGTGGAGCTGGTGCACGGTCGGCGCAAACGCGCTCTGGCGCGGAAACATCTTTGCTTGCGCCGGCGTCAGATTGCCCTTGCGCAGATTACAGGGCGAGCACGCCGCGACCACGTTCTCCCAGGTGGTCTGGCCGCCTTTGCTGCGCGGGACGATGTGGTCGAAGGTGAGGTCTTCGGGCGAGCCGCAATATTGGCAGGCGAAACGATCGCGCAGGAAGACGTTGAACCGGGTGAACGCGGGATGCGTGGTCGGCTTGACGAAGGATTTGAGCGAGACGACGCTCGGCAGCTGCATTTGCAGCGTGGGACTGTGAACCGCCTGATCGTAATGTGCGACGATGTTGACGCGGTCGAGGAACACTGCCTTGATCGCGTCCTGCCACGACCAGAGAGACAGCGGGTAGTAACTCAGCGGCCGGAAGTCCGCATTCAGCACCAACACCGGCCAACTGCCTTGCGAGACATGTGCGTTCAAGTAACGCTCCCGGCCTCCAATATACGCTGCGAAGCAGCATGTACTGACATACTACATGCAGCGTGACGGGATTGTGAAGCCCGTTGAGCGACTTATTCAGATGCAAGCAATGCGGCGGCGGGGTGGCAAAGCGCTCAAAACCGCCGTGATTTGGGGGGCGAGGACGACGCCGGGGGAGGCAGGGTCGACCCGACAGCGCGTCGCGGCCTCGCCCGCCCAGCTATTCCCGCACTCGCTCCAGCTTCTGCAAGCACCGCGTGGCGCGCACCACGGCCGGCATCTCCGCGTCCGGAAAACTCGTCTTCCAGTCGGTGACGCCGACCTCGCCGACATAGATGTCGCCCTTCGAATCCAGCGCGATGCCGTGCGGAGCCAGGAATTTTCCGCTGGCGACACCCGGCCCTTCCTCGCCGCCGAGCCGCGCGATGCGTTTGCCTTGCGCGTCCACGATCGACAGCCGCGGGCCGAGATTGGGCACCTTGCGGTTGACGGCGAGGCCCGGGCCGAGCTCGCCGATTACGAATGTCGGGCTCTTGCCGCCGCCACAGCAGCACAGCGCGCAGGGCCGGTGCAGGTTGTTCCACTGCGTCTCGTACTTGCCCTCGCCATCGAACACCTGCACGCGGTGGTTCTCGCGGTCGGCGACATAGACAAAACCGTCGGCGTCGGCGGCGATGTTGTGCACGATGTTGAACTGGCCGGGGTCGGTGCCGGGCTCGCCCCAGCTCTTGAGCAGCTTGCCGTCCGGCGTGAACTTGTGCACCCGCGCATTGCCATAGCCGTCGGAGACGTAGATCTCGCCCTTCGGCGACAGCGCGGTGTGGGTGCAGCGATGGAACGGATCGCCGCTCATGAACGGCGACGGCTTCTCGGGGATGCCGATCGTCAGCAGCACCTTGCCGTCGGTGGTGCATTTGCGCACGGTGTGGTCGCCGTCATCGGTGCAGTAGAGATTGTCGTCGGCATCGATGTGCAGGCCGTGCGCGCGGGAGAACAGGCCTTCACCCCAGCTTCGGAGGAAATTGCCCTCGCGATCCAGCACCACCATCGGATGGGCCCCGCGGTTGAAGACGTAGACGCGGTCCTTGCTGTCGACGGCGACCGAGGCGACGTCGGTCAGCGTCCAGCCGTCGGGCAGCTTCGCAAAATTGTCGACGACGCGGTAGCGGTGCTCGCCGGTGCCGAGAATGGCAGGCATTTGTTTTTCCTTCTCTTCGTTTCAGCGGCGCGATCGTCTCTACACTGTCATTGCGAGCGCAGTGAAGCAATCCAGACTGTCTTCGCGGAAAGATCCTGGATTGCTTCGCTGCGCTCGCAATGACGAGGCTTAAGCGGCGGCCGCCTCACGCCCCAAAATCCCTTCCTCGATCGCCTTGATCTGGAGCGCGAGATATTTTGAGTTGATCCGGCACTGCGCGAGGCTGCCGGCGATGAACCAGAGGCCGGGCTGCTTCGTCCGCGCGTACATGTTGCGCAGCTCCAGGCCGTCGCCAAAGCCCCAGACCGGGCCGACGCGGTCGGCGACGCCGTCGCCGAACAGTTTTCGCACCAGATATTCCTGCGGCTTGTAGCCGGTGGAGAGCACGATGAGGTCGGCCGCGATCATCGAGCCGTCCTTCATCCGAGCGCCTTCGGCCGTGAAGCTCTCGATGTCCCCAAACTGCTTGAGCCCGATCGCGCCCTCGACGATCAGGTTGGAGCAGCCGACATTGAAATAATAGCCACCACCGCGGGTGAGGTATTTGAACTGCCAGCCGGTGCCGGCCTCGCCGAAGTCGAGCTTGAATCCGACTTTGCGCAGGCCGTCGAGCAGCTCCTTGTCGAGCTCCTTCGACTGCTCGGTCAGCATCACATGGGTCTTCTTCGCGAGCGGCGTCGGCATCGAGGTCGCGATCAGGTCGTTGTCCTCGAGGGTGCCTTCGTTGTAGGTCGCATAAGCGAGCTGGGCCGACGGCTCGATATTGGTGACCAGCGTCGGCGAGCGCTGCACCAGTGTCACCTCGGCGCCGCTGGAGCAGAGATCCTGCGCGATGTCGTGGCCGCTGTTGCCGGTGCCGATCACGATGGCGCGCTTGCCGGTCCAGTTCTCGCCGTCCTCGTAGCGGCTGGAATGCAGCAGCGTGCCTTTGAAATTGGCGAGGGTCGGAATATCAGGCACGTTGGCGATGCCGCTGACGCCGGTCGCCATCACAACATGGCGCGGCTGCATGGTGCGCTTGCTGCCGTCGGCGCGCCGCAGCGTAACGGTCCAGCAGCCCTTCGCGTCGTCATAGCTGCCGCCCTCGAACTCGGTACCGGTCCAGAAATCCAGCTCCATCGCGTCGACATAGGCTTCGAACCAGTTGGCGAGCTTGTCCTTCGGGATGTAGGTCGGCCAGTTCGGCGGGAACGGCATGTAGGGCAAATGATTGACCTGCACCTGGTTATGCAGGGTCAGCGCGTGATAGCGCTTGCGCCAATTATCGCCGATCCGCGTCTCGCGATCGACGATCAGCGTGTCGATCTTCAATTGCTTCAGCCGTGCTGCAATCGCAAGGCCGGCCTGGCCGCCGCCGACCACCAGTACGGCAGGATCGCGATCGGCGTAGTCGCGGGCTGCCTTACGCAAATCGAGCCAGTTCGGCCCGCGGAAATCGCGTGAATAGGCCTGCCCCCGCGGTCGCGACGTGCCGAGCTGCTCCTCGAACCCTTTGAGCTCATCGAACGCAGTGAGCAGTGTCCACGCCTTCAGCCGGTCGCCATCGGCGGTATCGGGCACGAGCCGAACGATGCCGCTGCCGCGACCGATCACGGTCTCGAAATTGAAGATGATCTCGATATTGCTGGTGCCGGCGCGCGTGACCCAGCGCGGCGCCGCGCGGTTGGGCGCGATCGTGAAGCTGGTCGGCGCCGCCCGTGGCGCGAGCGCCCTCAGCGCTTGGGCAATCCGGTCGTGGCCCGCGATCGTTTGCAGGTTCCAGCTCAGCGCCAGCACATCGCGCCAAAAACTGTTGGCGAGGAAGAGATGGTCGAGTGCGGCCGGATCGGGCTTGCCGAGCGAGCGCTCGAACTCATCGAGCCAGGCTTGCGCCGAGACGGAAATATCCTTCGTCTTGTCCAGCATGCGCGACCTCGTGGCCGTCTTCGCGGCGTTTCCTCTGAGGTTGACGCTATACCGGTTCGACGGGCCTCGAAAGCGGTTTACCCGAGCAGAGAGAGCATCTGGCCCTGCTCCGGCGGAATACGCCCTTTCAGGGTATCGAGAAACACCTGCCGCACCGCGTCGGGTCCGCGGCTCTCGACCACGGTCAGGCTTCTCTCCAGGAGCGGCGCGAAACCCGACCATGCTGCGCCGAAGCGCTGCTCGATGCCGCCCGGGCCCCATTCCTTGGCGCGTTTGCGGATCTGGTCGGGCGCGAAGAACCAGCGCGGCTTTGCACCGGGCAGCTCGCCTTCGTCGGGCTCTGTGGCGCGATGCGTCAATCCGACGCGTACGGAGCATTTCATCCGGTCGCCGAAGTGCTGATGCAATCCGGCGCGCAGCGCGCTGTTGCCGGCCATGTCAACGAAGGCGACCGGCGCATCCGATGGCAACGACGTAATGCGGTCATAGCTGACGACCTCGTCATAGCAACCGAGCGACGAGACCAAGCCGGCATTGCCGGCGGACGTCAGCCCGATCACCTTGCGGCCGCGCGTGTGCAGCTGATGGGCGAGGCCGAACGCGGTCTTGCTCGAGGCGCTGGAGAGCAGCACGGTGCGTGCGCCGAAATCGTCGTTCTCGGCCAGAAAGTCGTCGACCAGGAACGACAGCATGAACAGCGGCCGCAGCAGCGCCTGGTAATCGCCCTTCCGGCCGGCGTAGGCGGGATCGCCGCTGACGCGGGCGTAGGCGTTGTAGACCGGCGCGACGCCCTGCCGGTGTGCGGCACCGTCGCGAAGGCCGCGCTTGCTCACATCGGTCGCCTCGATGACGAGATGCGTCGCCATCGGAAAGTAGCCGAACAGGCGCTCGCCCACGGCGATGTTCGGATGCCTGGAGGCGACCACCTCGCCAAAGCCCCATACCGGAATGTTGCCAAAACCGTTCGGCGCGGGAAAGAGCTGCCAGTATTTCAACTCGTCGCCCATCACCGCGTAGGTGATGTTGTTGGCGGTGAAGGCGAAGCGGTCGACCTTGACGAGCAGGGCGTCAGTCGGCAGCGCATCCGCGCCGGGACGCTCGGTCGCGACCACCTTGCACTGGTCGAGGTTATCTTTCGCAACGACGAAGTCGATCGATGTCATGGCTTTGATCCCGGCTTTGTCCGCGCCGGCATTTCATCGTTCACCCATGATCCTTTTGCAACAGCAACATAGTTTAAAACGCCGTTTGCAGCCGTTCGTTACGCGCCGGCGCGCGCGTGGTCCGCCCAATAGGGCTCCCGCAGCTTGCGCTTGAAGATCTTTCCCGTCGCCTCGCGCGGCAGCGCGTCGCGGAATTCGACGTCCTTCGGCACCTTGAAATTGGCGAGCCGCTCGCGCAGGAACGACTGGACCGCGGCGGGCGAGAGCGTCGCGCCGGGCTCCGGCTCGACATAGGCGCAGAGCCGCTCGCCGAATTCGGCGTCGGGAATGCCGAACACGGCGCAATCGCGCACGCCGGGCATTCCGATCAGCGCGTTCTCGATCTCGGCCGGATAGATGTTGACGCCGCCGGAGATCACCATGTCGCGCTTGCGGTCGCACAGGAACAGATATCCATCCTCGTCGAGGTAGCCGACGTCGCCGACGCTGACGAGACCGTCGCGGCCGGCCTCGGCGCGCGCCTCGGCCTTGCCGTGATAGTCGAAATCCGGCACCGAAGCCTGCCGCATGTAGATTTCACCGGGTTCGTTGACGTCGCACGGGCTGCCGTCGGCGCGGAAGATCTTGACGATGCCGCCCTCGATGGCGCGGCCAACGGTGCCGGGCTTCTTCAGCGCCTCCGCCGCGGAGTGCCACACCGGAATCCCGGTCTCGGTCGAACCGAAATATTCGTTGATGACGCCTCCCCACCAATCGATCATCGCTTTTTTCACGTCGGGCGGGCAGGGCGCCGCGCCGTGCACGACAAAGCGCAGCGACGACAAGTCGTAACGTCGCTTCATGTCGTCGGGCAGCCGCAGCAGGCGCACGAACATCGTCGGAACCATGTGCATGTGCGTGACGCGATGGCGCTCGATGAGTTGCAGCAGGTCTTCGGGATCGAAGCGCGGTTCCAGCACGATGGTGCAGCCACTGCGATAGGCTAGCATGCCGTAGGAGTGCGGAGCGGAATGGTACATCGGGCCGTTCATCAGCACGACCTGATCCTCGTTCGGCTTCACGCCGTAGGCGATCGCCCCGACGCGCTCGGAGGCCGCGACCTGCTCGGGGCGCATCGGCATGCGCCGCACGCCCTTCGGCATGCCTGTGGTGCCCGACGTGTAGAACATCGGCGCGCCGCGGCGTGGCGGCTGGGTGAGTTCCGCCTGGCCGTCCCGCCATTTGTCCCAATCGGTCAATCCGTCCGGCACCTTTGTGAGTGCAGCGGGGATGTCGAACGCGCCGGCGATCTCCGGCGGCGTCGGCACGACCATGAGCGCCAGGCCATCCGGCAGGCCGTCGCGAATCTGCGGCAGCAGGTCGGCATGGCAGATCAGGATGTCGGCGCCGCTGTCGGCCAGGATATAGCGGACTTCGGCGGCCTTCAGGTGCCAGTTGATCGGCACCACCGGTCGGCCGAGCGCGGCGGAAGCCGCGACCACCTCGAACAGGGCGAAGTCATTGCGCAGCATCATGGCGACCGGCGTGCCCTCGCGCCCGCCGAGCGTGCTGATCCCGTCTGCGGCCCGTCTGATCCGCGCATGGAGGTCTGGATAATCGATCCGGCGCTCGCCGCTGATGATCATGGGACGTCCCTTCAAAGCGTTTTCAAGCGAAGTGGATACCGGTTCGCGTCAAGAAAACGCGTCAAACAAAAACTCTAACGGTCATCGAGAATGCCGCCGAACGGCACCCAGCTCTTGCCGTTGAAGCGGCGGAGCTGAAGCTGCTGGAACGGCAGATAGTCGTCCGGACCGGTCGATACGCTCATTCCGGGCAACAGCAGCGGCAGCTTCACCTCTTTCAGCGACGCGGCCTGCTTCAAGATGTTGTCGCGGCTGACATCGTCCTTGCAGGCGCTCAGCACCGTCATCAGCAGCGTGGCATAGTGATAGCCCGCCGCATAGTTGGAGTTCGAGAGATCCGCGGTCGGCATGTATTGCTTCATGAACGCGAAATAGGACTTCACGCCGGGATCGTCGGCCCATTGCGGGTCCATCGTGTCCTTCTGGTTGCTCGACGAGATCAGGCCGACCGCATTGTCCAGGCCCGCCGGTTCCAGGAACGAGATCGAGGAGGCCGAGGTGGGCACGAACAACAGCTCCGGCTTCCAGCCGATCTCGGCTACGCCCTTGACCATCTGCGAGGTGAACTTGCCGAGCACGACGCCAAACAGCACGTTGGCGCCTGACGCCTTCAGCGTCGAGAGCTGCGAGCTGATCGTCGGCGCGCTGGTCTCGTAACTCGCTTCCGCGATGATCATGCCGGCGGCCTTGGGCCCGAGCGCGCGCTTGAAGCCCGCGACATAGTCGCGGCCGAAATCGTCGTTCTGGGACAGGACCGCGATTTTCGCGTCGGGCTTGGCTTGCAAGATATACTTGGCATAGACGACGCCCTCGGATTCGTAGGCCGCCATGCCCGGCATCGTCCAGGGATTCTTCTGCGGATCGGCCCATTTGGTGGCGCCCGAGAGCACGAACAGCTGCGGCACCTTCTTGGCGTTGAGGTAACGCTGCACGGCGCTGTTGGTGGCGGTGCCGAGCGAGCCGAACATCATCAGCACCTCGTCCTGCTCCACCAGCTTGCGGGTCTGCTCGACCGTCTTCGGCGGCGAGTAGGCGTCGTCCAGCGTGATGAACTTGACCTTGCGGCCGTTGATGCCGCCTTCCGCGTTGACCTTCTCGAAGAACGCCTCCTGCGTCCGTCCGATCGCGCCGAAGCCGGATGCCGGACCGCTATAGGGCAGGGTCTGCCCGATCCGGATCTCGTCCGCACCGGCGCTGCCGGCGGCAAGCGTCAGCAACGACAGGCCTGTCAGCGCGGCTGTCAGCTTCATGATGTCCTCCCGTTTGTCTTTTCAGTCCAATTTTCTTGTCGACCAAGCCGTCAGGCGCTGGCGCGCATCAGGAAATCCTGCCGGGCCTGATCGAATTCGCCCTTCATCCGGTCGACCAGCTCGGCCACCGGAGGCGCATCCAGGATCTGGCCGATGCCCTGGCCGGAGCCCCAGATGTCGCGCCACGCCTTGGATTTCATGTTGCCGCCGGAGCCGAAGTTCATCTTCGTCTTGTCGGCGACTGGGAGGTTGGCTGGATCGAGCCCTGCGGCCGCAATCGAGGGGCCGAGATAGTTGCCGTGCACGCCGGTGAACAGGTTGGTGTAGACGATGTCGTGCGCGGCGTGCTGCGTCAGCGCGGACTTGTAGGCTTCGTCGGCATTGGCTTCCTTCGTCGCGATGAAGCGCGTGCCCATATAGGCGAGGTCGGCGCCCAGCGTCAGCGCGGAGGCGATGCCAAAACCGTCGCTGATCGCGCCCGACAGCAGGATCGCGCCGTCGAACCATTGCTTGACCTCGCGCACCAGCGCGAAGGGCGACAGCATGCCGGCATGTCCGCCCGCGCCGGCGCACACCAGGATCAGTCCGTCGACGCCTTGCTCCGCGGCCTTGCGCGCATGCTTGACGTTGATGACGTCGTGGAACACCAGCCCGCCATAGGAGTGCGCGGCCTCGACGATCTCGGCGGGCGGCCGCAGCGAGGTGATGATGATGGGCGCCCTGTGCTTCACACAGGTTTCCATGTCCTTCATCAGCCGGTCGTTGGAGGCGTGGCAGATCTGGTTGACCGCGTAGGGCGCAACCTTCTTGCCGGGATTGCGCGATTTGTATTCGCCGAGCTCGTCCTCGATGCGGCTCAGCCACTCGTCGAGCTTTTCCACCGGACGGGCGTTGAGCGCCGGAAACGAGCCGACGACACCGGCCTTGCATTGGGCGATCACCAGCTCCGGCCCGGAGACGATGAACAGGGGCGAGCCGACCACGGGCAGCTCCAGATTGTTCTTGAGCAGAGCGGGCAGTGCCATCCGATCCTCCTGACAAAGCACTTCGCCAGCCTGCCGGCCGGGGTGAGCGCTTCCATGTCGCTTGTCGCGTCGGCGGGGTGTCCGCCGCTGGCGTGTTTGACCCCACTATAGGGTTGGACGGCGGGCAGGGGATCGTTCAATATTGAACAAGCGGATATTCAGATTTGTACGGAGCCGGCGTGGATTGGGATCTCTGCAAGACCTTCGTCGCGGTCGCCGACACCGGCAGCTTCACTGCGGCGGCAAAACGTCTGCACGCCAGCCATCCGACCGTCAGCCGCAAGATCGCGGCGCTGGAGGCGCAGCTCGGCACCAAGCTGCTGGCGCGGGCCGCCGATGGCTTCGTGCTCACCGCCGATGGACGTACGCTGCGAGAGCATGCCGAGGCGATGGCGGCTGCCGCGCTCCGCGCCGAAGCCGCCGTTGGCGCCGGCGGTCGCAAGGCGCGTGGCACGGTCAAGCTGTCGATCGGCGCGACGCTGGCCTCGCACTGGCTGATGCCGCGGCTGCGATCGTTTCTCGGCGCGCATGACCACATCCGGCTCGAGATCATTACCCATCCGTTTCCGGCCAGCGTGCGCCGGCGAGAGGCCGACGTCGTGCTGCGCCCGGTCGACAGCGGCGAGGAAAACCTGGTCGGCCGCAAGATCGGCCGTCTCGGCACCGGGTTCTATGCCTCGCGCGACTATGCCGCGGGCCGCTCTCTGCCGGAGCGGAGCGGCGAGTGGAAGGGGCACAGCGTCATCGGCTTCGCCGACCAGGATTCGAACGCGCAGCTCGCGCGCTGGAGCAACGCGATCACCCGCCAAGGAACCATGGTGATGCGCTGCTCGTCGCAGGGCGACATGCTGGCGGCGGTGCGCGCCGGAATCGGCATCTCTGCGCTGTCCTGCTTCGTCGCGGAGAGCTATCCGGACCTCGTGCGCGTCGCGCCGCAGAAACTCGTCAGCGTCGCCGACCTCTGGCTGCTCGCCCATCCCGATCTAGTCGAGTTGTCTGCGGTGCGCGCCGTCATCGACTTCGTGGCCGAATGCGCCCGCGCCGATCGCGAGCTGGTTGCTGATGACACCTTCGCGCTTCTTGATCACGCGATAATAGCTCCACCACAGATGCGCGGCTGCCCCGCGCAGCGGCCGCCAGGGTTCGGCGAGCGGCGCCATCTGCTTCTCCGTCGGCCGCGCCTGAAGGCCCAGGCCAACTTTGATCCCCTCCTGCACGGCGATGTCGCCGGCCGGCCAGGCATCGCCGTGCCCGAGGCAGAACAGCAGATAGACGTCGGCCGTCCATGGCCCGATGCCGGGCAGCGCGATCAGCGTATGGTGCGCGGCCTCGGCGTCTTCCTCGGCGAGCACGTCGAGGTTCAGCCGCTGCGCATTGATCTCGCGCGCGAGATGTTTCAGCGTCTTGATCTTGGCGGCGGACAGGCCGAGCCGTCCCAGCCGGTCGGTGCGGGCGCGGCTCACGGCCTCATGGTCGAACGGATCGAACGCGGCGGACAGCCGTCCCCAGATCGCCGCGGCGCTCGCCGTGGAGAGCTGCTGCCCGCAAACGATGTGGGCGAGCCCCGTAAAACCCGGCTCACGCCGCCGCAAGGCGGGCATGCCGGCGATCTCGAGCACGGGCTTGAGGCGCGGGTCGCGCTTGATCAGCGCGTGGACGGCCTCTTCGAGGTCGGACTGGGTTTCGAGGTGGATGGTCATATGGGTCGGCAAACTCTCTCCGGCGTCATGGCCGGGCTTGACCCGGCCATCCACGTCTCTCTAACCACACGACATGTCTAGCATGGGTGACAGTGTTCGTATCTGTCCGCGACTTGACACGATCGCTGTATCGCACCGAAGAACGTGGATGGCCGGGACATAGGCGAGCGGAAGCGACGCCGTCCCTTCGGACGGCTATGCCCGGCCATGACGAGTTTCACCGCATGGCGCCACCCGTTTTCAGATTTGCCCCCAGCCCGAATGGCCTCTTGCATCTCGGCCACGCCTATTCGGCGCTGCTCAACTTCGACCGCGCGCGCGAGACCGGCGGGCTGCTGCTGCTGCGAATCGAGGATATCGACGCGACGCGCTGCCGGCCGGAGTTCGAGGCGGCGATCTATGACGACCTCGCCTGGCTCGGCATTGCCTGGGAGAAGCCGGTGCGGCGGCAGTCGGAGCATCTCGCGGTTTATCGCGCCGCGCTCGAAAAACTCTCCGCACTTGGTCTCGTCTATCCCGCGTTCGAAAGCCGGGCGGAGATCGCCAGGCTCGTGACCGCGCGCGAGGCCGCCGGGCCATGGCCGCGCGATCCCGATGGCGCGCCGCTTTATCCGGGTGACGCCAGATCGCTGTCGGCCGGCGAGCGCGACCGGCTCATTGCATCTGGCGTGCCTTACGCGCTGCGGCTCGACATGGCGGCCGCCTGCCGGCGCGCCGCCGGCCTGAGGTGGACTGAGCTGGGCGTGGGCCCCGACGGCGAGCATGGTACCGTCCCCGCGCGGCCCGAGGCTTGGGGCGACGTCATCCTGGCCCGCAAGGAGACACCGACCAGCTACCATTTGTCCGTCGTCGTCGACGACGCGCTTCAGGGCATCAGCGAGGTCGTGCGGGGGCAGGACCTGTTTCACGCCACCTCGGTTCACCGCCTGCTCCAGGTCCTGCTCGATCTGCCGGAACCCGCCTATCGCCACCACGCCCTGATTCTGGACGAGGCGGGCCGGAAGTTGTCGAAATCGGACCGCTCGACCGGCCTGCGCGAGTTGCGCGCTGCCGGCGCCACGCCCGCCGGCGTCCGCCGGTTGGTGGGATTAGGTTAAGTTTCTCTGGGGGTTAGCAAAACGTCGCCGTGACTCCGGGGGTTCCGCCGTGCGATGCTTGCTTGAGAGCCTGGGGATCGAAGGGGACCCTTCGAAGGGATTCATGGCGGCGAAAACGCGCTCAGCGCGCACCACGCGAACGTCCAGGCGACCGCCTCGGAAGCGGTCCGGGGCGACCGGCCGGTTGCGCAAGCGCAGCGCCAAGGCCGTGGCGCCGGACGTGGTCCAGGCCGCGCTCGCCGCTTTCGCCCATGAGGTCCGTACCCCCCTGACCGGCATTCTCGCGATCAGCGACCTGCTCGCCACCTCCGATCTCGGCGAGCGCGAGCGGCGCTGGGCCGACACCATCAAGGCCGGTGCCGAGCATCTGGCGAGCCTTGCCACCCTGTTCGTCGATGCCGCCAGGACCGGCAAGGGGGCGGGCAAGGGTGGAAGTGCCTTGCGGCAGGATTTGTTCGATCTGCGCGCGCTCGCCCGCAGTGCCGGCGATTCGCTCGCCGGACGCGCCGCGGCCAAGGGCCTCCAGGCGCAGGTCGATATCTCCGAGAAGCTGCCGGGGCTGGTGGTCGGCGATTCCGTCCGCCTGCGCGCCGCGCTCGAGAACCTGATCGACAATGCCGTCAAGTTCACCGAGCAGGGCGGTGTCGCGCTCGCGGTCGCGCCTTGGCGTCCCGCCAAAGGCAAGGCCAGAGACAAGGCGAAGGGCAAGGTCGGCGTCGCCTTCGCGGTGTCCGACAGCGGCATCGGCCTGACCATGGCCGAGATCAAGCGGCTGTTCCGCCCCTTCACCCAGGCCAATGTCACCATCGCCTCGCGCTTCGGCGGCGCCGGCTTGGGCCTTTCCTCGGTCAAGCAACTGGCGCGCGCGATGGGCGGCGACATCACGGTCGCCCCGCGGCGCGGCGGCGGCGCCACCTTCACGTTGACCATGTCGCTCGACGCGACGGAATCGCGTAAGTCCCGCAAGTCGAAGGGCGAAGCCGAGGCGGATGCGATGGCCGCGCTGCGCGTGCTCAGCGTCGAGGACAATCCGTTCGGCCGCGTCGTGCTCAACACCATCCTGACCGAGCTCGGCCACCATGCCGAGTTCATCGGGCGCGGCGAGGATGCAGTGAACCGGCTCGCGCAGGGCGCGTTCGATGCGGTGCTGATGGACATGGTGCTGCCCGGCATCGACGGCGTCGAGGCCATCAGGCGGATCCGGACCATGCCGGCGCCGCTGGCTCAGATCCCCATCATTGGCGTGTCCGGCCGTGGTGAGGACGAGGCGGCCTCGCGCGAGGCCGGCGCCGACGCCTTCCTGGTCAAGCCTGTGTCTCCGCGCGCTTTAGCGACTGCGCTGCTTGAAGCGAAACGCCGTGAGGAAGCCGCGACTTGATGATCGCGGCGTTGAGCTCGCCGCCGTAGACGAAGATCGCGGCGATGAAATACAGGAACACCAGCGCGATGATCACCGAGGCGAGCCCCGCATACATCGTCACGTAGTTGTTGGCGAAGCGCGCCAGATATTGGCCGAACACGATGCCCGAGATCAGCGATGCCACGATGGTGAAGACGATGCCGGGCAGGATCTGGAGGAAGGCGCGCCGTCCCGCCGGCAGCCAGGCATGCAGGATGATCAGCGCCACCACCAGCGCACCCACGGTGATGCCGTAGCGCAGCCAGGTGAGGATGCTCTCGTTGGACTCGACGACCAGCGGGATATGGCGCCGCGCCGCCTCGATGAAGAGCGGTCCGAGTACGATCAGGAACGCCATGGCAAGCGCGGTGAAGGCCGCGACCAGCGTGTAGCCGATCGATTCAAGGCGCAACCAATACCAGCGCCGCATCTCCACCACCGCATAGGCGCGGTTCAGCGCGACGCGGAGCGCCTCGACGCCATTGGAGGCGAAATACACCGACAGCGCTGCGCCGATCGTCAGCACGCCGGTGCGGGTCGTGGTCAAAACGTCGTGGACTTCCCCCGAGATCGAATCGGCGACCTGCTTCGGCCAGACCTGAAGCATCAGGCTTGCGGCCTGATCGGCAAGTTCCTTGGAGCCGAAGAAGCCGGCGAGCGAGGTCAGCACGATCAGGAACGGGAACAGCGCCATCAGCGTCGACAGCGCGATATGGCTCGCGATCGCCCAGCCGTCGTCGGCGAGGAAGGTGTAGAAGGCGTCTTCCACGACGACGTAGATGGTGCGGATTGCCCTCACGCGCCCACCTACACGACAGGTGCCGCTCGCTCGCCCCGTACGCGGGGAGAGGCGAAAAAGCCGGGCAATTGGCGCAGACCAGAAATCATCGCACTACCATCTGATATTATTGACCTAAAAGCCAGATCGCGAAGCGCCCCCGCCGTCATTCCGGGCTCGATGCTTCGCATCGCCCCGGAATGACGGCGGCGGCTGCCGCGGCACCATGGCGCATCCGCAAGCACGGTGTTATCTACCCCAAATGGCATCTCTCCTGAGTACTTTCATCCTGCCGGTAGCGGCCGGCGCCGTGGCGGTGGTGCTGCTGCTCGGTCTCGTCAACATGATGCGCGGCGGCTCGCCAAACACCTCGCAGAAGCTGATGCGCTGGCGCGTGCTGCTTCAGTTCGTGGCGATCGTGGTTGCCATGCTCGCAGTCTGGGCGATGGGGCGTTAAGAATGGTCACGCTGAATCGCATCTATACGAAGACCGGTGACGACGGCACGACGGCGCTCGGAACGGGCGAGCGCCGTCCGAAATACGATCTGCGCATCGAAGCCTATGGCACCGTGGACGAGACCAATGCCGCGATCGGCGTTGTCAGGCTCCACACCCATGACATGCCCGAGTTCGACGCGATGCTCGGCCGCATCCAGAATGATCTGTTCGACCTCGGCGCGGACCTCGCGGTGCCCGAGCGTGAAGGCAAGGCCGAGCGGCTGCGGGTGGTGGCAAGCCAGGTCGAGCGGCTCGAACGCGACATCGACGCGCTCAACGACAAGCTGGCGCCGCTCACCTCCTTCGTGCTGCCGGGCGGCACGCCGGCCGCCGCCTACCTCCACGTTGCCCGTACGATTTGCCGCAGGGCGGAACGCGTGATGGTGGAACTGGCGGCCCGGCCCGGCGAGCCCGTGGGCGCTGCTGGCATCCAGTATATGAACCGCCTGTCGGACTTCCTGTTCGTTGCCAGCCGTGCCGCCAACCATAATGGTGCCGGCGACGTGCTCTGGGTTCCGGGCCAGAATCGCTGACCCATTGAGGTCGATATTTCTAAGGTCTAAAATTTGGCCCTGTCGCGCGTTGACCGGGCCGGATCAGGCCTTTAGGTTCCGCGCCAGTTGATAACCCCCCTCCCATATTGAGTGAAAGAGGATCGATGAAGGTCTTGGTGCCGGTAAAGCGGGTGGTTGATTACAACGTCAAGGTCCGCGTCAAGGGCGATGGATCGGGCGTTGAACTCGCCAACGTCAAAATGTCGATGAACCCGTTCGACGAAATCGCGGTCGAGGAAGCGTTGCGCCTGAAGGAAGGCGGCAAGGCCACCGAGGTCGTCGTGGTTTCCATTGGACCGGCGCAGGCCTCGGAGACGATCCGCACCGGTCTCGCCATGGGCGCCGACCGCGGCATCCTGGTGAAGGTTGATGGCACCGTCGAGCCGCTCGCGGTCGCGAAGATTCTGAAGAAGATCGCCGACGAAGAGCAGCCCGGCCTGATCATCCTCGGCAAGCAGGCGATCGACGACGACAGCAACCAGACCGGTCAGATGCTGGCCGCGCTGCTCGGCTGGTCGCAGGCGACGTTTGCTTCGAAGCTCGAGGTCGAAGGTTCTGACTTCAAGGTCACCCGCGAAGTCGACGGCGGTCTGCAGACCGTCAAGCTGAAGGGACCGGCGATCGTCACCACGGATCTCCGTCTCAACGAGCCGCGCTATGCCTCGCTGCCCAACATCATGAAGGCCAAGAAGAAGCCGATCGCGGAGAAGACCGTCGCCGATTACGGCGTCGACGTCGCCGCGCGTCTCGAGGTTCTCAAGACGACGGA
Organism: Bradyrhizobium sp. LA2.1; assembly: GCF_040547725.1. Taxonomy (NCBI): domain Bacteria; kingdom Pseudomonadati; phylum Pseudomonadota; class Alphaproteobacteria; order Hyphomicrobiales; family Nitrobacteraceae; genus Bradyrhizobium; species Bradyrhizobium sp. LA2.1. The sequence continues at coordinate 157,623 of NZ_JBEPQI010000019.1, forward strand.
GCCGGCGGGCCGCAAGGCGGGCGTCAAGGTCAAGGACGTCGCCGAGCTGGTGTCGAAACTCAAGAACGAAGCCGGGGTGCTCTGATGACGACGCTTCTGATTGCCGAACACGACAATGCGTCGCTGAAGGACGCGACCAACAAGGCCCTGACCGCGGCTGCCGCGCTCGGCGCGGATGTCGACGTGCTGGTGGCCGGCCAGAACGCCAAGGCTGCGGCGGATGCTGCCGCCAAGCTTGCCGGTGTGAAGAAGGTGCTGCTTGCCGAGGGCGAGGCCTACGCCCACGATCTCGCCGAGCCGCTGGCCGCGCTGATCGTCTCGCTGGCGTCCGGCTATGACGCGATCGTCGCGCCCGCGACCTCGCGCTTCAAGAACGTGATGCCGCGTGTCGCAGCCCTGCTCGACGTCATGCAGGTCTCCGAGATCACCAAGGTGGTCGCCCCTGACACCTATGAGCGCCCGATCTATGCCGGCAACGCCATCCAGACGGTGAAGTCGAAGGACGCCAAGAAGGTCATCACGGTGCGCACCTCGACCTTTGCGGCGGCGGGTGAAGGCGGCAGCGCCGCGGTCGAGAACGTCGCTGCGGCGGCCGATCCGGGCCTGTCGTCCTTCGTCGGCGAGGAAGTCGCCAAGAGCGACCGCCCCGAGCTGACCTCGGCCAAGATCATCGTCTCCGGTGGCCGTGCCATGCAGAGCCGCGAGAACTTCGCCAAGTACATCGAGCCGCTCGCCGACAAGCTCGGTGCCGGCGTCGGTGCCTCGCGCGCGGCGGTGGATGCCGGCTATGCGCCGAACGACTGGCAGGTCGGCCAGACCGGCAAGGTGGTGGCCCCCGAGCTCTATGTCGCGGTGGGCATTTCCGGCGCGATCCAGCATCTGGCCGGCATGAAGGACTCCAAGGTGATCGTCGCGATCAACAAGGACGAGGACGCGCCGATCTTCCAGGTCGCCGATTACGGCCTGGTCGCCGACCTCTACCAGGCGGTTCCTGAGCTCACCGAAGCGCTTGCCAAGCTCGGCAAGTAAAAACGCGCTAAAAACACCGGCCGGAGTGGTACACTCCGGCCGGTTTTTCTTTTTCAAGGCGTTTTCTTTGGCGTGGGGCACGCCGGGGAAGCGATCCAATCTAGGTTTCGAGCCAGGATTCTGATCTAATCGAGTTTCTGATTAAATCGGACCTCCCGGCTCGGGGGATGAGGCAGGCGCGATCTGCGCGCCGTTCCGGTGGATGACATTATGGCGGCAGTGATCAAGAAGGTCGGCGTGATCGGCGCGGGTCAGATGGGCAATGGCATCGCGCATGTCGCGGCGCTGGCCGGTTTCGACGTGGTGCTCAACGACGTCTCGGCCGACCGGCTCAAGTCGGGCATGGCCACCATCAATGGCAATCTGGCGCGCCAGGTCTCCAAGAAGGCCGTCAGCGAGGACGACAAGACCAAGGCGATGGCGCGCATCAAGCTCGCCGAGAAGCTCGACGACCTCGCCGATTGCGACCTCGTGATCGAGACCGCGGTCGAGAAGGAAGAGGTCAAGCGCAAGATCTTCCACGAGCTCTGCGCGGTGCTGAAGCCGGAGGCGATCGTCGCCTCCGATACCTCCTCGATCTCGATCACGCGGCTAGCCGCCGCCACCGACCGGCCCGAGCGCTTCATCGGCATTCACTTCATGAATCCGGTACCGCTGATGGAGCTGGTCGAGCTGATCCGCGGCATCGCCACCGACGACCAGACCTTCGAGGCGTCCAAGGAATTCGTCTCCAAGCTCGGCAAGCAGGTCGCGGTCTCCGAGGATTTCCCGGCCTTCATCGTCAATCGTATCCTGCTGCCGATGATCAACGAGGCGATCTACACGCTGTATGAAGGCGTCGGCAATGTCGAGGCCATCGACGCGGCGATGAAGCTTGGCGCGCATCATCCGATGGGCCCGCTCGAGCTCGCCGATTTCATCGGCCTCGATACCTGCCTGTCGATCATGCAGGTGCTGCACGAGGGCCTCGCCGACTCCAAATATCGCCCGTGCCCGCTGCTGGTGAAATACGTCGAGGCCGGCTGGCTCGGCCGCAAGACCCAGCGTGGCTTCTACGACTACCGGGGCGCCAAGCCGGTTCCGACGCGCTGATCCAATTTCCGGTGCCGTAGGGTGGGCAAAGGCGCAAGGCGCCGTGCCCACCATCTCTCCAATGATGCGGTGGAAATTGGTGGGCACGCTTCCGCCTTCGCTCTTCGAGCTACGGCGGACAAGCCGCTTTGCCCACCCTACGGCGCTATCGCCCTCCGGCCGTGCATCCGCACCGTGACAATTCATGTCGCGTTAACCGCTCGCCCCTAGGCTGCGCCCGGTAAGAGGGTTTGCGTAATGGACATGATGGCGATGGTCAGCACCATGCTGGCCGCTCAGCAAGGCGCGCTGCAGTCGAATATCACGGCGACGCTGATGAAGCAGAATGCGGACGCGGAGAAATCCACCGTCCTGACGCTGCTCGGCGCTGGTCAGCCCTCGCTCGCCAATGTCGGCGCCGGCGTCGGCGGCAACCTCAACGTCACCGCTTAAGACAAACCGCCTAGAGCGACGCGGCGGCCTTGCCCGTCGCAGCCCGGATCAGCTTGAGCGCGTCCTCGCTCGCCCATTCCGCCGGCCCCGCGATCGTCGCGATCTCGCAGCCCTGCGGGTCGACCAGCACCGAGGTCGGCATGCCCAGGGCCCGGCCTATGGCTTTAAGATCCTGGAAAACCTTGGCTTTCTGATCGCTAAAATAGCCGAGCCGGGTCAGATTGGCCTCTTTCAGGAACGTCTTGGGCTTCTCGGCGTCGCGGGTGTCGATGTTGATCGCCACCACCTCGAAATTCGGGCCCGAAAGCTTGCCCTGGAGCTCGTCCAGCGCCGGCATTTCCTTGCGGCAGGGCACGCACCAGGTGGCCCAGAGATTGACCAGCAGCGTCTTGCCGCGGAAATCGGACAGCTTCTTCGGCTTGCCGTCGGCGTCCTCGAAGACCAGGTCGGGCAGTTTTAGCGGCGCGCTCGCCATGGTCAGGGCGGCCAATTCGCCATGGGCGAGGGGGGCGATTTTCTGCGCCGTTGCCACCGCGGCCCGGCAGGCCGGATCGCCTGAGGGCGCCCGGTTCAGGCCCAGCCCGTACAGCGCGGCGAAGCCGGCCAGCCCACCGATCGCCACGGTGGCGATGACGAGGGGGATCCGGCGCGTGGCGGAGGGCGTCTTGTCGAGCATATCGTTTGTCATCCGGTCGCAGATATGGCTATCAGGGGCCTCTTAATACGGCTGGCTCCGGCCAGCAAACGTGCAGCAGCAGCAGCGGCAAGCAAGGCGTGAGCAGGGGATCATGAGCAACAAGATGTGGGGCGGCCGGTTCTCGGAACGTCCCGATGAGATCATGGAAGAGATCAACGTCTCCATCGACGTCGATCGTCACCTCTTTGCCCAGGACATTGCCGCATCCAAGGCGCACGCCGCGATGCTTGCCGCGCAGGGCATCATCACGGGCTCTGATGCGAAAAATATCGGCAAGGGTCTAGACACGATTTTGTCAGAGATCGGCAAGGGCGGCTTCACGTTCAAGCGTGCCCTCGAAGATATCCATATGAACGTCGAGAGCCGCCTGTCCGAGCTGATCGGCCCCGCCGCCGGCCGGCTGCACACCGCGCGTTCGCGCAACGACCAGGTCGCGACCGATTTCCGTCTCTACGTCCGCGACGTGCTCGACGAGACCGACGCCGCGCTCGCCGCGTTCCAGGCGTCGCTGGTCAATCGCGCGCTCGAACACGCCGCGACCGTCATGCCCGGCTTCACGCATCTGCAGACCGCGCAGCCCGTGACCTTCGGCCATCATCTGCTCGCCTATGTCGAGATGGCGGCGCGTGACCGCGGCCGTTTCCAGGACGCCCGCAAGCGGCTCAATGAATCGCCGCTCGGCGCCGCCGCGCTCGCCGGCACCTCGTTCCCGATCGACCGCCACGCCACCGCGAAAGCGCTCGGTTTCGACCGCCCGATGGCGAACTCGCTCGATGCGGTCTCCGATCGCGACTTCGTGCTGGAGACGCTGTCGGCGGCCTCGATCTGCGCCGTGCACATGTCGCGCTTTGCCGAGGAGATCGTGATCTGGACCTCGCCGCTGGTCGGTCTCATCCGCCTCAGCGACAAGTTCACCACGGGATCCTCGATCATGCCGCAGAAGCGCAATCCGGATGCCGCCGAGCTCGTGCGCGCCAAGACCGGCCGCGTCATCGGCGCGCTCAACGGCCTCCTGATCGTGATGAAGGGCCTGCCGCTCGCCTATCAAAAGGATATGCAGGAGGACAAGCAGGGCGCGATGGAGGGCTTTGCCGCCCTGTCGCTCGCGATCCGCGCCATGACCGGCATGGTCCGCGATCTCATGCCCGACGAAGCGAAGATGAGGGCGGCGGCGGGCGAGGGCTATGCCACCGCGACCGACCTTGCCGACTGGCTGGTGCGGACGCTGAAGATGCCGTTCCGCGACGCCCACCACGTCACCGGCCGTATCGTGGCGAAGGCCGCCGAGGGCGGCGTGGCGCTGCACGAGCTGCCGCTGAAGGAGATGCAGGCGATCGAGCCAAAGATCACCAAGGACGTGCTCGGCGTGCTCTCGGTCGAATCGTCGGTGAAGAGCCGGACCAGCTTCGGCGGCACCGCGCCGAAGAACGTGGCGTCGCAGGCCAAGGCGTGGGCGAAGCGGCTGGAAAAAGAGCGAAAATTGGGCTGAGGGCAAAATTTCGCTTATGTTTCATGATCATCCGGCTCTCGCCAGAGCGTGCCAATCTCTGTATGGTGCGGCCCGCGTAGTGGGGATTTCGTCGTGACGTCAAAGTTTCGCCCGGCCGGCTCGGGGTGGGCCATCATTGTCTTGAGCCTGACGGCGCTCGCGCTTGCCGGCTGCGGCCGCAAGGGCCCGCTGGATCTGCCGCCGACCGCCTCCAGTGCATCCACGGCCAATGTCGCAGCTCCAACCGACACCGAGACCGAAGCCCAGAGGACGCCGAGCGTGTTCAATCCCGGCTACGGTGCGGACGCAGCGCCTGCCGCGGCCAAGGGCAAGAAGAAATCGTTTATCCTCGACCCGCTCCTGGACGAACCTCCCGGCAAAAAATGAGCCGGGATAGCTGAGCCGACGCCATGAACCATTTTGACTATCGCAACGGCGTGCTGCACGCCGAGGCCGTGAACCTGTCCGAGCTGGCCGCAACCGTCGGTACGCCGTTCTATTGCTATTCGACCGCGACGCTCGAGCGGCACTACCGCGTCTTCGCCGACGCCTTCGCCGGCGAGAAGGTGCTGGTCTGCTACGCCATGAAGGCGAATTCCAACCAGTCGGTGCTGCGCACGCTGGCCAAGCTCGGGGCCGGCGCCGACGTGGTCTCCGGCGGCGAATTGAAGCGCGCGCTGGCCGCCGGCATCCCCGCCAGCAAGATCCTGTTCTCCGGCGTCGGCAAGACCGAAACCGAATTACGCGCCGCGCTGGCCGCCGACATCCTCTGCCTCAACGTCGAATCCGAGCCCGAGCTCGAGCTGTTGTCGCGGCTTGCGACCGAGATGGGCAAGACCGCGCGCATCTCCGTGCGCGTCAATCCCGACGTCGATGCCGGCACACACGCCAAGATCTCGACCGGCAAGTCCGAGAACAAGTTCGGCATTCCGATCGCCTATGCCCGCGAGGTCTATGCGCGCGCCGCAAAACTTCCGGGCATCGAGGTCACAGGCACCGACGTGCATATCGGCAGCCAGATCACCGATCTCTCCAAGATGGAGACCGCGTTCCGCATCCTCTCCGAATTCGTGCAGACGTTGCGCGCCGACGGCCACAACATCTCGCATGTCGATTTCGGCGGCGGCCTCGGCATTCCCTATTACATGGACCGCGAGGCGCCGCCGGCACCCGACGCCTATGCCGCCATGGTCAAGCGCGTCAGCCATAATCTCGGCTGCACGCTGATGTTCGAGCCGGGCCGCATGATCGTCGGCAATGCCGGCATCCTGGTCGCCAGGGTGATCTATGTGAAGCACGGCGACGGCAAGAACTTCGTCATCATCGACGCCGCTATGAACGATTTGATCCGCCCGACGCTGTACGAGGCGCATCACGACATTCTGCCGGTGACGCAGCCGGCCGCGGGCGCCGCCACGATCATGGCCGACGTCGTCGGCCCGGTCTGCGAGACCGGCGACTATCTCGCATTGGATCGCACGCTGCCGACGCCGAAGCCCGGCGATCTCATCGCCATCATGACCGCGGGCGCCTATGGCGCGGTGCAGGCCGGCACCTACAACACGCGGGCGCTGGTGCCGGAAGTGCTGGTGAAGGGCGATCAATACGCCGTGGTGCGCCCGCGCATCGAGGTCGAGCAGCTGATCGCGATGGATACGCCGGCGCCGTGGCTGTGAGGGATTGAGGGGCTATTTCCCGGCCAATCCACCCTTCGTTCCGCCAACCACAACGCCCGCCTTCTTCTCGATCGGCTTGATCGCCGCCGTGAAATCGGACTCGGCACCTTCCGCGCTGATCACGGTCTCCCATAGTCGTCCGACCGCGTCGGCGACCTCCATCGACAGGCCGAGCTGCTTCATCTCCTCCAGCGCCAGCCGCACGTCCTTCACCATCAATCCGGTGGCGAAGCCGAAGTCGAATGTCCGCGGCAGCACCGCGCGCGGAAACTTGTCGCGGCTCGCGGTGTTCATGCCGGAGCCGGCATTGATGACGTCGATCATCACCGCGGGATCGAGCCCCGCCTTGACGCCCATCACCACCGCTTCCGAGGTTGCCACGATCGCGGTCGCCGACAGGAAATTGTTGGCGAGCTTCATGGTCTGCGCCGCGCCCGGCTTCTCGCCGATGAAGAACACTTTTCCGATCACGTCGAGCGCGGGCTTGAGCAGCTCGAACTCGGCTTTGGGCCCTGAGACCATCACCGCCAGGGTGCCCTTCTCGGCGCCGCCGACGCCGCCGGAGACGGGGCAGTCGATCTGCACGATGTCGCGTTTCGCCAGCAGGCCGTGGATCTTCGCCGCCATCGTCGAGCCGACGGTGGAGAGATCGATGAAGCGCCTGGCGCGGCTCCCTTCGATCACGCCGTTCGCTCCCGTCGCGACCTCGAGCGACGCCTGCAGCGAGGGCAGGCTCGCCATGACCGTCTCGACCTGGTCGGCAACGTCCTTCGGCGAGGTTGCAGCGGTGGCGCCGCGCGCCACGAGCTTGTCGACGGCCTCCTTGCGGGTGTCGAACACGACGAGCTTGTGCCCCGCCTCGATCAGCCGCCGCGCCATCGGGAAACCCATGTTTCCGAGGCCGATGAATCCGATGTGCATGGTGTTTCCTTTGTTTGTTGTTGTTCGTGAGAGCGGGGTCACATTTTACGTTCGTCGTCCCGGGGCATCGCAAAGCGATGAGCCCGGGACCCATATCCGCAGGGAGGAGTTGTTGCGCGAAAGCGGTCACTCCGAGTCCCGCTAACCACATCTGCCTGTGGTTATGGGTCCCGGGCTCGCGCTTCGCGCGCCCCGGGACGACGTCGGAGAGAGGTTGGCCTCAAGCCTTTCCTCACGCCTTGCCGTCGATCTCCGCGAACACCTCGCGCGCGATGCGAAAGCTGTCGACCGCGGCCGGCATGCCGCCATAGATCGCGACCTGCATCAGGATCTCGCGGATCTCGTCGCGGGAGACGCCGTTGGTCAGCGCGCCCTTGAGATGCGCGCGAAACTCGTGTTGGCGGTTGAGGATCGCGATCATGGCGATGTTGAGCATGCTGCGGGTCTTGCGCGGCAGTTCCTCGCGGCCCCACACGGTGCCCCAGCAATATTCGTTGAGCATCTCCTGGAACGGACGGTTGAAATCGTCGACGTTCTTCAGGGCATTGTTGACATAGGCCTCGCCCAGCACCGCTTTGCGGACTTCCAGGCCCTTGTCGTGCATCTTCTTGTCCATGGCGTTTCCTCTATTTCCCCTGCATTTCCCTCGGGAATGGCGCGCGGAAATTACGGGGTTGCGCCCGGCCAGTCACGTCCTCGTGTTATGCGGGAAAAGGGGGCACTCCCGTACGGGAACGGATGCCTCAGTGCTGCCGTTGTGATACGCTTCTCTCCCGGGCAACCTGGAGAATTGATTGAACGGCGTCACCCCCGACCCGTCAGACCCGATCCGCGATGGCGACGCTCTGTCGCGGCTGAAGCTGGCGCAGGCCCTCGATCGGGCTATTTATGCCATCGCGTGGGAACGTGCCTGGCCACATCTGGCGCGGGTGCTGACTGTCGTTGGCCTGTTCCTGGTGGTGTCGTGGGCCGGGCTCTGGCTGGCGCTGCCGTCCGTCATCCGTGCCATCGGTCTCGTGGCTTTTGCCGGCGCCGCAATCGCCGCTCTGGTCCCGCTGATTCGTTTCCGCTGGCCGGGCCGCGACGAGGCTCTGAGCCGGCTCGACCGTGGCTCCGGTATCCGTCACCGCCCGGCGACGACGCTGACGGACACGCTGAGCTCGAAAGACCCGGTCGCGCTGGCGTTGTGGCAGGAGCAGCGTGAGCGTACGCTGGCTTCGCTCAAGCGCATCCGTGCCGGCTTGCCGCATCCGCGCCTCGCCCTGCACGATCCCTGGGCGCTGCGCGCGCTGGTCATGGTGATGCTGGTCGCGACCTTCTTCGCCGCCGGCGACGAGCGCGCGATGCGGTTAGGTGCCGCGTTCGACTGGAACGGCGTGCTGGCGCCGACCAACGTCCGCGTCGATGCCTGGATCACCCCGCCGCTCTACACCGGCAAGCCGCCGGTCATCCTGTCGGCCGCCAACAAGGAGGCCGCAGCGCTGCCTGCGAGCGGCCCACTCGCAGTTCCGGCCGGCTCGACCCTGATCGTACGCTCCTCCGGCAGCAACCTCGATGTCGTCACCTCCGGCGGCCTCAAGGAGGTCGCGCCCACCGAGGCCGCGCCGAAGGGCACCAACGAGAAGCATTTTACCATCACCGGTGACGGCACCGCGCATGTCCGCGCGCCCTCCGGCCAGCCGCAATGGGCCTTCGCGGCGACGCCGGACCGCCCGCCGACGATCGCGCTCGCCAAGGATCCCGAGCGTCAGGCCTATGGCGCGTTGCAGCTCTCCTACAAGATCGAGGACGATTACGGCGTCACGGGCGCTGCCGCGCAATTCGTTCCGCGCGCAACCGAAGACAAGGACGGAACCAAGGACGCGGACGGCAAGGCCGCGCGGCCGCTGTTCCAGCCGCCGCAATTCGCGCTGACGCTGCCCAATGCGCGGACCCGCAATGGCGTCGGCCAGACCGTGAAGGACCTCAGCGAGGATCCCTATTCCGGTGCGGACGTGACGCTGACGCTCACCGCCAAGGACGAGGCCGGCAACGAGGCGAAGAGCGAGCCCTTCAACATGCGCCTGCCGGGCCGGCTGTTCACCAAGCCGCTCGCCCGCGCGCTGATCGAGCAGCGCCGCATCCTCGCGCTCGACGCCAACAAGAACTCCGACGTCTACGCCGCGCTCGACGCACTGATGATCGCGCCCGAGATGTTCACGCCGGAGGCCGGGCAGTATCTCGGCCTGCACAGTGTCGCACGCCAGCTCGAGGCGGCGCGCACCGACGACTCGCTGCGTGAGGTCGTGGCGAGCCTGTGGGCGCTTGCGGTGACGATCGAGGACGGCAACATCAGCGACGTCGCCAAGGCGTTGCGCGCGGCGCAGGACGCGCTCAAGCAGGCGCTTCAGCGCGGCGCCAGCGACGAAGAGCTCAAGAAGCTCATGGACAATCTGCGGACCGCGCTCGACAATTACATGCGCCAGTACGCGCAGCAGATGCGCAGCAATCCGCTGGCGCGGCCGGCCATCGGCCTCGACGACCAGATGAAACGCATCGAGCGGCTGATCCAGCGCGGCAACCGCGAAGCGGCGGCGCGCGAGCTGGACCGCTTGGCCCGCGCGCTGGAAAATCCCCCGGGGCCGCCCAGCGCCGAGCAAAAAGAGATGGACGAGATTGCGCGCGAGCTGAACGATCTGCTCCGGGAGCAGAATGCGCTTCGCGACGAAACCGACCGGCAGAGCAAGGACTCCAAGCGCGGCCAACGGACCAAGCCTCTGCCGCCCAAGGTCGCGGAGATCCTGCGCAAATCGAGAGAGCTGCGGCAGAAGACGCGCGGCGCGACCAGCGATCAGCTGGAGGACCTGGCAAGGCAGCAGGACGCCTTGCGCGAAGAGCTCAGGACCTGGCGTGAATCCCAGGGAGCGAGATAGCTCATGAAACACACCTCAATCTGGCAGAACGGCAAAGTCGCGCGCGGAAGGCTCGCCACGGCTTGTCTCGTGCTGATGCTGTCCTGTTCCACGGCTTCGATTGGTCTCGCCCAGTCGTCGCGCGCCGACCAGAAGAGTCTGGATGCACTGCTCGACAGCGCCGAGCGGTCGATGAAGCAATCCGCCGACAACCTGAAGGACAAGAACTCGGACGAGAGCATTGGCCAGCAGTCCCGGGCGATCCGGGACATGGAGAAATATCTCTATCCCGATCCGAACGATCCCTCGGCGTCGCGCGAAGGGTCGCAGGATACGCAGGGCCGGCAGGAGCAACTGAAGAAGCGGCTGGAGGCCCTCAAGAAGAAGCTCGCCGAGATGGGCTTGCAGCAGGATGGCCAGAAAGGCCAGCGCGGGCAGAAACAGCCGGGGCAGCAGGGCCAACAAGGTCAGCAGGGCCAAGGTCAGGGTCAGGACGGCGACCAGGATGGCGATGACGGCTTCGACGCCGCCGAGAACGCCATGGGGGATGCCGGCAATCAGATCGGCGAGGGCGATGCCGACGGTGCGACGGCATCGCAGGGCAAGGCCATCGACGCCCTGCGCAAGGGCATGCAGGATCTCGCCGACGCGCTCGGCGGGCAGCAGAACGGCGAAGGCCAGGATCCGGGCGACGGTGACGGCCCCGGTCAGGCTGTCGGCCGCCAGCAGAGCGGCGGCGAACGGACCGACCCGCTGGGCCGGCCGCTGCGCGGCAAGGAATATAGCGACGACTACACGGTCAAGATTCCCGGCGAGATCGATGCCCAGCGCGCGCGCCGCATCCTCGAAGAGCTCCGCCGCCGCCTGAGCGATCCCGCACGTCCGCAGATCGAGCTCGATTACCTCGAGCGTCTGCTGAAGGATTTTTGACGTCACACTCGGTGTCATCGCCCGCGCAGGCGGGCGATCCAATATTCCAGAGACGATTGTGATTGAACCGAGAGGCCGCGGCGTACTGGATGCCCCGGTCAAGGCCGGGGCATGACAGCGGAATACGCCGCGCCCTACGTCTTCTTCGCTGCCAGCGCGTCGGCGACCGCCGTACGGATGTCGGCGACCGAGAACGGCTTGGTCACGACGTCATGCACCAGCGCATTCAAATTCGAGGCGCGCTCGCGCTGATCGGCAAAGCCGGTCATCAGCAAAATGGTCAGGTCGGGAAAATCGCGCGCGGCGGAGAGCGCCAGCGCGATCCCGTCCATCACCGGCATCTGGATGTCGGTGAGCAGGAGATCGAACGCGCCGTTCTCGCGGGTCAGGATTTCCAGCGCCTCGGCGCCGTCCTGCGCGGTGACGGTCTCGTGGCCGTCCATGGCGATGGCGCGCGCCACCAGCTGGCGCATCGAGTCCTCGTCGTCGGCGATCAGGATTTTCGGCATGAGACCAACCTTGAGACCAATCTTGGGACCAGCCTCCCGTGCGGGATATGCAAAATCGATTATACGCTGCCGCCGGCAATGTCGCGCCGGTTGAAGAAGCGGACGTCGATATTGCGGCCCTCCGGCGGCGGCGAGGCCAGGCGCGAGCGGAAGAAGGCGCGCTCACCCGGCTGCAGCACGGTCTGCTCCAGCACGGTGTTCCAGGCGTAGATTTCCGCTCCCTGCGCGTCGCGCACTGCAAAGCGCAGCCGCGGGATATCGAGCGGCTTCTTGCTTTGACCCACGATCACGCCCTCGATCACCAGCACCTGCTTACCGTCCACGGTCTCGCTGGAGAGCTTGACGTCCTTGAACGCCAGCCCGCGCAAATTAACTTCGAGCCCGACCATCTTGTAGAACGCCGCCGTCTGCGGCAGCAGCCGGACCATGTCGCCGCGCCAGATGACCAGCGCCAGCACCAGCGCGCCCATGGCGGCGCACGCGGTCGGCAGGCCGAAATGGGATTTTCGCGGAGCCTCGGTGGGGGCCTGGCGCCTCACCCGCGCCCCGCGGCGGCTGAACAGGCCGCGGAACCAGGACTGGTGCTGCGCGCCGGCGACGTCATCCTCGGCGGCGCGGGCCGCCGCTGACCATTCGTCCTCGGTCTCCTGGGCGTCCTCGGCCGGCCAGTCGCTGGCGATCGAGGGGCTGTCGACGACCGGCGTGTCGGCGGCGCCGTCGTCCCTGGCGTAGGAGTTCCACTGCTCGGCGAGGTCGGACTGGTCGTCGGCCTGGCTGGCCGCCGCCATGGCCGGGACGGACGCCTCCTCGATGGCATCCTCGGCATAGGCGACCCAGGTCTCCTTGCAGCGGGAGCAGCGGACCGTTCGTCCGTTCGCCCCCAGGCTCGCGGGCTTGATGGCGTAGGATGTCGTACAATGGGGGCAGACGATATGCATGGACACGAGCCTTGATGCACGGACTGGTCTTGACGATGCTTCGGTCGCGGAGAACCGGGCATCCCAGATGCTACAGAGCGACCGTTAACGAACCGGAAACCATAACGGTCGCAAAACCCGTTGATCGCGTGTGGCGGAGCGCAGCAGCGCGGCCCGCGCCCCCTCTCGAACGGAGCTGAGCTTGGTTCGGTTCGAAAATGTCGGATTGCGTTACGGACTGGGGCCGGAGATTCTGCGCGACCTCAGTTTCGAGATTCCGGCGCATTCCTTCCAGTTTCTCACCGGCCCGTCCGGCGCCGGCAAGACCTCGCTGCTGCGTCTGTTGTTCCTGTCGCACCGGCCGACGCGCGGCCTCGTCAACCTGTTCGGCCACGACATCTCGCAGCTCGGCAAGGACGAGATCGCGGATTTGCGCAAGCGCATCGGCATCGTGCTCCAGGACTTCCGCCTGCTCGACCACATGACGACCTATGAGAACGTCGCCTTGCCGTTCCGCGTCATGGGCCGCAGCGAGTCGAGCTACCGCAAGGAGGTGATCGACCTGTTGCGCTGGGTCGGCCTCGGTGACCGCATGGACGCGCTGCCGCCGATCCTGTCCGGCGGCGAGAAGCAGCGCGCCGCGATCGCGCGCGCCGTGATCTCGCGGCCGCAGCTCCTGCTCGCCGACGAGCCGACCGGCAGCGTCGATCCGACGCTCGGGCGCCGGCTGCTGCGGTTGTTCATCGAGCTCAACAAATCGGGCACCGCCGTCATCATCGCCACCCACGACATCGGCCTGATGGACCAGTACGAGGCGCGACGCTTCGTGCTGCACCAGGGGCGGCTGCACGTCTATGAGTAGGCCCGACGACCGCGGCGTGCTGGTAGATCTCGGACAGGAGCGTCCGCAGCTTCCGCCCAAGGCGCGCAACATGTCGCCGATCGTGCCGCGCGCCTCGATCCACGGCCGCGCGCTGGTTGCCGTCGTCGCCATCATGACCTTCCTCGCCTCGATGACCACGGGCACGGTGCTGCTCGTCAGTGCCTCCGCCGCGGAATGGCAGTCGGACGTTGCAAGCGAAATCACCATCCAGGTCCGCCCGCAGACCGGCCGCGATCTCGATCGCGACACCGCGGCAGTGACAGAGGCCATCCGCGCGCAGGCCGGCATCATCGAGGTCAAGCCGTTCACCAAGGACGAGAGCGGCAAGCTGCTCGAGCCCTGGCTCGGCACCGGCCTGTCGATGGACGATTTGCCGGTGCCGCGGATGATCATCGCGCGCGTGCAGCCCGGCACGCTGCTCGATCTCGGCGCCTTGCGCGCGCGTGTGACCCAGGCCGCCCCGAGCGCCAGCGTCGACGATCACCGCGCCTGGATCGAGCGGATGCGCTCGATGACCAACGCCACCGTGCTCGCCGGCATCGGCATCCTCGCACTCGTCATCATCGCGACCATCATCTCGGTCTCGTTCGCGACCCGCGGCGCCATGGCGGCGAACCAACCGATCGTCGAGGTCCTGCATTTCGTCGGCGCCGGCGACCGTTACATCGCCAACCGCTTCCTGCGTCACTTCCTCAGGCTGGGCCTGGAGGGCGGCGTGATCGGCGGCGGCGCCGCCATGCTGGTGTTCGGCTTCTCCGAGTCGATCGCCGGCTGGTTTTCCGGGACCCCCGTCGGCGACCAGTTCGCAGCTCTGCTCGGCACCTTCTCGCTGCGGCCGTCGGGCTACATCGTGCTCGCGGTGCAGGCGGTGCTGATCGGCGCCATCACCGCGGTTGCCTCGCGCCAGACGCTGTTCGCGACACTGAATGACGTCGATTGAGCCCGATAAACCGGACTCCACTTCGCCTCAAAACGTCCTAAAATCATCCGGGGAAGGGATCACCGACATCATATGACCGCGCCGACCGACGATCGATCGCCGAAATTGCCGCGTGGCTGGCTGCGCGCGGCGTTGGTATCGACGATCGCGTTCGTCTTCGTCGGCGCGGCGGCGGGCTTCGTCGCCTTCCTGGCGCAATTGCGCGGCGCTGAGATCGCGCCGGACCGCAAGGCGGACGGCATCGTGGTCCTGACCGGCGGCTCCTCGCGGGTGTCGGATGCGATGGAGCTCCTGGCGGCCGGCTACGGCAAGCGGCTCCTGATCTCCGGCGTGCACCCGACCTCGACGGCGAGCGACATCTCCCGGACGCTGCCGGAGAACCAGTCCTTCATGCATTGCTGTGTCGATCTCGACCGCACCGCGGTCTCGACCCGCGGCAACGCGGCGGAAGCGCGGCGCTGGGCCGAGGGGCGCGGCTTCAGATCGCTGATCGTCGTCACCTCGAACTATCACATGCCGCGCGCGCTGGTGGAGTTCTCGCATGCGATGCCGGAGACCACGCTGATCCCGTTCGCAGTGGTCGGCGAAAAATGGCGTGAGGAGCCGTGGTGGACCTCGGCCTCCACCTTGCGGCTGCTCCTGTCCGAATACGTCAAATACATCGCCGCCGAGCTGAGGGTGCGGCTGGAGGATTTCGGGATTGACCTTTCCCCCGAGATGTCGGAGCAGCCTGCTGGCGTGGCGCCGAAGCGGCCCGCCACGGCACAGGCCAATTGATCGGACCATCGATGTTTTTGATTTTCCTGCGCTCGCTCCTGTTCAACGTGCTGTTCTACGCCGTGCTCGTATGCCTCGCGATCGTGGCGCTGCCGACCTTCGCATTGCCGCCGCGTGCCATGCTGACGGTCGCGCAATGGTGGGCGAAGGCGACGCTGTTCCTGATGCGCGTGATCTGCAACATCAAGGTCGAATTCCGTGGGCTGGAGAAGATTCCGGCAGGGCCACTGGTGATCGCGGCGAAGCATCAGTCGTTCTGGGAGACGTTCGTGCTGCCGGGCTTCTTCAACCGTCCGATCTTCATCCTCAAGCGTCAGCTCATGCAGATCCCGGTCTTCGGCCAGTTCCTGGTCAAGACCGGAATGATCGCGATCGACCGCAAGGCCGGCGTGAAGGCGCTGCTGGACATGACGCGGCGGGCGCGCGAGGCGGTGCGCGCAGGCGGGCAGCTCGTGATCTTTCCGGAAGGCACACGCCGGGCGCCCGGCGCCGCGCCCGATTACAAGACCGGCTTTGCGCAGATCTACTCGTCATGTGGCGTGCGGTGTCTGCCGATCGCGCTCAATTCCGGCCTGTTCTGGCCGCGCCGCACCTTCATGCGCTATCCCGGCACGCTGGTGGTCGAGTTCCTCGATCCGCTGCCATCAGGCCTGCCGAAAGACGAGTTTCTCTCGCGCGTGCAAACCGCCATCGAAGACGCGACCGGCCGCCTCGTCGAAGCGGGCCGGAAAGAGCAGGAGCAGCTCATCGGCTCGTCGCCGAGCTACGCGCCGTCGGAGCGCTAGCGGTTCTCGCGATCTTCTGCGGGAGCCGGCGCGTGCAGGGAATGCGCATCACCATGCAGCATGGTCGCGAGCTGATGCAGCTGCGTGTCGCGAAAACCTTCGGCCTCGATCGCTTTCACCGTTGCCGTCACGTAGTCGCGGTTGGCGCCGGACTGGCCATGACCCTGGACGACATGGCGATGCTGGTCGGCGAGCGACAGCCGGCCGGCATATTGGACATGGCCGCGGTCGACCACGTAGGCGAGCGCGGAGACGCGCTGTCGCGCATCGTTCTCAAGCCACACCGAGCGCATCACCTCGCGATAGACGGACGTGACCTGCTCGCGCGCCCGCAGATAGGCGACGACGTCGGCGCGGTCCTTCTCGGCGACGCGAAAAGCAATGCCGCGGCAGGCGCCGCCGCGGTCGAGCCCGAGCACCAGGCCAGGCTGCTCCGGCGTGCCGCGATGCACGAAGGAATAGACGCAGAGCGCGCGGTGCTCGCCGACCAGCCGCGCCGGGACGCGTTCCCTGAATTCGAAGCCCGGCCGCCACATCAGCGAGCCATAGCCGAACACCCAGAGGTCGCCCTTGGCTGTGGTGACGGAGGGGAGGGTCATTTCCGACATTTCGGGCACGGCTACCAGAACGACGCCCCCAAGCGAAGCGAATTCTCGGCCTTTCGGCGCGGCCGAACCCCGCTTACATTTGACAAAATCTGGGGTCAAAGGGTCGCCGCATGTCAGATATGACCGTTGCCACAGGCCGCCGCCCCCGTTGGGGCCTTTTCATCGCCCCCATTATCCTCCTGATCCTCGCCGTCGCGTGGAGCTGTTTCTGGTTCTATGCGGCCTCGCAGGCCGAAATTGCCGCAGACGCCTGGCGGGCGCAGGAGGCCAAGTCCGGCCGCATCTACGATTGCGCCAAGCGCTCGATCGCCGGCTTCCCGTTCCGCTTCGAGGTCCAGTGCTCCGGCGCCAGCGTCGCCCTGGTGTCGCAGAACGCCAGCAAGACGCCGTTCACGGCGAAGCTCGACAACATCCTGGTCGTCGCCCAGGTCTACGATCCCAAGCGCGTCATCGCCGAATTCTCCGCGCCGGCGACGCTCACCGACGGCGTCACGCAAAACACCTTCGTGGTGAATTGGAGCAAGGGCCGCAGCAGCGTGTTCGGCCTGCCGGCGGTGCCGGATCGCGCCTCCATCGTGTTCGACGATCCCGTCATCAATCGTCTCGACGGCAGCGTGCAGGTGCCGCTCGCGCGCGCCAAGCAGGTCGAGCTGCACGGTCGCCTCGCAGACGGGTCGCGGTCGGATCATCCTGTGATCGAGACCGTGCTGCACGTCGCGCAGGGCAGCATCCAGGGTGTTCATCCCTTGCTCGCCGAGCCGTTCGAGGCGGACACGCGCGCGAAGATCACGGGCCTCTCCGACCTCACGCCAAAGCCGTGGCCGCAACGCTTCCGCGAGATCCAGGCCGCCGGCGGTCACATCGAGATCGTGCAGTCGCGCGTCCAGCAGGGCGAGATGATCGCGGTTGCGGCCGGCACGCTGGGGCTCTCGGCCAATGGCCGACTCGACGGCGAATTGCAGATGACGGTGACCGGGCTCGAGCGCGTGATCCCGGCGCTCGGCATCGACAAGATGCTGGAGGAGGGGGTGCCGCAGGCAACCCTCGACCGCGTTGCGCCGGGCGTGAAGTCGCAGGACCTCAACAATCTGTTCGGCGCCCTCGACCGCGCCGTTCCCGGCCTCGGCAAGGTCATCAAGCAGAACGCCAATGCCGGCGTTGCGGCCGGCATCAATTCGATCGGCACCGAGAGCACGCTTGAGGGCAAGAAGGCGAGGAGCTTCCCGCTGAAGTTCGTCGACGGCGCCGTGCTGCTCGGCCCGGTCAAGGTCGGGCAGATCCCGCCGCTGTATTGATGCCCCGTCATTGCGAGCGAAGCGAAGCAATCCAGACTTTCTCCTCGGAAACAGTCTGGATTGCTTCGTCGCTGCGCTCCTCGCAATGACGGAGGAGAGAGGGTGTCTACGGCTTCTTGCCGAGCTGCGCATGCGGCCGGCCGAAATCCGGCGCGGCCGAATCCTGGCCGATCTCGACGATGCCGCGGCGGATGGCGCGGGTGCGGGTGAAGTGGTCGAACAGCGCCTCGCCGTCGCCGCGGCGGATCGCGCGGGTAAGCTTGGCGAGATCCTCGGTGAAGGTGCCGAGCATCTCCAGCACGGCCTCCTTGTTGGCGAGGAAGACGTCGCGCCACATCGTCGGGTCGGACGCGGCGATGCGGGTGAAATCGCGGAAGCCGCCGGCCGAGAACTTGATCACCTCGGACTCCGTCACCTGCGCCAGCTCGTCGGCGGTGCCGACAATTGTGTAGGCGATCAGATGCGGCAGATGGCTGGTGATCGCGAGCACGAGATCATGATGATCCGGCGTCATGATCTCGACCTTGGCGCCCATCGCCGCCCAGAACGCGCGCAGCCGATCGGTGGCGGCCGCATCGACGCCTTCCGGCGGCGTCAGGATGCACCAGCGGTTGATGAAGAGCTCGGCGAAACCGGAGTCGGGGCCCGAATGCTCGGTGCCCGCGACGGGATGCGCCGGCACGAAATGAATGGTCTTCGGCAGATGCGGCGCCATGTCCCTGACGATCGCGCCCTTGACCGAGCCGACGTCGGAGACGATCGCGCCCGGCTTGAGATGCGCCGCGATCTCCTGCGCCACCGGCCCGCAGGCACCGACGGGAATGCAGAGGATGACGAGGTCGGCATCCTTCACCGCTTCCGCATTGGTCGCCACGACCTGGTCGACGATGCCGAGCTCCAGCACCCGCGCGCGCGTCTTCTCCGAGCGCGCGGTGGTGACGATCTCGGAGGCCAAGCCCTGGAGCTTCGCAGCGCGCGCGATCGAGCCGCCGATCAGGCCGAAGCCGATCAGCGCAACGCGCTGGAAGTGCGGGGTGGTGCTCATTTGCCGGCCATGAAGTCGCGCAGGCCCTCGACGACGAGGCGGTTGGCCTCCTCGGTGCCGATGGTCATGCGCAGCGAATGCGGCAGGCGGTAGTTCTTCAGCGCGCGCAACACCAGCCCGCGCTTGGTAAGATATGCGTCGGCCTCGTCCGCGGTCTTGCCATTTTCCGGGAAGTGGATCAGCACGAAATTGGCGACGCCCGGCGTCACCTTCAGTCCGAGCTTGCCGATCTCCTCGGAGAGCCAGTTGCGCCAGGTCTCGGTGAACTGCTTCGACATCGCCTGGTGCGCAGTGTCCTCGATCGCTGCGACCGCGGCATACATCGCCGGCGTCGACACGTTGAAGGGACCGCGGATGCGGTTGACCGCGTCGATGATGTGCTCCGGACCGAACATCCAGCCGACGCGCAGCGCGGCGAGACCGTGGATCTTGGAGAAGGTGTGCGTCACCACGGTGTTCTCGGTGGTGGCGACGAGCTCGATCCCCATCTCGTAGTCGTTGCGCGAGACGTAATCGGAATAGGCGGCATCGAGCACCAGCAGCACGTGCGACGGCAGGCCGGCGCGCAGCCGCTTGACCTCGTCGAACGGCACATAGGTGCCGGTCGGATTGTTGGGATTGGCGAGCCAGACCAGCTTTGTCTTCGGCGTCACCGCCTTGAGGATGGCGTCGACATTGCAGGTGAGGTTGGTCTCCTGCGCGACCACGTTCTTGGCGCCGACCGCCATGGTCGCGATCGGGTAGACCAGGAAGCCGTGCGTGGTCGAGATCGCCTCGTCGCCGTGGCTGAGATAGGTGTGGGCGAGCAGATTGAGGATCTCGTCCGAGCCGGCGCCGCAGATGATGCGGTTGGGGTCGAGCCCGAAAGAACGGCCGATCGCTTCGCGCAACACGCGCGAGGTTCCTTCCGGATAGTCTTCCAGATGCGCCGCCACGTTCCTGAACGCCTCGATCGCCTTGGGCGAGGGCCCGAACGGCGTCTCGTTGGCCGAGAGCTTGAACACCTTGCGGCCCGGCTCAGCCACCGGGCTCTTGCCGGGCGTGTAGGGCGCAATATCGAGAATGCCGGGATTCGGCACGGGGCGGGACATCTTCAACTCCGGAAGTAACTTCAGGCGGTTCGCGATCTACGATTTCGACCCGGTCGAGGGCACCGTATAGCGCGTTGCGTGGCTGCCGACGAGGGCCGTGGAGCGCACCGAGGCCCCCGCTTCGATCAGGGCAGCCCTGATTTTGTCGATGCTGGTCGCGCTCGTGACCGAGACCAGCAGCGCGGCGCCGTCGAAGGCGGTATCGGGCACCGCCACGATCTCGGCGAGCGGCGACAGGGCGCGGGCGACCTCGGCGTTCCACCCGGACACGCGCACGCTGAAGGTCTCGACCTCCGTCACCACGGCGCTGTCGGCGACGCGCGAGATCGCGAACACCGGCAGTGCGGCCGGATGGTCGGCGCGCTCGACGAAGGGCATCCGCGCGATGATCTTCGGCGCGCCGTCCGCTTCCAGCTCCAGCCACCATGGCGTGCGGCTCGAGGTCGCCGAGACCAGCGCCAGATCGCCCTTGGACTTCGCCACCGCTTCGACCGCGGCCTGCGCGCTGAAATGCGCGACGTAAGGCACCGTGAAGCCGAAATGGAAGCGTACGGAATCGCGCATCGCCGGCTCGCTCACCGAGATGTCGGCATGCACGGAGAACGGCGCTTGGACGTAAGTGAACGTCGAGATGATGACGCGCCAGATGCTCTCGACCGTGTCGAGCGGCAGGATGCCGCGATGACGCTGGACGATGTCACGCATCATGGCGGCCTCGCGCGCCGGGCGGAACGCCGAGCCGACCTCCTGGGTCTGCTTCACCTGGATCAGGCGGTCGATGATGTCGCCGCGCTGCATCAGGAGACGATGCATGCCCTCGTCGATCGCGTCGATCTCCTTGCGCAATTCCTGGAGCGATGGTGGCGCGGGCGGACGTTGGGACATATCTGCGAGATGCTGGTGAGAGGCGTTCCAATGCGGGTCGGCCAAGGCCCATCGGCATGGCCGGATCCGCTGCGATCGACGTCCTGATTAGGCAGTCGGCGCGGCGAAAGCAAAGAGAAATGCAAAGGGAAACCGGGCCTTTTCGGCCGGCCTTTCAGGGATGAATTTGGCTAATCCGGACCGTGACTTGACGAAAACCGCCCAAGACAGTAGCTTTTGCCCGTTCCGTGGTCATTTGAGCCGGCCGGCTTGCAGCCACGTTAAAAAACTCGCTAAACAGGCCGGGGACGCTTCCGATCCCGGCCGAACCTATCGTTCAGGCCGGGTTTTTCATGGCCTGATTCCAGCGGCAGCCTGACGGGTGTCGCAAACGAGGTCGATGATGGTTGGCGTGAAGCCTGTGCCAAGTCCCGCGATCAGTGCCGACGACCGGTCGCATGAGGCGGATCATCCGAATTCGCAGGTCGCGCAGTTCGGCGCCGAGCAGCCGCTGCGACTCGATTGCGGCATCGATCTCACCCCATTCCAGATCGCCTACCAGACCTATGGCGAGCTCAACGCCGATCGCTCCAACGCGGTGCTGATCTGCCATGCGCTGACCGGCGATCAGCATGTCGCCAACGTGCATCCCGTCACCGGCAAGTCGGGCTGGTGGGAGACGCTGGTCGGTCCCGGCCGACCTCTTGATCCTCAGCACTACTTCATCATTTGCGCCAACGTGATCGGTGGCTGCATGGGCTCGACCGGGCCGGCCTCGATCAATCCGGCGACCGGCAAGGTGTGGGGCCTGGATTTCCCTGTCATCACCATTCCCGACATGGTGCGCGCGCAGGCGATGCTGATCGACCGGCTCGGCATCGACACGTTGTTCGCGGTGGTCGGCGGCTCGATGGGCGGCATGCAGGTGCTGCAATGGACCGCGGCCTATCCCAAGCGCGTGTACTCCGCGCTGGCGATTGCCTGCGCGACGCGGCACTCGGCGCAGAACATCGCTTTCCACGAGCTCGGTCGCCAGGCGGTGATGGCCGATCCCGACTGGCACAACGGCCGCTACACGGATCAGGGCATCCATCCGCATCGCGGACTTGCGGTGGCACGGATGGCCGCGCACATCACCTATCTCTCCGACGCCGCGCTGCATCGCAAGTTCGGCCGCCGCATGCAGGATCGCGAGCTGCCGACGTTCTCGTTCGACGCCGATTTCCAGGTCGAGAGCTACCTGCGCTACCAGGGCTCGTCCTTCGTCGAGCGGTTCGACGCCAACTCCTATCTCTATCTGACCCGTGCGATGGACTATTTCGACATCGCCGGCGACCACGGCGGCGTGCTGGCGAAAGCGTTCGCGGGCATCGAGACGCGCTTCTGCGTGGTCTCCTTCACCAGCGACTGGCTGTTCCCGACTTCGGAATCGCGCGCGCTGGTGCATGCCCTGAACGCGTCGAGCGCGCGGGTGTCGTTCGCCGAGATCGAGACCGATCGCGGCCATGACGCCTTCCTGCTCGACGTGCCCGAATTCTTCGATATCGCCCGTGCCTTCCTGCAATCGGCAGGGAAGGCGCGCGGGCTCACCGCCAGGATTGACTGACAAGGACGGCTAGCGATGTCTGTGCAGGAAGTGCTGCCGCTGGGCGGCGTTGCGACGGAGCAGTCCGGCCAGTTTCGCGCCGATCATCTGCTGGTCGCCGAGATGGTCAAGCCCGGCTCGAAAGTGCTCGACGTCGGCTGCGGCGAGGGCGATTTGCTCCAGCTTCTGGAGACCCGCGGCATCGACGGGCGCGGCATCGAGCTGTCGCGCGAGGGCGTCAACCGCTGCGTCGCCAAGGGCCTCGCGGTGGTGCAGGGCGATGCCGACACCGATCTCGTCAATTATCCCGACGACGCCTTCGATTACGTCATCCTGTCGCAGACGCTTCAGGCGACGCGGCAGCCGCGGGTCGTGCTGGAGAATCTGCTGCGCATCGGCCGCCGCGCCATCGTGTCGTTCCCGAATTTCGGCTTCTGGAAGATGCGGCTCCAGCTCCTGGTCGGCGGCCACATGCCGCGCACCGAGAATCTGCCGGCGACCTGGTACGACACCGCCAACATCCATTTCTGCACCATCAAGGATTTCGTCGAGCTCTGCGACGCGATCCACGTCAAGATGGAGCGCGCGGAGGCGCTGGATCTCTACGGCCGTCCATTGCGGCTGCGCTTGCCGTGGTGGGTGTGGAACATGTTCGGCGAGCAGGGCGTGTTCTTGCTCACGCGTGGGCAGGGGAAGTAGCTGCCGTCATTCCGGGCCTGCGCCTGTCGGCGCATCCCGGAATGACAGCGACTGGCAATCTAATGCGCCGCCAGCGACCGCGGATCGCGCACCGGCCAGCGCCCGGCTTCCACCAGCGTCACGAACCGCTCCACGCTCTCGTTGAACAGCGCGGGCTCCTCCAGATTGAGCACGTGGCCGGATTTCGGAAACATCGCGAGGCCCGCCGCGGGCAGGTGCTTCTTCAGGAACAGGCTTGCTCCGACGCAGGGATCGTCTTCGTCGCCGCAGATGATCAGCGCCGGTGTCGCTACGCCTTTGATCGCGTCGGTCATCGCAAAGATCGAGGGACGGCCGCCCTGGAAGCCGCGCATCGTGTTGGCCGAACCCTTGGCGTCGTGGCGCGCCAGCGCGGCGTAGAAATCGGCGTGGCCGCGCGGGTCCTTCACGAGGAACGGAATCCGGCTCGGCGCCTCGCGCGTGACCTTTGCGACCTCGGCGGAGCCGAGCGTCTCGAACTGCTCGGCATTGGCGCGGCACTGCTTGCGCCAGTTGTCGAGATTCTCGATCTCCGATCCTGAGCCCACGCCGGCCAGCGTCATCGACAGCGCGCGCTGCGGTGCGTTCAACCCGATCTGGAGCGACGAATAGGCGCCCATCGACAGGCCGACGAGATGCGCGCGCTCGATCTTGAGATGATCGAGTACCGCGAGCGCGTCGGTGTAGAAATGCTTGTAGGTGTAGACCTCGCCATCAGGCACGTCCGACGGCGTGTAGCCGCGCGCGGAATAGGTGATGCAGCGATGGCCGCGCGAGAAGTAGCGCATCTGCGGCTCCCAATTGGTGTAGTCGGCCGCGAACTCATGCAGAAAAATAATTGGCGTTCCCTGACCCGCTTCTTCGAAATAGATGCGGACGTCGTCCCTGGTCGTGGCGTGGGGCATTAACTGTTTCCCTCTCTTCAAGCCGCCTTTGGAGAATTGCAGTTAACGTTGTTGTCCGCAATGCGGCAGCCTCAAGCCAGCACCGGCACAAAATCATCGCAGCTATTCGCGGGCGTGGCGTCTTTTTCTCGCCACATCCGGCGGCTTAACGGCCAGACGGATGCCGGCCATCGCACGGGCCGATTGGGGAAGTGGGGTGTCAAGAAGGATGAAGTATGTTGGAGTTGTTTGCGTCTCGCCTGTCGCGTTGTGTTGTCGCGCTGGCGATTTTCTTCGCGGCGATTGCCGCGTTCGTTTCTCCGGCCTCAGCGCGGCCGCATCATCGTCATAGCGCAGAGCGGCACGCTTACGTGCACCACGCCAGACATCATCATGACCGTCATTATCGCCACCATGCCCGCAGCTCGCGCTTCGAGCGCGGCGCGGCGCAGTTGCAGGCGAGCGGCTTCGCCGACACCCAGGCGAGCTACAATCCGAACGCCAATGTCGGCGGCATGGCCAACAACGGAATGACCAATCCTGGAATGGCCAATAGCGGTGGCGGCTTCGGCGGCGGATCGGGCCTCGTGTCCGAGGCGCGCCGTTATATCGGCGGCAATCCGACCGGGCGCGGCAGCCTGTGGTGCGCGCGCTTCATGAACATGGTGCTGCAGCATACCGGCCATCAGGGCACCGGCTCCGACATGGCGAGCTCGTTCGCGCGCTACGGCACGCGTGTCTCCGGTCCGCAGGTCGGCGCCATCGCGGTCATGTCGCGCGGTCGCCGGGGCGGCCATGTCGGCATCATCACCGGCGTGGACGCGCAGGGCAATCCGATCATGATCTCCGGCAACAACGGCAATCGCGTTCGCGAGGCACCGGTCTCGCGCGGCCGGATCTATGCGTATGTGATGCCGAACTGACGCTCGTTGCTGTCGTCATTGCGAGGAGCGAAGCGACGAAGCAATCCAGATTGCCTCAACGGGTAGATCTCTGGATTGCTTCGCTGCGCTCGCAATGACGGAAGTAACAGCGACCCGCTCACACCAATCTCGGCGCTTCCACCGCGATCGCGTCACCGACGCCGATCTCGCCGTCGGCGATGACCTCGGCATAGATGCCGCAATCCATGTGGCCGAGATGGCGCGACAGCGTCGGCGGTATCTCGAGATCGCGCTGCGCGGTCTTGGGATCGACGTTGACCGCCGGGCAGCGGACGATGCGCTTGACCACCTTGAGCCGGGCCTCGCCGATCGCCAGCGTCTCGCCGACGAGGTCGAGCTCGGACCAGGCCGGCCAGCCCTTCACGTAGAGATTGGCGCGGAAGCGCAGTGGATTGACTGCGGCGCCGCCGAGCATGGTCTCGATCGCGCGGACACTGCCGAGATTGATGATCGATACGACCTTGCGGGCGACGTCGGAAAAGCTGTGGTCGCGGCCGGACAGAACTTTTGGCGGGCCCTTCAGCTCCGGCTGAAAATTCTCCGTGAAATAATCCTCGATGGCGGCGCGCCCGGCAGTGGTCTCCAGATCGCCGCTGGCGACAACCTGGCCGTCCTTGCGGATGGTCAGGCGGTTGGTCGCGTCCTCGAACCGGCTGTCGAGGGACGCAAGCCGCTCATTGCGCGCCAGCATCAGGAACTGGATTTTCGGCTTCCAGGCCGGCGCCTCCGGATCGAAGCCGCTCGGTCCGTTCTCGATGGCGTAGCGGCGGTCGGCGGGCAGGGTCTGGCCGATCCGCAAGGGGACCCGGGGCAGGGATTCCGGCGTCAGGCCCTTGATCGGGTAGCGGTAAAGGCCGGTGATTTCGGCGGTCTGGCTGGCTGTCATGTCGCTACTTAAGGGATTCGACCTGCTGGCGCCAAGCAGGCAGGCCCGTGCACGAAATTGTGAACGCGCCTCTTCCGATCCGAGGCCAAGCTTCCCACATCTGGGTCAGGCCGGCGCCAGCGCCGGCTGCTAACGACCGCTGCCGGTTGAGGAACGTCAACGCGTCCAGCGGAAACCCAATGAAGATGCCGTTTGGAGTGCCTTAGAGGGCTCCAGGGGCAGGCCGAGGGAAAGAAAAGACATGAACATCGACAAATATACCGAACGCTCCAGGGGCTTCGTCCAGTCCGCGCAATCGCTTGCGGTGCGCGAGGGGCATCAGCAGTTTTCGACCCTGCACGTCCTGAAAGTTCTGCTGGACGACAATGAGGGCCTCGCTGCCGGTCTGATCGACCGCGCTGGCGGCAATTCCCGCGCAATTCTGAAGGCGACCGAGGACGCTCTCAACAAGGTGCCGAAGGTCTCCGGCGGCGGCGCCGGGCAGATCTATCTGGCACCCGAGCTCGCCCGCACTTTCGATGCTGCCGAAAAGGCCGGCGAGAAGGCCGGCGACAGCTTTGTCACCGTCGAGCGGCTGTTGCTCGGCCTCGCGCTGGAAAAGACCAGCGAGGCTGGCGCGATCCTGGCCAAGGGCGGCGTCACCCCGCAAAATCTCAATGCCGCGATCGAGGCGCTGCGCAAGGGCCGCACGGCGGACTCGGCGACCGCCGAGAACGCCTATGACGCCCTGAAGAAATATGCCCGCGACCTGACCCAGGCTGCGCGCGACGGCAAGCTCGATCCGGTCATCGGCCGCGACGAGGAGATCCGCCGCACCATCCAGGTGCTCTCGCGCCGGACCAAGAACAATCCCGTGCTGATCGGTGAGCCCGGCGTCGGCAAGACCGCCATCGCCGAGGGCCTCGCGCTGCGCATCGTCAACGGCGACGTGCCCGAGACCCTCCAGGACAAGAAGCTGCTCTCGCTCGATCTCGGCGCGCTGATTGCGGGTGCGAAATATCGCGGCGAGTTCGAGGAGCGGCTGAAGGCCGTGCTCCAGGAAGTCACCGCGAGCGAGGGCAATTTCATCCTGTTCATCGACGAGATGCATACGCTGATCGGCGCCGGCAAGGGCGACGGCGCGATGGACGCATCCAACCTGCTCAAGCCCGCGCTCGCGCGCGGCGAGCTGCACTGCATCGGCGCCACCACGCTCGACGAGTACCGCAAGCACGTCGAGAAGGATGCGGCGTTGGCGCGGCGCTTCCAGCCGATCTTCGTGAGCGAGCCCTCCGTCGAGGACACCATCTCGATCCTCCGCGGGTTGAAAGACAAGTACGAGCAGCACCACGGCGTGCGGATCACCGATTCCGCGCTCGTGGCGGCGACGACGCTGTCCAACCGCTACATCACCGACCGCTTCCTGCCGGACAAGGCGATCGACCTCATGGACGAGGCGGCTGCGCGGCTGAAGATGCAGGTCGATTCCAAGCCGGAAGAGCTGGATTCGCTCGACCGCGAGATCATCCGGCTCAAGATCGAGCAGGAAGCTCTCAAGAAGGAGAGCGATCTCGGCTCCAAGACCCGTCTCGAGGGGCTTCAGAAGGAGCTCATCGAACTCGAAGAGAAATCCGCGGCCCTGACGTCGCGCTGGAGCGCGGAGAAGAACAAGCTCTCCAACGCCCAGAAGCTGAAGTCGGAGCTGGACGCGCTGCGCGTCGATCTCGCCGACGCACAGCGGCGCGGCGAATTCCAGAAGGCCGGCGAGCTGGCCTATGGCCGGATCCCGCAGCTTGAGAAGCAGCTGGCGGACATCGAGGCGCGTGAGGGCTCCGGCGATATGATGGAGGAGGCGGTCACCGCCAACCACATCGCGCAGGTGGTCTCGCGCTGGACCGGCGTGCCCGTCGACAAGATGCTGGAAGGCGAGAAGGAGAAGCTCCTGAAGATGGAGGAGCAGCTCGGCAAGCGCGTCGTCGGCCAGGCCGAGGCCGTGCGTGCGGTGGCAACCGCCGTGCGCCGTTCGCGCGCGGGCCTGCAGGATCCGAACCGGCCGACCGGCTCGTTCATGTTCCTGGGGCCCACCGGCGTCGGCAAGACCGAGCTGACCAAGGCGCTGGCGGAGTACCTGTTCAACGACGAGACCGCGATGGTCCGCCTCGATATGTCCGAGTACATGGAGAAGCACTCGGTCTCGCGGCTGATCGGTGCGCCTCCCGGCTATGTCGGCTATGACGAGGGCGGCGCGCTCACCGAAGCGGTGCGGCGCCGGCCTTATCAGGTCGTGCTGTTCGACGAGATCGAGAAGGCGCATCCTGACGTCTTCAACGTCCTGTTGCAGGTGCTCGACGACGGCCGCCTGACCGATGGTCAGGGCCGCACCGTCGATTTCCGCAACACGCTGATCATCATGACCTCGAACCTCGGTTCGGAGTATTTGGTGAATCAACCGGAGGGCGAAGACACCTCAGCCGTGCGTGAACAGGTGATGGGAATGGTGCGCGGGCATTTCCGGCCCGAGTTCCTGAACCGTGTCGACGAGATCATCCTGTTCCACCGCCTGCAGAGGAGCGAGATGGGACGGATCGTGGAGATCCAGTTCGCCCGGCTGCAGAAGCTGTTGACCGATCGCAAGATCGTGCTGACGCTCGATGCCGCGGGCCGCGACTGGCTTGCTGCGAAGGGCTGGGATCCGGCCTACGGCGCAAGGCCGCTGAAGCGCGTGGTCCAGCGCTACCTCCAGGATCCGCTCGCCGAGATGATCCTGGCTGGAGACGTCAAGGACGGGGACAACGTTGCGATCTCGTCCGAAGGCAACGTGCTGACCTTCAACGGCAAGGCGCAGCAGACCGCGGAGATCGCCCAGTTCGAGGCGCCGCCGGCGTCGAAGCGGAAACTGAACTGATCGTCGCGCTCACTGCAAAACGAAAAATCGCCCCGGAGAGGCCAACTCTCCGGGGCGAATTGCTTTGACGAGGTTCGCTCTAGCTGACCGCGGATGTTGAGCCGGGTTCGGCTGGACCTTGCTCGTCGCTGTCCTCATCGAGCTCCGACAGGATGTCGACAAGCTCGCGCACGCGTCCGTGCGCCAGCGGGCGCAAATCATTGATCATCGGCTCGTCATTGGCGAGCCAGGCCTGGGCTTCGGCGAGTTCCTCGACCGTCGCGCCGGTTCCGATGATCTGGGCTATGGTGACTTCGTCGGCCCGATCCACTGTCTTGACGACATCGTCGCGTGAGAGGCGCCGCATGGGGATCCTCCTGTTGGTCGGCTTCCGTCAGCATTTAACCGGCAAACTCGCGTGCCGGTTCCACCGGGCTGGTTTCCTCCGCGCTACTTCCTGGTGACCTTGTAGATCGCGTTCTCGATATCGGAGGAGAAGTAGATGACGCCGGAGGCGCCGATGGCGACGCCAGTCGGGATGTTGCTGGGCAGGCCCCCGGGTGCGCCCATCAGCCCGATCGGAAGATTGGCAGCGATCTCGGTGACCTTGCCGCTGTCCGGCGCGATCTCGATTAGTCGCCTGGCGCCCACTTCCGCCACGATCAGCCTGCCGTCGCTCCCGCGCGCGATGCCTTGATGCCGCTTTGGCAAACGAAACTTGACGTTGTAACGCCGTGAAACGACGTCGCTTGACGACGTCGCATCCAGATCATGTTTTCCAGAGATGTCCGGTCGATTTCGGCCGGTTAGGGATCAGCGGTTGGTGACCTGCAACGGGCCGCCGGTTGCGTCCGAAATGCGGGCGATGGCGCCGTTGCGGCCGCTCATCATGGCGTCGAGCCGGTCGCGTTCCTTCTCGAAGCCCGCGAGCACCGTGCCTTCCAGCGAACGGCCGCGCGGCAGTTTCACGCGCAGCGGATCGACGAAGCGGCCGTTGACCAGGATTTCGTAGTGGACGTGAGGGCCGGTCGACTGGCCGGTCGAACCGACGAAGCCGATCACCTGACCCTGCCGCACCTTCTTGCCGATCTCCATGCCCTTGGCGAAGGCCGACATGTGGCCGTAGGCGGTCTCGTAGCCGTTGGAGTGCTTGATGCGGATATATTTGCCGTAGCCGCCTTCGGGGCCGACCTTCTCGAGCACGCCGTTGCCGGAAGCGAAGATCGGCGTGCCGTAGGAGGTGGCCCAGTCGACGCCGGTGTGCATCTTCACATAGCCCAGGATCGGATGGCGGCGGCCGCCGAAGCCGGAGCGCATGATCGCGTTGTTGACGGGCTTCCTGACCAGGAATTTTTTCGCGCTCTTGCCGGTCTCGTCATAGTAGTCGACGACGCCATCGTCAGGGCTCTGGTAGCGGTAGTATTTCTTGGTCTCGCCGCCGACCGTGAGGGAGGCGAACAGCACGTCGTTCTTTTCGTTCGACGTCGTGCCCTCTTCTTCGCCGGCGTAGAACACGTCGAATGAATCGCCCGGCGCGACCTTGCGCTGGAAATCGACGTCGTAGGAGTAGATCTTGATCATGTCCTCGATGACCGGCATCGGGACTTTGTTGCGCATCGCGGTCTCGTAGATGCTCTGGTAGAGCCGCACGCCGGTGCCGTCATCGTCGTCATCGTCGTCGCTGTTGGCGTTGGCCGCGGCATCGGCGACGGTGTTCATGCTGGAGACGTCGACCGCGACGTATTTGCCGAGATCGGACAGCGCCGCGATCGCCTCGACCATGGTGTCGTTTGCAACCACGACGCGATAGGGTTGGAGGCGGGCGCCGGGGCTTGCGGGCGCCATCAGGATGCGGAGTTTTTCGCCTTCCTTCAGGCCGCCGTCGCGGCCGCGCGGGCCGAGCGTCGCGGTGATCGCCTTGATCTCCTCGGCCGTCGCGCCGAGATCGCGCAGGACGGAGCCGACGCTGTCGCCCTTCTTGACCACGTGGACGCGCTCGCCATTGGGATTGCCGCCGGTGATCTGCTCCTTGGTCTTCGGCAGCAGCGTGACGTTTTCCGGCACCACGCGCGTCTCGAAGCCGGCATAGGGATCGGACGCCGACGCTTCGGTGGCGTAGGCCATCTTCATGTCGGAGGGGCCGGTCGCGCCGGAGACGTCGGCGGTGGCATTGGCGAGCGAGGCGTAGCGCACCCCACCATTGCCGCGCCAGTTGGCGGCGTCGCGCACCCGCATCAGGATGTCGTCGAGCGCCACCACGGCGGAAATCTTGGCCTTCGGCAGCACCGGCGACAGGTCCTTGGTGACGAAGGAGACTTCGGCATCGGGCTCGACGGCCTCGGGATTGTTCGGATCTTCCGCCGCGGTCTTCGGATCGGAGCCGACATCGGTGAGCAGGCGCTGGGCGTTGAACGGCGGGATTTTCGCCGACAGATCGCTCGTCGACATCGACAGATTGCCGGCGATCCGGACGAACGGGCGCACCCGCATCACGTCGCGGTTGCCGACGCGGGCGACGGTAGAGACGCGCACGATGTTGCGCGAGGCCGTGGATTCGTTCGGCGGCGGCAGGCGGTCGCTCTTGTGCAGCGTGGCGGCGCGATCGGCCGCGCCGAATGCGCCGCGCAGCGCGCCTTCGACGCGCTCAGGCACCTTGGCGAAGGTCATCTCACCGTCGAGAGAAGCGAAAACGGCGCCGCCGATCAGGGCTGCGCCGCAGAGTCCGGTCAGAATTGTCCCGCTGAACCATTGCACGGAAACGCGGCGGCGATCGATGACGGCGGCCTCGGAACCATCGACGGACAGCGGCGGCTCGTGGCCGAGATCGATGATCCCGGTCTCACGCCCGTAAGCGCCGCGCGACGTCCTGTGGTTCAAACCAAGTCCCCCAATCAACGACCCAAGATGCCTGATTTCGAACCTCTCCTGGCCGCCCTCTTGAAGGGGGATCGCCGGAAAAGGCAAGCCGTACAGGCGCCCGCGCTCAGAAGGCCCTCGATGGGGCCGGCCGAAATTACGAACAACTGGACGGGTAAAGGTCTCTCGATGTCTCTCGAATGTCGGAGGAAGGCTGCGTCATCTGCAAGATCGCCTTCCTCTGACCCCATGAAAATCGCCGGCAGCCCCCACTGGCATCCCGCGATTCAAGCTCGTCTGTACCAGAACGCCGCGGGATTGTGGCTCTAGTACGGCGCCTAATATGGAAAAAGTTTCCTGAACGGCCGGGCGCAAGAAGCCCGTCTGGCAGGCGCCGGGGGACTAGGTCTGGCCTGGGGTGGAGCTCGGTCCAGCCTTGGATGGGGCTCGTCTGCCATGGACGATGGCTTGGTCCGGCCTGGATGGGCCCCCGCCTGTCCGGGCCCCGGGGGCGTCTGGAAGGACGCAGGGAGAGGGTGCCTGGAGAGGCGTCCAAAGCCCCTCCGGAGCCCGCCGGCGGGCAAGCTTTTTTTGAGATTTTTTGCGGTGCAGCTTTGATCCGGCCATTGGCGGCCCTTCTAATTGACTGGAATCGCTGGATTTTTTTCGGTGGTCCACCGTGCGACGATTTGTTGACAATGGGCGTTGACAATCCCGGGCGGGGGGGCCTATAACCCGACCACTGAGCGCGGCGCCGCCGGGTCACTGACCGAGGCGAGCGAACGCGCCACTGATGCTCCTCACCTTGTTGAGTGACACAACAGTCGACGTAAGTCGATTGGAGTTCATTCATCGTCGGTAAGGGTGTCGGAACCCTTCCACTCTGGAAGGTTGGGACCTCCTGGTCCCGGGCTGTTTGACAAGT